>JBBSEZ010000045.1:0-34099 GCA_038239195.1 Gemmatales bacterium
GCAGGACGCGACGATGGCCGAGGTACGCCTCATCGCGGTCAGCGGCTACGGCCAGCCGGAAGACCGGGAGCGGGCCAGGGCGTCGGGCTTCGACCTCCATCTCACAAAGCCAGTCGATCCGAAGGAATTACAGCGGCGGCTTGCGTCGGGCTGACGCGGCACTTGTCGGAGGCTTGTCGGAGGGCCGGGTGGAGGCAGGAGGACAAGTACCGCTCGCTGGAGGCCGGTTTCAGCCACCACCTGGTCAACCCGGTCGAGCCTGCGGACATTGAGAAATTGCTGGCCGGGTTGAACGTGACGGTCGCGGGGCTTCATGCCCGGCGTGACGTCGTGGCCGATACTCGAACTTCGCACGCGATGAGTGGATCGGCGGCGTTGCCTCATGAGCGAGAACGATTCCTCCCCAGGGACGGCAGATAGAATTCCCCACCCCGCGCGAGCTGGCGACAATTCGAGTTTCCCAGCCTTCTCCCCGAGGGACCTCTCGTGGGTGACAGCAGAGAAGGGGCGCGGTAGCATGGGGGCATGGGTTTGAGGGAGGCCCCCGATGAGTGTCACCGAGCCTGATGAGCTTGAAGCGATTTCTGGTGCAGGGGGCGCCGCGGAGCAGTTCGGCGAGGACAGGACGGGCAACAGCCCTTTCCCCGTGGTCGGGATCGGCGCCTCCGCAGGCGGCCTGAAGGCTTTCAGCCAGCTTCTGGCCCACCTGCCGGACAATACCGGCATGGCCTTCATCCTGGTTCAGCACCTCCACCCCAAACACGAGAGCATGCTGACGGGCCAGCAGTGCCCACCTCCGTTTCACCCGGCGGGGAGACGGCACGGCAGAGGGCCAGTGCGGAGCAAGCCCAAAGGTCATGGACCAGGAGGGGGCGTGGGGAATTCTAATTGTCGTCAGGAAGCCTGGCCGTGGGGAGTTTTAATTGTCGCTGGTGGAGAAATAGTTGTCGCCAATCATGGACGAGCTCTCCGGGGCCCTGCCCACGTAGACGTCTAGCCCACTTCGCCCGTCGAGAGGAACCCAACCATGAGCACCGAGCCCGCCGATCGTCAGCGCCAGAAGATCAACGAGTTCATGCAACTCCTTCCCCTGACGACGGCCATCGCCGGCCTGCCCGATTGCGAGCTCGGCCGGCACTTCAACGAGGGCCAGATGGAGATCCGCGCCAACACCCTGCGCACCGCCTACAAGATCGCCCGGCAACTCATCCTCGAAGTCGCCAAGTGATCGCGGCCGCTCGCTTGCCGTTTGGCGCGGGGCCCGTCCGCCGCGAAACGGCAAGCAAGCGCGGGGCCCCGGCGCGGCTCGGCGCGCTTCCCCCTCTTGTTCAGGTAGAGCGGGCCTCGCCGTCCACGACTTCCTTGGCGGTGTCGAAGCCCTCTTTCGGGTCGGGGGGCGCCTGGCAATCAAAGTACCACCCCGGCAGGTTGTTCGGTCGTCAAGGCTGGTCGTTTTGAGCAAACGGCGTGGAAAGAGATGGCCGTTGGCGCTTGAAGCGCCCTTGCCTCCCGTGCGAGAATGGGGGACCGGCCCCCGCGTGGTCCAGGCTGGTGGAGGACCGCGATGCAACTCGTTTTCTGCAAGGCGCAGGCCGGCCCGCCCCCGGCGCCCGGCCCCGGCGAGGTCCACGTGCGAGGACCGTCCGGCCAGCGCGCGCTGGCGTCGCTGGTGCTGGAACAGGGGGCCGAGGCCTTGCCCTGCGGCCCCGGCGCGCCTCAGCTCCTCGTCGTCTGCGCCGACCCTACTCTCGACGACCTACTCGCCGCCACCTTCGCCGAGCAGCTGCTGGCCGGGCGAGAGTTGCCGCCCGGGGCGGTGGAACTGGCGCGCTACGCCGCTCTGGTGCGCGAAGGCCTGGCACTGGGCGACGGTCCGCCGGAGCAGTCGCTGGAGGGGCTCTTCCTGGCGATGCGCAACGGCTTCGGCGCGGACCTGAGCGATGCCGTCGTCGGCGCCCGTTTCGCCGAGCGCTGGTCGCGCCTGGCCCGGCTCCTTCTCCAGGCCGGGGAAGGGCCGTTGGATGGCGCCCCGTTCGCCGCCGACACCGAGCTCGCCCGCGAGCGCGCCTTCCTCAAAGACGATCGTAAGCTATTTCAGCAGGACGTCGAGCGCGGGGAGGAGTGGATGGTGCGCTTGCCCGACGGCCCGCCGCGCGCGGCGGGCCTGTTGCTGCGCGCGCCGAAGAGCCTGCTGTTCAAACACTGGGCGCGGAGGGCGCCCTACCTCTTCCTGGCGGTCGATCGGGGGGGCGGCCAGTGGGTGTTTTCCACCGACCCGGTGCAGCGCCTCTCGCTGAGGCCCCTCGCCGAGGCCCTGCAACAGGGCGAACGCGATCGCGACGCCACCCGGGCCAGTGCCGATCCGTGGTTCGACGGCGCGCCGTTTTGCCACACGCTGGTCGCGGCCCCGCATGGCGGGACGGCCCTTGCCGAGAAGGAGGTGTTGCGCATCGTCCGTCGCTGGGCGCATGCCCGGCCAGCCCGCCGACTGGCGCGGCGCGGCCTCCTGCTGGCGGGCGTGGCGTTCGGCGCGCTCCTCGCGCTGGTGCTGGGGGCGAAGTTTCTGTCGCCGGGGCCTGTCCCGGCGGCCGGCCCGGCGGTGAGCGCGCTCGTCGATGGGCAGCCCTTGCCGCGCGGCAGCGTGCTCGACGACCATCAGGAGGGCTGGTGGTCCACGCAACTGGACGTCGAGCTGGCCCCGCGGCGCGCCACCGAGGTCGTTTTCCTCGCCAAGCACGTCTACGCCAGGGACCAGCTCGCGCGCGTCTGGGTGACGGTGACGCCGCGCGGAGGGGAGCTGGGCAAACTCGCGCTCGAGGTGAATGGGCGGGCGGTCGAGGTGAAAGCGCGCGGCGATGAACGGGAGTCGGGCGAGGTGGACGTCGTCTTCCGCGCCGAGGAAAACCCGATCCGCATCGCCGTGAAGCACGACCGCGACGGCCCCCAGTTCGCGACGGTACGCGCCAACTGGCGCCCGCACGTGGCCCCGGCCGGCGGGGGCTCGCTCTACGTCCTTTGCGTGGGCGTGTCGAAGTACAAGCACCTGCCCAGCGAGAAGCAGTTGCAATTTGCGGCCGACGATGCGCGCGCTCTGATGGAGGCGCTGAAGCGCCACGGCCGGGGGGCGTTCAAGGAGGTTTGTGCGTACGGCCCGCTGTTGAACGAGGAGGCGACCCACGAGAACATCCTGACGGCAATCCAGGCGCTCGGCGAGAACCGCCGGGCGGACGACCTCATCGTCGTCACGTTCGCCGGGCACGGGGAAATCGACCGCAACGACGACTTCCTGTTCTGCCCCTACAACTACGACGCCAAAAAGCAGCTCGCCACGGGCGTCTACTGGGGGCTGTTCCAGGGATCGCTGCGGCAGGCATGCCCGGCCTGGCTGGTGATGGACACCTGCCACGCCGGCGCCATCACGCGGCCCATGACGGCGGCTCGCGCGCTCGCCCCGGGCGCCGGCAAACTGGTGATGACGGCGGCGTGCCTGTCGCGACAGTCGGCGCTGGAGCACGCGCGCTGGGGGCACGGGGCGTTGACGCTGGCGCTGCTCGAGGCGCTGGAAGGCAAGCAACGAGAGGTGCCCGGGAAGTCGCCCAATACCGAGCACTTGCTGGCCCGGCTGGCGGGGAAGGACGGCTCGCTTCACCTGCGCGACCTGGCGTACTACGCGGAGCGGCGCGTCGAGGAACTGACGGGCGACGGCAAGCAGACGGCGCTGACCAACCACGTGGGCGACTTCGCCTGGGGGAAGGTACGCGTGGGGAAGCGGCGGTGAGCGATCTCTTTTTGAGGCGATCGACGGAAGCCCTCGCCCCCTTGCTTCGGGGCCGCTCGTTGACCGGGCGATCCCAATCTGCGAAGGGCCCCGAGACGAAGGCCGCTGGGGGCCCGGCGGACTGGGACGACGGCCAGCGCCACGTCACTTCCCGCGGCACCATCTCGCCGGGACCGGGGCGATCGTCAAACGAGGAGGCGCTCAGAACCTAAAACGGCCAAGTACGTTGGGGCAGAAGGAACGACCGGCGCATTGGCTGTCGCCATAACACGATGCGGGATCGGTGGTGACGAATGTGCAAGCGCAATCGATCGTGCCGGTCGATCGACGATCGGTTTCGCGATGCTCGCTTCTGAGAGCCTCATTGTCTTCACCTCCTGCACCCGGCCCAAAAATCACAATTGGGGGCCCCTTGTAAAGCCCGGTCGTCTTTCGTCCGATCATTTGCATGCGGGGCCATGTCGCCCAATCGCCCCGGCTCGCCACCTCGTGGCGGAGCTTCAACGCCCCCCCAAGAACGGCCAGCGCTCCGTGAGGATACACCATCGTGACCCCAAAGACCGTCTCCGACTCCCCGGCCGCGCCGACCGCGCCCGTGCTGCCGAAGCCAAGCCGGCCCGAGGTGCTTTCCTGGTTGGGCCTGGCCCTGCTGCTGACGCTTCAGTACGGAATGTTCCGCCAATATGCCGAGCGGGAGGTGACGTGGTGCTACCCGCGCGGCTACGACCAGACCGTTTACCTCGGCCGCGCCTACGCCTGCTACGAGCAGGTCCTCCGGGGCGGACCGCTCTCGGGCGTCCTCTGGGCGCTGCGGCAGCCGGTGGCCAACGGCCTGGTCTTTGAGGCGGAGGCGGGCCTGCTGTTCGTGGTCCTCGGGCCGTCGCGGCTGAGCGCCCTGACGCTCAACTTCGCCCACTTCGCTCTGTTCCAGTTGGCCCTGGCGGCAACGCTGCGCTGGCGCACTCGCCGCTGGGGGCCCGCCTTCCTCGGCGTCGGGCTCCTCCTCATGGCCGCCACGCCGTTTGGTGTCGCCGGCGGGCTCTCGTACTTCGCGCTGGACCTGGCCGCCATGTGCCTGTACGGGGTGTTCCTCTGCGCGGTGGTGCGCTCGGGGGCGTTCGCGTCCTGGCGCTGGTCGGCGGTCGTCGGGGCGACGGCCGCCTGGCTGGTCCTGACCCGCTACCTCAGCGTCGTCTACCTCGCTTGCGTCTTCGCCGGGCTCCTCGCCCTGCTTGGCCTGGGCCTGCTCCGGGGCGAGCCGGCCCGGCGCCGCCTCATCGGCGCCCGCCTCGTCGGGCTGCTGGTGGCCGGTCTCACCCTGGTGGCGGCGGCCGGGCCGGTTCTGGCCTGGAAGTGGCCCATGATCCGCGCTTACTACCTCGGACAATTCGAGAACGCCGAGAACCTGATCCGAGGGCAGGAATTCGGGGCCAGCGACCTCGCGGGCCGGCTCGTCTTCTACGCCAAGAGCGTCGCGTTCGACCACGCGGGCCTCCCGCTGATGGGCATGGCCGGGATCGTCCTGCTGACTGCCCTGGTGCTGGCGCTGACGCATCGCTTGGCGCGCGGGCGGGTTGAGTGTGTCGGCCCGACGCCGGCTGGCGACCACGGCCCGGTCCTCGCCTTCTTGGGCCTGTGTCTGCTGGCGCCGCTGACCGCCCTGACCCTGTTCGCTTCGCCATCCCCGATCGTCGGGAACATCGTGGTGGCCGCGCTGGTCTGGCTGGTCCTGGCGGCCGCACTCGCCCTTCTGCCCGCCAGCACGGCCGGTTGGCGGGCCGGCGCCGCCTTGGCCGCGCTCGGCCTCGGGGCCGGCTGCTACCACCAGGCCTACCAGTTCACCCGCCCGCTGCCGCTGTGGGGCACGCGGGCCGAGATGGAAGAGGTCACCAAACTGTACGAGCGGATCGGCGACTGCTGCCGCCTCCGCCGCTGGGACAGCCCGCGTGTCGCCGTCGCCGCCGTCAGCGACGACCTCCTCCCCTCCCTGGTCTCTCCCGTGGTCTACGAACGGCAGGGCGTGCTGCTCCAGCCGGCGTGGCTGCTGGGCGGCGGGGTCAACGCCGTGCGCGAAGAGGCCGCCGTGCGGGCCGTGCGCGAAAGCGACGTCGCCATCGTGCCCGTGGCCGACAAGGGGAGCGACCTCTACCCATTCGTGCGGTGCATGCGCGAGTACCGGCCGCGGCTGCTGGCGGCCTGCCGCGAGACCCACCTCGACGCTGGCCGCTTTCGCCTGCCCTGGGGAGAGGTGGTGCTCTTCGTGCGCCCCAGCGTGCGCGTCGAAGGACTTTCGTTCGACTGGATCTCGAGCAACGGCGTGAGCTTGATCGCGGACGCCTCCGACTTGAAGGCCTTTCCGCGCATCGAGCTGCGAGGTCGGTATTTCGCAGAGCACCTGGGCAAGCTCCCAAACGTGCAGGCCCGATTGACGGCGCCGGGCCGGGAGCCTCGGAAGGTTCCCGTCCGCATCTCGGCGAGCGGGAGCGCCTATCGCCTCATCGCGGAAGTCGATCCGGATGAATTACCCGAGTCGTCCGAAGTGCGGCTTCACCTCGACTTCGACTCCTGGTTCATCCCGGCCGAGCGCCCGGACCTTTTCGGCAGCCATTCGCCCGACACCCGCCGCCTGGTTCTGCTCGCCCCAGACGCGGTGGCGCTCCGCCGAGCGCCGTGAAGGGGCGAAAGGGACGGCAAGTCGCTCGCCAACCGCATTGCTCCTGAAATAGTTGCCGCCCCTCGACTCGCCTGCTTCATCGTCCCACGACGGTCACCTTGCACGCCTGATGGGCCCGAACTTCGACGGTGCCGTGCAGGACGGCGCGTCCGTCCTGGCCGTGGGTGTAGACGCGCCAGGCGCCGGGGGCCATCTGCACCGCGAATCGTCCGGCGGCGTCGGCCGTCACGGCCCGTCGAAGGCCCGGCCGCTCGGCGTGGACCAGCGTCAGTTGCACGTAGGCGCGAGGGGCGTTGCCGGCGCCCACGACCTGTCCTAGCAGAGCATCGGCCCCGGCCGGCGCTGCCGCGATGCGCTCGACGCGCACGGCGGGAGGCGGCAGCGGCGGCGTCAACGGCGGCGGGACGCGCCGCAAGGAGCTACTCGATGCGGGCGGCAACGGCGGGGGCGGGGCGGGCGTTTCGGGGACCGGCGCAATGGGCCGGCCGAGGTCCGCCGGCGGCGAGACCACCACGGGCGGGGCAGGCACGAATACGCGCGGCGCCATCACGGGCGCTGCTGGAAAGGCCACCACGGGGACCGCGCACACCGGCGCCGGCGGCGGACAGCAAGGCCGGAACACGCGGCGCAGAACGCGCCGCACGGGGCCAACGCGCTCGCACGGGCAGTAGCAGGCGGGCGCCCGATAAGCCGGCCTGCACGAACCGCAGAGCGGCTGGGCCCGCGCCGGCAGAGGCGCCGCACCCAGGGCCAGCGCGCAGGTCAGCCCGAAAACCCGCAGGGGGCTGGTCATCGAATTCTCCTGTGTGAAAGGCCAAAGCCCGCAGTTCCTCGCCCGGATGAAGGGCGGCCTCGCGGGGCCTCTTACACGATAGGGGCGTCGGTCGGCGCCAGCGCACTTCGAGGAGGGAAAAAAGGGCCGGATCGGCGACGGGCGCGGCAAAGACGAACGGTGGCGCAAAGCGCGCGGGACAAGCGAGAAAGCACGGCGGGGCTCGGCCCCTCTCCGCGCCGTTACGCAAAGTGCCCCGCCTGCCGTCTGGAAGAACGATGCCCTGCGCCTCGCCGCAACTTGCCGAGCCTTCCGAGGGCAAGCCGCACGCGCTAATGCAACCGCGGGCCGCTCCGCGGCTCACTGGATCTCTTTCCGGAGGACTTCGTAGGCCTTGCGCAGCTGGGCGTCGCTGCTTTTCGCAAACGCCTCCGGGGCGAGAGGGGCGTCGGCGTCGGGCAGCAGCACGATGGCCTCTTGCGGCAACGGCACCTCCACGTCGGGCACTATGCCCTTGTGCCAGATCTCGTCGCCGGTCGGCGTCAGCCATTTGTACACGGCCAGCCAGACGATCCCGCCGTCGCCGAGCGGGTAGCCGCGCAGGATCGTGCCGGCGCCGACGGTTTTCAGCCCGACGATCTTGCCGCGCTGGTGGCCCTTGATGGCGCCGGCGACGATCTCCGCGGAGCTGGCCGTGGCGCCATCGACGAGGACGCACAGGGGGAGGTCGGTCGCCAGCCCGCCCTCCTTCGCCTTGAGCTCCTCCTTGCGGCCCTTGGCATCCTGTTGGATGAGGACCACCTTGCCGGCCTCGATGAACTCGCTGGCGACGAGGATGGCCTGCTCCTTGTAGCCGCCAGAGTTGCCGCGCAGGTCGAGGAGGATGCCTCGAGCGCCGTTCGCCCTCGCCTCCCCGATCGCCGTGCGCAGCTGCTCGGCGGCCTTGTCGCTGAACGACGCGAGGACGAAGTGGGCGACGATCGGCTTCGCCTTTCCTCGTTCGGGGAGCATCCACCATTCGACCTCGCGTCGATCGACCTTGCCGCGCTGGACCGTGACGACCAACTCCTTGGCGAGGCTGGGGCGGAGAACGCGCAACTCGACCGCCGTGTTGGTGGCGCCCTTGATGCTCGCAGTGACCTCGTGGAGTTTGAGCTTGGCCACGCTCTTCTTGTTGACCTGCCGCACCACGTCGCCGGCGCGGAGGCCCGCCGTGCGAGCCGGCGAGCCGGGCAGGACGCGGACGATGGTCGGTTGCCCGCCGAGCAGCCTCATTACGGCGCCGATGCCCTCGTACTGACCGGAGAGCCGCAGCTTTTGGTCTGCGCGCTGTTCCCGGGTGAGGTAGGCCGTGTGCCTGCGGTCGCCCAGCGAATCGAGCATGCCGCGGATGGCGCCCTGCGTCATGCGCTCGGGGCTCACCTTTTCTCGATCGACGAAGTGCTCATCGACCGCGTTCCACGCCTCCCAGAAGGGGGCGAACGTCTTGTCCAGCCGGGCGGGCTGGCGGTTGGTCCGTCCCGGGACCCAGCCGCGCCGATCGGCGAAGGCCCCGGCGGCGAAGGCGACGAGCATGAGGAGCAACACCGGGAACCGAGGCCGGGCGGGGGGAGGAACATCGCTCATGAGGTCGTCCCGTGGGTCTGGAGGTTCTAGCTTACCGCCCGGGGAGGGCCTCTGCAACTCGGGCGAGTTGCACGGGCCCTTGCTCGCCCGTACACTTTCCCCTGTCGCCAGGTCCATTGTCGCGAGGGTGAGTCATGAGAGCGTTCGCGTCGGTCGCGGTGTTATCGACCCTGCTGGCCTTGCCGGCCCAGGGAGAGGCGCCCAAGGCCGGGAACTTCGAGGTCGAGGTGGTCAAGGACGTCGCCTATTACGAGGGCAAGGACGCCAACAAGGAGCGCCACAAGCTCGACCTCTACCTGCCGAAGGGGCAGAAGAACTATCCGGTGTTCTTCTTCATCCACGGCGGGGGTTGGCGCAACGGCAGCAAGAACGGCTTCGCCAGGCACGGCCAGACGTTTGCCCGCCACGGGATCGCCTTCGTCGCCATCAACTACCGACTCACCCAGCACCCCGAGCACGTGCAGGACGTGGCCCGGGCCTTCGCGTGGGCCCACGCCAACCTGGGCAAGCGCGGCGCCAACACCGACCTGATCTTCGTCAGCGGGCACTCCGCCGGCGGACACCTGGCGGCGCTCCTGGCGACGGATGAAAGCCATCTGAAAGCGCACAAGCTCGGCCTGAACAACATCAAGGGCGTGGTCCCCATCAGCGGGGTCTTCACGGTCGGCGGGCGGCTGGGCAAGATCTTCGGGGACGCGGAGTCCTGCAAGGCGGCCTCCCCGATGACCCACGTGAAGGAGAAGTTGCCGCCCATGCTCGTGCTCTACGCCGAGAGCGAGATCGCCGGGCTGGGCAAGCAGGCCGAGGCCTTCGGGGCGGCCCTCGCCAAGGCGAAGTGCGAGGTCAAGGTGGTGAAGATCGCCGAACGCAACCACGGCAGCATCATGTCCAACATCGCGCGGGCCGACGACCCGGCGACGAAGTTGATCTTCGAGTTCGTCGCCAAGCACGCGGCCGCCCCGATCGTGCCCGTCGCGGGGCCGAAGAAGGCCGCCCCTTGAACGGGCCTGTGCGGAACGGACGCCGCCGGCATCCACCCGGCGGCTATCTTTCCTGGCGCCGTGGGAGATGGGAAAGCCCCGTTCTCCTGCAAGTTGGCGCAAGCCGGGCAAGCCGCGCCAGCCGCGTCACCCTTCTTCTTGTGCATTTCGCGCTTTTCCTGCTCTTCCCCTCTGCTGCGCATTTGCCGTTCGCCGATTCTTTACGACAACGGCCGGGCGCGGCGCAGGGACTGATGGAGGGCAGGACGCCTTCCGCCCGCGCCTGGCGAACAACATTCGCAGGGATGCCAATGTTCCAAGTTCTTCGTTTGCCCCACAAGTGGGCGGCCGGCTTGCTGGCCGGGCTGGGGTGTTTCCACGCCCACGTGGCCCTTGCCCAAGGGCCCGCGCCCGCCTCGCCCCCCGTCTACCTCCTCGCCATCGAGCCCGGTACGCTGCCGACCGCCGCTCCCGCGGGGGCCTCGCTCCCCCCATCCTTGCCCGCCGGTTCCGGGGCCCCTGCCGGGGAGGTCATCCTTTCCCTCCCCGCCGGTGCCCCCGCCCCCGGCGCTGCATGCGGAGGCCAATGTCCGGCCCCCGAGTCGCCCTGGGCCAAGGTGCCGTCGCTGTCGCCCCAGCCGCTCCCCGGCGCGTTCCTGGTCCCGCCCAGCGGGGCCGGCTACTACAGCGCGGTGGACTGCCTCTACGGCAAGTGCCGCGAGACGGCGCCGCCCACGCCCTACCGCACTCTGTTCGGCTCGTTCTACGACAATGACTTCCGCTACCTCGACAAGGGCCAAGACCCCGTCGATTGCTTCGACTACCTCAAGCGCATCCGGATCGGCTCGACCGATTGCCCCTGGAACCACCCCTGGGAACTGTCGATCGGCGGCGAGGAGCGCATCCGCTACATGAACGAGGAGGGAGGCGCCTCGGGCCGCCTCGGCGACCCCAACGCCGGCCGGGGCCTGCGCGACGACCGCTACACCCTGTTGCGCAGCCGCGTCTACGGCGACCTGTGGTACAAGGACTTCTTCCGCGTCTACCTGGAGTACATCGACGCCGAGAGCTTCGACCGCAACCTTCCGCCCCTGGCGATCGACGTCGGCCGGTCCCAGTTCCAGAACGCCTTCATCGACCTCAAGTTGATGGAGATCAACGATCGGCCCGTCTACGCCCGCGCCGGCCGCCAGGAAATGACCTACGGCTCGCAGCGCATGGTCTCGCCGCTGGACTGGGCCAACACGCGCCGCACCTTCGACGGCGCCAAGGTCTTCTACCGCAGCGAGCAATTCGACGTCGATGCCTTCTGGACGAGGCCAGTTCTCACCACGCCGGTTGACTTCGAGACCGACCACGTCCGCCAGTTCGCGGGGGCCTTCGCCACCTACCGGCCCAACAAGGACCAGGCGTTCGACGCCTACTACTTCTATCTCGAGAACGATGCTCCCGTCGCCTTCGGGGCCGCCCCGGGCGGGCGCGCCGGCTACGACGTGAACACCGTGGGTGGTCGCTGGGTCGGCAAGCACAAGGCCAGCGACCTGCTGCCCGGCCTGCAAGGAAGCGACCTCAACGGCCAGTTGCTCTGGGAGGTGGAAGGCGCCTACCAGTTCGGCGATTACACGAGCCGGCTGATTTCGGCGGGCATGACCACGGCGGGCCTCGGCTACGCCTTCACCGAGCTGCCCATGCAGCCGCAGTTCTGGGCCTACTTCGACTACGCCTCCGGCAGCCCCAACTCGACCGGCACCTTCAGCACCTATAACCAGTTGTTCCCCTTCGGGCACTACTACCTGGGCTTCGCCGACATCGTGGGCCGCGAGAACATCCACGACTGGAACTGCCAGTTGTCGTTCTACCCAACCAAGTGGATCACCTGCCTGGCGCAGTACCACGTCTTTCGCCTCGACGAGGCGAGGGACGCCCTGTACACCAAGACGTCGGGCTACGTGACGGAACGGCGCGACCCGACCGGCAGGGCGGGCACCGACGTGGGCCAGGAGCTCGACCTCCTCGCCAACTTCCAGCTCGACCGCCACAACAGCGTGCTGGTGGGCTTCTCGAAGTTCTTCAGCGGCGAGTTCATCAAGGCCACCGGGCCGGCCGTCAACCCCGAGCTATTCTACGTTCAGTACAGCTTCCGATGGTGAGCGCGCCTGCGCAAAACGGCAGGGGCCGCCCGGATAGGTCCGGACGGCCCCTGCCGTTTTTTCCGATTCGAGAGAAGGCGCTCTCAGCGCTCGCGCGTGGTGGCGATCTGCAAGCCCGCCTCGAAGGAGCGCAGGGCCCGATAGAGCTCGTTGTAGGCACGTTCCTCGCCCGGCGTGGCCGGGGCGAACTGCAAGCCCTTCATGTTCTTGACCAGTTCGGCGACCGTGGCGCCCTTCGCTTTCCAGTCGTCGGTGAAGGCCTTGGCGACGTTGGGGTCATCGAGGGCCCGGACCGCCTGCTCGAGCCCGTTCAGGAACTTGCGCGCCTCGATGTACTGGGAGGGCGACAGTTCCTCATTGCCGTCGGCGACCTGCTTGTTGAGCGTCTTCAAGAACGAGCGCAGGTTGCGGATGGTGGCCGGCTCGAGGGGCTCGCGATCCTTGAGCTGCTGCACGGCGAACTTGAACTTGCTGGTGAAGCCATCGCGCGCCTCCTCGTAGGCGGTGTCTTGCAGGACGACGGGCCATTTCAGCTTGCCCGTGGTCTTGAGCATCCCGATCTGCCCCTTGAAGCCGGGGTCGATCAAGTTGACGTTCTTGAGCGTGTCGTCGTCGAGGGGGATCTGGGGCCCCGTGTTGAATTTCTTGCCCGGCCTGTTGATGGAGGCGAGCAGGTCGTTGAGGGCCTTGCCGGAGAAGACCGCGGCGGCGGGGGCATCGCCGCGCGCGATGGCAAGGTCGGTGGCCTGCTCGCGGCGGATGAGGTCAATGGCCCGGGGGCGCATGCGCTCGTACTCGGCCTCCTGCTGGAGCAGCATGCGCCGCGTCTGGATGGCGGCCTGGCGGGCGTGCTCGCGCGTCAGGCGGGCCTGCATGATCCCCTTGTAGTAATCGCTCGTCGCGGTGATGACCGCCGCGGTGCCGTACATCTCGCTCGCCGACGGGCTCGAGTTGTAGGCGGCCCCGTTCAGATAAGGGTTGGCCCCGTAGGCGCCGGCCGACCCCAGGCCGCTCGGCGTCGTGGAGAGCCCATAGCCGCCGCCCGACCCGTAGGAGGGGTTAGTCGAGAGCGCGGCCCCGGCGTAGTAGGGGTTGGACGCGTAGGGGCTGCCGCCACCCGTGGCCAGCGCGTAGGGCGGGACGTAGGGGGTGATGGCGGGGTAGGACGGCCCGGTGTTGATGGTTTGGGGGTAGGGATTGTAGCCATACAGGTAGGGCGGGATGGAGGAGAGCGTCTGCCCCACGACGGCCGTGTTGTAGGCGGCCTGCTGGAGCGTCTGGCCCGAGTAGTCGATGATCGGGTTGGGGTTGATGCGGTAGACGTTGTTCATGCTCTGCGCGCCCACCGAGGGGGGCGGGACCCTGCGAAACTGAGCGTGCGCAGTCGATTCCAGGCCCCCCAGCCCGAGACCGAGGGCCAGCAGGCCGGCCACCCCCAGGGTGGCAACCCGTCGCGTCGAGACAAACATGGCAACTCTCCAGAACAGATGGATCGTGTTCGTGCTTGCAACCGCTCACACCAACCCGGGCGCACTGCCCCTTCTTACCCCATCTTACGCGGATCGCCGGAGGAGAGCAAGCGGAGGACCGTCTGGAACGAGGAATTTTTGAGGCGGGGTGGCCGGCCGGACCGGCAGGCTCAATAGTGGGCGAACCCGTTACAGTTCAACAGCGCCAGGCAGAAGTCCGCCAGGGCGGCGGCCTCTGCCGGCCCCACGTCGGCCGGGGCCCCTTCGGGCGCTCCCACGGGCAAGCGGGCGCGCAACCGATCGCGCAGCAACTCGCTCTGCTCCTTCAGAAACGCCAGCGCCAACTTCGTTTCGATCAGGCGCGGCGGGCGGGACAGCGCCAGCCAGTAGGCCCGGGCGATCCGGGACTCGTTCGTCGATCCTCCTTCGCGCAAAACGCGCAGCGCCAGGGCCCTGGCCTGCTCCTGCACGAATGGGCCGTTGAGCAGGATGAGCGCCTGCGGGGCGAAGGTGCTGATGGGGCGCACCGGGCAGGAGGTGAGCGTGTCGGGCTGGTCGAGCGACTCGAGCAGCGGGAGGCGGACGTTGCGCTTGTTGAGCAGGTAGAGGCTGCGGCGCGCGTGTTCGCGGGCGTCGGGCGTGACGTGCCAGAGGCCATCGGGCTCGCCCTCCGTGAAGATGAGGTCGTAAACCTCCGGCTCCAGCGGCACGCGCACGGCCGGCCCGCCCAGGCGCGGCGTGAAGGTGCCGGCCACGGCCAGGGCGCTGTCGCGCAGCGCCTCGCCCTCCAGGCGGCGGCGATTCATGCGCGCCAGCAGGCGGTTGTCGGGATCGACCTGCCGAGCGCGGGCGTCGGCGGACCGGCTCGACTGGCGGAAGGTGGCCGAGAGGACGATCAGGCGATGGACGTGCTTGAGCGACCAGCCACTCTGGACGAGCTCGACGGCAAGCCAGTCGAGCAACTCGGGGTTGCTGGGGGCCTCGCCGCGCAGCCCGAAGTCGTTGGGAGTGCGCACCAGCCCCTGACCGAAATGGTGCTGCCACAGCCGATTGACGATAACGCGCGCCGTCAGCGGATGGTCGGGCCGAACCATCCAGCGGGCCAGGTCGAGCCGGTCCGCCGGGGCCACGCGCTCTCCCTTCGCCAGGGCCACAGGGAACGCGGGAAACACGCGCAGGCCCTTGCGAAGAGGATCGCCCCGGCGCAGGACGTGGGAGGCGAGCGCCCCCCGCCCTTCTTCGAGGGCCCAGGCCTGCGCGGGCGGGGCTGGCGCCGCGGCCGCGAGGGCGTGGAACTGTTGGCGGAGGGCGGCGCGCGCCTCCCGATCCGCGGGGGAGAGGGCCGCGACGACCTCGTCCCAGGAGAGGCGCAGCGACGCCTCGGCCTCCGCCGCGATCTTGCGCTGCGCGGGAGTGCGTTTCTCCGCCGCAAGGGCCAGGGCGGCGCGCTGTTCGGCAGGCAGCCTCGCCCGTTTGGTTTCGCGCAGGCGCTGCCGGTAGGGCGCTTCGAGGGCGGCGATCTTCGCGTTCAGCGGCACCTGGCGGGCGCGGAGGATCGCGAGACGGCGGGCGTGGAGGGCGCGCTCGGCGGGCCCGGCCAGATCGACCTCGGCGTAGCGCGCGGCGGAGAAGAACGCCTCCAGACGGTAATACTCCTTCTGCGAGACGGGGTCGAACTTGTGATCGTGGCAGCGCGCGCAGCCGATGGTCAGGCCGAGGAGGGCCGATCCGACCCCGCTCACCATCTCGTTGAGCACCTCGTTGCGGTTCACGGCGGGATCGACGTTGCCGCCCACCTGATGGACGGGGCCGCAGCGGTTCATCCCGACCGCGATCAGCAAGTCCGCGCGCTCGCTGGCGGGCGCCTTGCGGGCCAGCAGGTCGCCGGCGAGTTGCTCGGTCAGAAAGCGATCGTAGGGCCGATCGCGGTTGAAGGCCCGCACGACGTAATCGCGATAGCGCCACGCCTGGGGGCGCTCGCCGTCGGCCTCGTAGCCGTTGGTGTCGGCGTAGCGCACCACGTCGAGCCAGTGCTGCGCCCAGCGCTCGCCGTGGTGGGGCGAGGCCAGCAGGCGCTCGACGGCGCGCTCGTAAGCGTCGGGGCGGTCGTCGGCGAGGAAGCGGGCGGCCTCTTCGGGCGCAGGGGGGAGCCCGGTCAGGCTGAAGGCGGCCCGGCGCAGCTGGGTGAGCCGGTCGGCCGGAGGGGCTAGGGAAAGGCCCACCCTTTTGAGGCGGGCAAGGATGAAGGCGTCCACGGGATTGCGCGCGCGGCCCGAACCGCGCGGCGGGGCCGGGCGCACGGGAGCGCGGAAGGCCCAGTGGCCGGCAGGGGGCGTGGGCGTGGGCGGGGCGACGGCCGACGCGCCGGGAGAGAGGCTGAGGGCCAGGACGAGAGCAGACATCGGGTGACGCATGGCAAGTCCTCGGCGTTTCTCGCGCCAGGGGGGAATTTCTGGGAACGCTTGGCGTCTCTATGCGTAGAATAATAAGCGGCAATGCGGGACGCAACCGGCTACGGGGCTGGAGGGGGCGCCACGATGCGCCCAAAAGCGCACGAATTCCGCGCCGAGCCCTTGGTCAGTCAGCGTATACTACTATTATAGAAGGGGCGTTGTCCTTGCTATCGGGCCACACCCGGAACACCCTAGCCTGCCGAGCGGGAAGCGGTGTCCCTGGTGTCTGCTCGGCGGATCGAGCGCTTGCCAGTGCCGTCGGAACTCCCCCCCTCTCTGCCCGGTCCGCGAGTGGTCCGGTGCGGGCGAGCTCGCGGGTGGGGCCGGCGGTGTATTTGTTTCTCGCTCGCTTCCGGCAGGGACACGAACGAGATACAGAGGACGGGTGCCATGGGACGAACCATCAAAACAACCGGTAAGACAACCACCTCCGGTCCCGCCTCGGCCGTGTCCGAGCTCGTTCCCTCCCCAGAAGCCCCGAAAGGGACCAAGGGAGGGGCGCGCGACACGCGCCACGGGGCAGACGACTGGCACAGCCTGAGGAACCGGTCGCGCGGGGAGCTCCCCGCGGACTACGAGCACCCTCACGGCGAGGACGTGCCGGAGGAGGAGGCCCTCGCTCCCGCGGGCGAGGGCGAGGACTCCCATTCGCCGGATGATGCCCTCGGGCTCTATCTCCGGCAGATGGGCGCCATTCCCCTGCTGAATCGCGAGCAGGAACTGTCGCTGGCCCAACGCCTCGAGTTCCGCCGGCGGCGCTATCGCCACGCCGCGCTGTCGAACTGGCGCACGGTCGCGATGGTGATCCACACCTTCGAGCGCGTGCAGGCCGGGCAGCTGGCCCTCGACCCGACCATCGACGTCGTCACGACGCTCGAACTGAGCCGGGAGAACATCCTGGCGCGGATGCCGCACAACGTGAAGACGCTCCGCCATCTGCTCGTCAAGGCGGACGAGGAGTTTCGCCATCTGCAAAGGCTGAGCACGGCCTCGGGGCGCTCGCGCTCCCGGCGCGAGTTGGCCCGGGCGCTGCGCAAGGCGGTGAAGCTGGCCGAGGAACTGTCGCCGCGCATCGACCTGCTCGACCACTGGACCGACGACCTGCGCGGCATCTCGCGCCAGATGAATGAGCGGGGCGCCGAGGCCAACGCGGGAGGTAGTTCGGCGGCCGACCGCGAACGGCGCAGCAAGGCAGCCAAGCACCTGCGCGAGCTCCAGGTCGAGGCCCGCGTGTTGCCGGAAGACCTGACCGACCTGGTGCGCGTCCTGGAGGCGCGGCGCCGCGAGTACCAGAAGGCGCGGCGCGAACTGGCCGAGGGCAACCTTCGCCTGGTCGTGTCGATCGCCAAGCGCTACCGCAGCCGGGGGCTGCCCTTCTCCGACCTGATCCAGGAGGGGAACCGGGGCCTGATGCGGGCGGTGGACAAGTACGAGCACCGGCTGGGCTACAAGTTCGGGACCTACGCGACGTGGTGGATTCGCCAGGGCATCACCCGGGCGCTGGCCGACCACGCCCGCACCATCCGCGTGCCGTGCCACCAGGTCGGCACGCTGGCCGCCGTCGAGCGCGTCCGCGGCGAACTGTCGATCGCCCAGGGCCGCGAGCCGACGGTCGAGGAGATCGCCGCCGTGCTGGGCGTGACGGCCGAGGAGACGCAGTCGCTGCGCGTGGTGGCCCGCCACCCGGTCAGCCTGCACGAACCGCTGGGCGGCGACGGGGAGCGCGCCCTGGAAGACTTCCTCGACGACCCGGACGCCACCAACCCCGGCAAGGCGGTCGATCAGCACCTGTTGCGCGAGCGCATCGGCGAGGTGCTCCGCTCGCTGACGCCTCGCGAGCGCGAGGTGATCGAGCTGCGCTTTGGCCTGCGCGACGGCCAGCCGCGAACGCTCGAAGAGGTGGCGCGGGCCTACGGCATCACGCGCGAGCGCATCCGGCAGATCGAGGCGCGCGGGCTGCTCAAGCTGCGCCAGCCGCTCCGCAGCCAGCGGCTCGCGGAGTTCGCCGAGGCGGAATGAGCGAAGCAGATCGAACCAACGAGGAGGGAGGGGCATCGCCCTTCCCTCCTTCTTTTTCATCCGGGTAACGCGAACGCGAACTCGGCACCGCCCTCGGGGGGGTTGTTGCCGACGATGGTCCCGCCGTGGGCCTCGATCAGGCGCTGGCAGATCGACAGGCCCAGGCCCAGGCCGGTCTCCTTGCCGCTGACGAACGGCTCGAAGAGGCGGGCGCGGATGCGGGGCGCGATGCCCGGCCCGTCGTCGCAGACGCGCACGCTCACGCGCGAGAGCGCGGGGCGTTCGTCGCGTACCTCGACGCGGACGTTGCCGCCCTGCGGCAGGGCGTCCAGCGAGTTGAGCAGGAGGTTGACCAGCACCTGGTGGACCTGCTCGCCGTCGATGAAAAGCGAGAGAGGGCCGGCCGGGAGGGAAGTCGTGCAAGCGACCTTCTGGCGGCGCGCCCGTCCCTCGACGAGGGCCACGGCCCGGCGGACGACCGCCAACAAGTCGGTCTGGCGCCGCTCCGCGCTGGGCGGGCGCGCGAAGTCGAGGAACGTCTGGATGCACGCCTCCATGCGGCGCACCTCGTGCTCGATGATCGCCAGGTCCGCGGGCGGCAGGCCGGATGGGGCGGGGCCCTCGAGGCCCGTCTGCACCAGCATCTTGACCGAGGTCAGCGGGTTGCGCAGTTCGTGCGCCACGCCTGCGGCGACCTGGCCGACGGCAGCGAGTTGTTCGGAGCGCAGGACGGCTCGTTCGCTGCGGTGCAGCCGTTCGACGACGTGTTCGATCTGCTCGACGACGCCCTGGAGCTGGAGGTGCAGGTCGGGTAGGTCGTTGGGGTCTTCCAGGGTGACGGAGGCCAGTTCGCTGTTGAGCCGGCCGGCGGCGTCGCGAAGGCGCACGCTGAGCTGGCAGATGGATTGATAGAGGCTGCGCGCCACGGCATAGCCGAGCACGAGGCCGCTGAGGGGCGCGGCGATCCCGGCCGCGAGCAAGCCCCAGGTCAGACGGTGGACGATGCGGCGGTTCCGGTGGTCGGTGGCGCTGACCAGGTAGGTGTTGTAGCGGAGCAGTTCCGCACACGGGCCGAGAACGTTCTCCTGGAGGTGGGCGGCGAGCCGGGCATCGTAGGCAGTGCGGTCCCTGGCGCCATTGCGGTTGCGCTTTTCCCAGTCCTCGAAATAGGCGTCGAGCCCCTTGCGGACCTCCCCGACCAGTTCGCGCTCGCGCTCGAGGTTGGCGTGGTCTTCCGCGGCTTGCAGGTGCTCGCGGGCCTGCCGGTGCCGTTCGTCGAACTGGGCCGCGCGCGCCTCGGACGAGGTGTTCGGCGCGCGGAGCAGCAGCACCATCTCCTTGACGGTGGTCACCAGGTTCTGCGCCGCCAACGTACTGTCCACGTGCTCGGCGTAGACGCGCGCGGTATCGACGTGCAGCGAGTTGATGTACAGCGCCCCCGCGCTACAGGTGGCGACGAGCAACAGGCTGACGACCACAGTCGGGGCCAGCAACTTCAGTGACAGACGACGAGTGAGCACGGCACGGGCCCTGGACGTTGGAGCGAGCAGAGCGAGCCGCATTATACCGCACCGCCACGCCCGCTGGTGGAAGGAGGTGCCGCGAGCCAAGCGGCTGTCAAGGCGACGGGCAGGAGAAAGCCTCCCTGTAGGACGGCCCTCCCGAGCCGACCAGACGGCTCGGGAGGGCCGTCCTACAGCACACCAAGTCCTGCCGCTCGCCCAAAAAAAGTGGCCCGGGGCCGTGCGACCGAAATCGCACGAGCCCCGGGCCACTCGCCTTCGGCTCGGGTTCCGGGCCCGAGCCTCTTCTGTTCCAGCCCCATCGACTTGCAGAGCATTCAGGGCAGGTGTTAGTGAAGATAGCACGTGCCGTGCCGAGGTGCGGGGAGAAAATGAGAGAGAGGCATAAGTGTTGGGAAAGGTACAACTTGTGGCGGATTGATCGGGATCGGGTGTCGGACGGGGGTCGGCGCCACGGTGCAAATCTTACAACGACGGGGACGGATGTGGTAAGAAAGTCCGGGGCCTCAGCTCGTCGGCCCTGCCTTGTCGGTTCGGCAATTATTCTCTCGATCCGCGGATTTTAGATTTGTCGGCGGGCTCGCAAGGCATTCTGATACAGGGATGGGGAAGGCCGGAGCTGCAAACATGACGCAGGGCCAGCTCAGTCAGGTCGAGCGACAAGTCTGCGAACTGCTTCAGGCCCCGGAACGGGGGGCGCTGACGGACCGTCAACTGCTCGAGCGCTTCGCCCGGCTGGGGGACCAGTTCGCCTTTGGCGAACTGGTCGATCGGCATGGTGCGATGGTGCTGGGCGTCTGTCGCAGCGTGGTGCGCGACGCGCACGACGCCGAGGACGTTTTTCAGGCCACCTGGCTGGTGACGGCGCGCAAGGCGTCGGCGGTGAGTTGGACCGACCACGTCGGCGCCTGGCTGCATCAGGTGGCGTATCGGCTGGCGTTGAAGGCGCGGGCCCAGGCGGCGCGGCGCCGCGACAAGGAACGGCAGGTGCGCGAGATGCTCCCGAGCGGCGACGGTGAAACGATCCCGCCCGAGAGCGAGTTGCTGGCCCTGTTGCAGGGCGAGCTGGCCCGCCTGCCGGAGAAATATCGTTCGCCGCTCGTGCTGTGTTACCTCGAAGGGAAGACCAACGCCGAGGCGGCCCAGGCCCTGGGTTGTCCCCTCGGCTCGCTGTCCCGGCGCCTGGCGCAGGCGCGCGAGCGGTTGCGCCACCGGCTGAACGGCCGAGGCGTAGCCGTGTCGGCCGGCACTCTCATTGCCCTGCTGGCCGAGACCGCCGCAGCGGGCGTGCCGGCGACTTTGCGTCAAACTACCATTCAGGCTGCCGTCCTGCTGGCGGCCGGCAACACGGCGGTCGCCACGGTCGCCTCGGCGCCCGTGACCGCCCTGGTCGAAGGAGCGATTCGCGAGATGTACCTCAAGAGCATGAAGGTCGTCGGCCTGTTCGTGCTGACGCTGGCGCTGTTCGGCGCCGGAATTGGCGTGGTCGCGCACCGCGCGACGTCGGCCGAGAAGCCGGGCGCCCCCGCCAAGAAGGCGCGCCCGGTCGCCGATCCCCCGCGCCCCCTGGCCCCGGCGCGGACGTTCAAGTCCAACATGATGCTGTCGGTCGGCCAGCTCGTCGAAAGCGAGACGGCCCCGCGCCAGCTGGGTTGGACGCCCAACCCGTTCGCGAAGAAGCCCGTCGCCATCCCCGCAGGCGCCAACTGGTTCGTCCAGCCGATCGCCGGCTTCGGTTTCGGGGGCGGCTTTGGGATCGGGGGCAACGTCGGCGCGCTGGGCGCCGTTGGCTTCGGAGGTGGCGTCGGCGCGCTCGGCATGCCTCCGGGCGGGCAACTCGGTCAGGTCGGGCAGGTCGGCCAACTTGGGGGGCTCAACCGTGGCGGCTTCGGGGGCGGCTTCGGGGGCGGGGCCCTCGGCGCGCCCCCTGGGGGCTTCGGCGGCGGTAAAGGCGCGATCGGCGGGGGCAAGCGGCCGGCGCCGCCCAAGATCGCGCCGAGGATGCCCTTTGGCCAGAAGTTGACCGGCGACGACCTCAAGAAGCTCGTGGCCGAGATGAAGAAGCAGTCGATCCCGGGCCTGCTCGTGGGCGAGATGGAACTGACCGACGACGATTTGGGCGTGCTGAAACAGGTGACGGGCCTGCGAACGCTGCTGCTGCGCGGCGGTGCGATCCGCATCAGCGGCGACGGGCTAAAGCACTTGAAGGGCCTCCGCTCCCTGTCCACGCTGGCCCTCGACGGCACGGCCCTCGCCGACGCCGACCTCAAGGAAATGGAGGAGCTGAAATCTCTCCGGCGCCTGCATCTGGGCGGCTCGCGCATCGGGGACAAGGGGATGGCCCACCTGCGCGAGATGAAGAAGCTGAGGGCGCTGCGGTTGACCTGGACGGCGGTCACCGGCAAGGGCCTTGCCGAGCTCCGCAGCGTGCAGTCGTTGGAGGTGCTGGAACTGGTCGGCGAGTTTACGGACGCGGACCTGGAAGGGCTGAAAGACCTGACCGCCCTGAAGGTGCTGCGCCTGCACCAGACCAAGGTGACGGACGCCGGGCTGAAGCAACTCGACCACCTGACGACCCTGAAAGTGCTGAGCATTGACGCCCACTTCGGCTGGAACGGGCCCTTCTACGGCTTCGGCGCCGGTTTCGGGAACATCGGCGGCTTCGGCGTGGGCGGTGGGGTCGTGGGCGCGATCGGCGGCGGCGGCGCGCTCGGCGGCGTGGGCGCTCTCGGCGCGGTCGGCGGTGGGGGCGCCCTCGGCGCAGTCGGTGGCGGTGGCGCCGTCGGCAAGGGTGCGGTCGGCGGTGGCGGCGCCGTCGGCAAGGGCGCGGTTGGTGGCGGTGGCGCCCTCGGCGCGATCGGCGGTGGGGGCCTGCTCGGCGTTCCGATGGGGGGCCCGGTGGGGGGGATGCGCTGGTTCGTGCCCGAAGCCGATTTCACCCCGGACGGGAAGGTCGTCAAGCTGGTGCCTTCGCCGGTGACGGGGGCTGGGCTGAAGCACCTGAAACCGCTCACTGGCCTCGTGGAACTGAACCTCGGCAGCAGCAAACTGGGCGACGACGACCTGAAGGAGTTGGCCCCGCTGACCAACTTGAAGAAGTTGCGGGTCTTCGCCCCCCAGGTCACGCCGAAGGGAGTGGCCCATCTCAAGGCGCTCAAGGCCCTTGAAGTGTTGGACGTGCGGGGCACCGGGATCGCGACGGAACTGGCCCCGTTGCGGGCGCTCCCGAAGTTGCGCGTCGTCTACGTGAACCTGTCGCCGTTCAGCCCCAAGTACAAGACGGACCTGGCCGAGGCGCGCAAGGCGCTGCCGCGCGTTACCATCAATCCGCTGTGGCAGATGCCGGCAGGGATGATGGGCGGGTTTGGCGTTGGCGGGCTCGGGGGTGGTGCCATCGGGGGCGGTGGCAAACGCTAGTACCTCGCCTGTGGGGCAAGCTGGCAGCCCGACGCGCCAGCGAGGGATTGCTTCTCCCTTGCTGGCGCGTCGGGCTGGTGGGACGATAGACTGACGAAAGGCAAACAGGGACGTCGTCGATTGTTCTCGTTGAACGAACGGATGCAGTTGACCGGGCCCACGTCGGCATCCTCAACCTCGGCGAAGAGGGAGAAGTCGGCAATCGCGGTCCCGTTCGCGGGCACCGCATGGCCAATCTGCGAGCTCTGTTGCGGTCCATGGAAGCGGCAACGAGCTCTCCCTCTGCCACGTCTTCTCGGCCAGCGCCCGAGCGGGTGTGCCTTCTCCGAGGGCTCACCCCCGCTCGCCGCGACCTGCCCCAACTTTTCCCTGGCTCCTCCCTTCGCGCTCGCGTATACCGGAAGCACCACCTGTTCGTCGCAACGTGGGCCTCTCCCCGTCCCGAGGACCGCCGATGCTCTCTCTCCGATCCTGCCTCCTGGGCGCCTCGATGCTGCTCTCCCTTTCGCTCTGCGGCGCTCCCGCCGGCGCGCCCCCCGCCGAGGGGCCGCGCCTGCCCGTGCCCCACCCGCGGATCTCGCTCGCCGTGCCCGACGTCGAGGCGCGCGCCCTCGCGTCGTTTGGCCCCGGCGAACAGGAGCCGGTGCGCCTCGCCGCCCACCCGGCCGGCGGTTGGCTCTACGTCCTGGGCGGCGGGGGCGACGTGTGGCGGATCGACCTCGCCACGGACAAGCGAACGCGGGCCCTGCAAGGCGCCGACTACGTGGAGCAGCCCAAACGCAAGCAGGTCAACATCCCCTTGCCCATCGATGCCAAGTGGGTCAATGCCCCGATCGCCCTCCGCGCGACGCTGTGCCTGGGGCTGACGCTGGACGCCAAGGGCCGGCTCTACGTCGTCGCCAACGTCCAGGTGCCGGGCAAGGTCGTGGTCAACCGCGTGGACGTCTACCGCACCCCGCCCGTCGGCCGCGATGGGGCGCCGGGCAAGCCGATGCTGTGGACGCGCTTCGCCTACCCGTATGGCGTGGGCGGGTTCAACCACGGCGCCTGCCGCATCGCCCAGGGCCCCGACGGCAAGGTTTACCTCGGCAGCGGCTCGCGCACCGACCACGGCGAGGCGGGCGACGGCGGGGGCATCAGCAAGCTCGGCGAGGCGCCGCACCCCGACGTACACGGCGGGCCCGGCTTCGCCGGCGGCGACTTCAGCGCCAGCATCCTGCGCTTCGACCCGGAAAAGGGCCAGCAGGAGCCCGAGGTGTTCTCGCGCGGCAACCGCAACCCGTTCGGCTTCGACTGGGACGACAAGGGCCGGCTGATCGACGCCGAGCACGGGCCGATGGCCGACCATCCCGAGGAGATCAACCACGTCCAGAAGGGCCGACACTACGGCTTTCCTTTCGCCTTCGGCAACAACGAGCGGCCCGACTACCCCGACGCGCCGAAGGCGCCCAAGGGCCTGAAGTTCGAGCCGCCGCTGCGCAACCTCGGCCCCGGCGGGCTGCTGGGCGATCACCCGATGTATAGCCTCGCCCCGCACTCGGCGCCGGGGGGGATGGTCTTCTACCGCAAGGGGAGCTTGCCGAAGCGCTACGAGAACACGTTCTTCCTGGCGCGCTTCGGCAACCTGCTCAACTACAACCGCATCGGCTTCGACGTGCTCAACGTGCGCCTCGAAGAGCAAGACGGCAAACTCGTCGTGCGCTGCGAGCGCTTCCTCGATCGGCTGGGCCGGCCGATCGACGTCTGCACGAGCGGGGGGAAGCTCTACGTGGTGGAGTATTGCCGCCAGACCGAGACGGCCGGGGCGGGGAGCGCGGGCTACACCGCCGGCGGGCGCGTACTGGAGGTGACGGGGAAGCGCTGAGCGCTCACAGTTTGATGCGTTCGCCGAACCGCTCGCGCCAGGCCAGGGCAGCCCTCGCCCCGATGTGGTTGCTGCGCAGATCGAGCAGCGCGAGGCTGTCCAGCCAGGGCGCCTTCCCCAGGGCGCGGGCCCCGGCCGTGCCGAGGTGGTTGCCGGAAAGGTCGAGTACGGTCAGCCGAGTCAGATGAGGCGAGGCGGCAAGGGCCCGCGCGCCTTTCGGGCCGAGGGCGTTGCCGGCGAGGTCCAGCGTCGTGAGCCGGGCCAGGTGGAGCGAGGCAGCCAGGTGACGGGCGCCTTCCGGGTCGATGCGGTTTGTCGCCAGCACCAAGGTGGTCAGGTTGGCCACGTGCGGACAGGCGAATAGCTCGCGCAGTTCGCGGTCGATGGGGCAACTGCCGCAGCTGCACGTGCGGCCGAGGTCCACCTCGGTCAGCCGGGCCAGGTAGGGGGAGGCGATCAGGGAGGACAACTCGTTGGAGGCGTCGGGAAAGCGCAGAGAGCAAACTGTCGGCGCCAGGCGGAAAAGGTCCTCGGCCACTCCCGCGAACGTCCGCGCCGACAACGTCCCCTTCTGCACGAAGCCCCGGCGGAACTGCCAATCCTTGCCGATCTTGGCCTTGCGCAGGGGGCCCAGCCAGCGCTTCGCGTGCGCCTTCAGCAGGCCCGCGATCTGCTGCTCGAGCGCGGGGCGCCGATCTTCGGCCGGCAAACGCTCCAGTTCGCACTGGGCGCGGATCAGTTCGGCCCGTGCGGCGTCTTCGCCGTGCTCGTCGAGCCAGTCGGCGGTAGACCAGCCTCGGCGCATCGTCGTCGGGGTGGTCGAGAATGTCGCGGAGAAACGCTTCCTTGAGGTTCACGTTCTCTCTCCCTGGCTGTAGGACGGCCCTCCCGAGCCGTCCTACAAAGAGGCTTTTCCATTCATCATACTGCCGGGGCAGGGCGGCGCAAACGCTGGCCACCCTTTTCGGCGTGGGTTATTATCGTTTGGGGCCCTGAAGGTGCGCAGCCTCGCGAGCGGAGGGGAGAGCATGCCGGCGTTCGATCGTGTTTTCCTGTCGCCCTCCGGCGCGGAGGTGGAGAAGGCGCTGACGCAGGCCGTCGCCGGCGCCAACAAGCGCTGCACCAGCGGGCAGTTGGAGCTCGGCCCGCGCCAGGTGCGGCCCGTCCTGCCACGGCTGGCGTCGCAGCCCGAAGGCGCGCTCCTCTGGAAGGCGAACAAGGAGGACCGCCAGCGCTCCACCGAGGCGCTGCTGGTCTGGTGGGTCGATCGCCTCGGGCGCCCGCACGTGCGCGTGGCCGCCCAGCGGCGCGAGCCCGGCCGCGAGCTCTGGGAGCACCGCTTCGCCCCGCCCGGCGACAGCCGGCCGCCCCTGTGGTTCGTCCACCCCGAGCGCGTCTACCTGCGCACGCGGCCCGGCGAGGAGCGCGAGCTGATCGCCGTCTGTTCGTGCGGCGCGAGCGGTCCCCCCGAAGAGATCGGCTGGCTGGGCGAGCGCTGCGGCCCGTGCCACGACCGAGGCGAGGAAGGCGCTGCGCAGGGGGGAGAAGGGCCGGCCATGCTGCGCGGGCAGGGAAGCGCGGTCGTCGGCGTGGGCTTCCTCGAAGACGGGCTGGTGTCGATGGGCCGCCTGTTCCTCGCCACCTCGGGGGCGAGGCCCTGCAACACGCACGGGCCACATCGCTGCTGTTCTGGGGCCTGACGAACGAGCCCCCCGAAGAACCTGCGCTCCACCGGCGACCCCTGGCACGGCGCCCTCGCCGTCCACGCCGGGCAGCGCCGCGTCGCCGTCGGCACTTACGGGCGCGTGAGCATCCGCACCGGCGCCGACCTCGACGCGGCCACCGTCTTATCGGCCAACCAACCCATTCAGGGGATGGCGTTCTCTCCCGACGGGGAGCTCCTCGCCGTGTTCGGGGCGTGGCAATGCACGTTCTGGGCCCCCGAAGGCGCCAATCGCTGGGGGAGGCAGTTCGGCGCGACCGTCAACGCCCGCTCCCTGGCCTGGGCGCCGGACGGCGATAGCGTGGCGCTGGGCGGCGACGACTGCTTCGTGCGCCACGCCATCGGGAGCGAGCCCCAGGATCGCTTCGCCGTCCCCAGGCTCGGACAGGCCCAGGCCATCGCCTTTGCGCCAGACGGGCGAACCATCGCCCTGGGGGGCCGGGCCGGCGAGGAGGCCGAGGCTCGCACGCAGCCCGGCGCGGTGATCGGCTGGGACGTGGCCCGGGGCCGCCCGGTTGGCCCGGCAGGCTCCCACGCGCGCCCCGTGCAGGCGGTCGGCTTCACGCCGGACGGGCGCTACCTCGTTTCGGCGGGGCTCGACCGGGCGGTGAAGTTCTGGGACCGCGACACGATGGCGCTGCGTTGCACGTTGGAATGGCACCTGGCGAGCGTGCTGTGCCTCGCGTTTTCGCCCGACGGAGAAACGCTGGCGACGGGCAGCGCCGATGGCTCCGTCAAGCTCTGGCCGTGGCGGATACTGGTGGGAGGCGCCCCCACCGCGTAGGACGGTTTTTCAAACCCGTCCTACGCGGACGGAGGCGGAGGCGACTCGTCCTTCCCTTCGTCGTGCTGGCGCTGGCGGACCTTCTCGTAAGCCCCGGCCGAGGAGCCTCCCGGGCCCATGGCCCGGTCGAGGTAGATCCACAGCACGCGGGAGTAGCGGAACACGACCGGAATGAGGGGGAGGAACGGGACCAACGCCACCGCCGCGACGGCGAGGCTGCTCCAGCCGTCGAGCAGGCGGGCCGCCACGAAGTAGGACGTCCCGAGGATCGCCGTCGCCAGGAAGTAACTCGTGTACGTGGCCCCGAGGAAGTAGCCCTCCTCGCGCTGGAAGATCAGGCCGCACGTCGGGCAGGCGTCGTTCATCGTCATGGCGCCGCGGAACATGGGGGCCGTCAGGCAGCGCGGGCAGCGCTGCGCCAGAAGCCCCAGCAGCCGCTCCCCGGCCGAGTGGGGCGCGGGAGCTGGCCCGGGGAGGCCGGGTTGGTCGTTGGGGGCCTTCATGGGGGACCGCCTTTCCGCAAGGTGCGCAAAGACGCGGCCGCCGGCGGGCCCCTCCGGCCCGGCGGCCGCGTCGCACTGAGCGGAGGCCAGCGTCAGCGCTGGTAGATGGGCAGCACCGCCTTGTCGAGTTGCAGGATCGCCAGGTAGATGGCGGTGGCGTACATCGGCCCGACGCCCTGGGCGGTCCAGTTGGTGGCGCCCCAGCTGCCGTCGGCCGACTGGTTTTCCTTGAGGGCATCGAAGAGGGCCTTGCGGTACTCCTTCCAGGTCACCCACTCGCGCCTTGGGGAGTCGCGGAACATCTTGACCCAGCGGTCCTCGCCCAGCACGTAGACGGCCTGGGCGTAGTAATAGTGGGTGTACTCGTCGTGGCCCATGCGGCGGTCGCCGGTGACGAGGATCGCCTTCTGGCAGTAGGCGAACCACTTCTTGACGAGCGGGTTGTCGTACTCGCCCGCGCTAAAGCCGCAGCAGATGGCTGCCGCCGTCAGGGCGGGGGTGATCGCCCGCTGCCCCGGGCGGTAGCCGATCTGCCCGTCGGCCTGGGTCGATTCGTTGAGGAACTTGATCGCCTCCTTGATGGCATCGACGGGGACGATGATGGCCGCGTTGCGGCAGGCGCGCAGCGCTTGCACCTGAGTGATCGTGACGGAGCCTTCGTCGAAGTTTCCGCCGTCCTTGGCCGAGACGTAGCCCCACCCGCCGCGACTCGTCTGGGCCTCGCGCGCGTACTTCGCGGCCTTTTCGAGCACCTTGACGAGGTCCTTGCGGCGCCGCTCGGTGTCCTCCTCGCCGACCAGGCAGGCCAGGAACAGCGTGGCGTAGCCGTGGCCATACATGTAGCTGCCGCCCTCGTTGGGGTTGGCGGGGTTGCCCATCAGGCCGTTGGCTTGCTGGCGCGACATCAGGAAGTCGGCGGCCTTGCGGACGTTGTTGCGATACTTGCCCTCTCGCAAGGTGCTGCCTTCCATGAGCATGGCCATCCCGCCCAGGCCAGTCATGGGGATGACGTACTGCCCGCGCGTCCCCGCCCAGGAGCCATCGGCGTTCTGGTTCTTGGCCAACCACTTTAGCCCCTTCTCGATGGCGGGGCGGTACTCCTTGGGGACCTCGCCCGCCCGGGCGTCGGGGCACGCCAACAGCACGACCAGGCCGGCCGCCGCGATCAACTGCCAGGAACGCGCTCGCATGGTATGCCTCTTGAGGACAATCGACCGGCCCTCGTCGCGCCCCCCCGCGGCCGTACGCGGGCCGGCGGAAACAGAGGGGAGGCAAGCGAAGGCAGCCTCCTTCTTGACGAATGAGGCGGCCCTGCGGCTTTCTCGGGGGCGAGGCGGCGGCGCAGACCTGCGCACGCATCACTTCCGCGTTCGGGATGAACGAACTCATTCTAACGGACGGCGGCGAGGAAGCGAACGGAAAAGTAGGGCTTCAGTCCGACCGAGCGCGGCCAGGGGCGCGGGAAGGGTGTCGGTCACCGTCAAGCCCGGTGGGTTGTGCTCGGCAAACAGCGAGGAGGCCCCGTCGAGCCCTCAGGTTGCGCCCCGAGGCTTTCTTTGAGCTACCCCAAGGGGTTGCGGTGGGGGCCCGGGCCCCGACCGCAATCGTTGGGTGAGGTGAAGCGGCAATAGAGCTACCCTTGGGGGCCGGGCCCGACCTCCCTGCTGCGCCCGGGCCCTACCCGAGGAACGGCGCCCGTGGCTCTGCGTTGCGGCCGCCGAGTCAAAACAGCAAATTGATCTGCACGAACCCCGACACCAGCGCCGGCACCACGTGGTGAAAGCGGTCGTACAAGTCGCGGAAGCCGTCCCCCGGTATCAGCGTCGCCACGCCCGCCGTTACGATGACGTTGTTGCTCAGCAGCGGGCGATATTCGAGGCCGGTGCTGAGGTCGGCGCCGATGAAACGGCGGATGTTGCCCTGGAACACGAACGTCTCGAGCGACGCCGTCTTGTCGAACCACTCGAGGTTGTAGTTGTTGATGAGCTTCAGCTTGGGCGTCAGGTCGAAATCGACGCCGAGGTTGAAGAGCTGCAGGCCCGGGTTGACGAAGTTGCTCTGGCCCTGGATCTTGCTGGCCCGCAAATCCGGGATCAGGCTGAAGCGGTTGACCAGATTGACCCCGAACAGCGGGATGGCCTGGCGCTGCAAGAAGCTGAACTGCCCCCCGGCGAAGTTGGGGTTGTCGAGGATCGAGTCGAACCCCGTGGCGTGCTTGTTGTTGGGGTTGCCGTCGCCCGACGACCAGAAGAACGACGTGCGGAATCGCGCCCAGTCGCGGTCGTAGGACAGTTCGATGGCGGCCATCTGGGCATTTATGTCCTGCCCGCACCCGGCCAGGGGATTGAGGCTGTCGCGCCCGAGGGCCCAGTAAAAGGCGTGGGTGATGTTGAAGCGGTTGATGTGCCCATCGCCCGCGAAGCCGAGGTAGACCACGTCGAGGCCATGCGGTTGGAAGACGCCGACGGGGTCGGGCCGCACGAGGAAGCCGTTGTTGTCGAACTTGAAGCTGGGCCGATCGTGGTTGTAGTGGACGCTCCCCTGGAGGGTGTAGCCCGGCCAGATGAAGTCCTGATGGTAGTAGTTGGCGATGAGCACCTGCTGCTGGCGGTCGTTGAAGGTGTTCAGCATGCTGTTGGTGTCCTTCTCCGCCTGGACGAAGTAGGCGAGATTGAACTGATCGCGGTTGGCGTCGCGCGTCCCGAAGATGCGCACGGCCCGGTTCGTGTCGCTAAAGATAAACCCGCGGAAGTCGCTGACGAAAGGCTGCGAGCCGGCCCGGACCGACACGAAGTCGTAGTCGGGGCTGAGGTCGGCGAGCTTTTTCTCGACGAAATACTCCTGGAGCGTCGAGAAAGTACGCCCGCGCGTGGTGCCCTTGCGCACGTCGGGGCTCACCACGGCCAGTTCCTCGACGGCGAGGTAGTTGATGTTGCTGGCGGGCGTGATCTTGACGCGCCAATCGACCGGCTTGAAGGCGGCGTCGCCGTGGAACAGGTCGATGGAGGCCGTGAAGGTGTGGAAGTAGAGGAACTGGTTGGGCTTGCCGAAGAACTCCTTCTGGCCGGGGTTGGCGGTGCTCTCGAACGGCGTCGTGGCGGTCGGCAGCGTGCGCGTCTCGAACAGCGCCTGGCTGCTCGCGGAGAGCTCCAGGAAGGTGTGCTGGCCGAGGATCGGATAATCGCCCTTGAACACGTTCTGGTGGAAAGGGTCCCACCAGTGGCCGACGTCGTAGGGGTAGTCGTCGAGGGGCGGGTGGTCCTTGTCGTAGCGGTCCCACTCCGGCATGCCGATGCGCCAGCGGTCCTCGGCCGGGACGAAGTGCCCGTCCTGTTGCAGTTCGAGCGGGGCAATGCCCGACGGGCCGGTAAACCCGGGCGGCACGCCGACGTCGATTTGAAAAGGCTCGTCGCGGAGGGACGGCAAGGGGCCTTCGTCGAGCGGCGTGGGGGGCGCGGATTCGAGGGGCCGGCGCAGCAGGCCGGGCGAGGGGGGCTGGGGGGCCGAGAGTTGCCCGCTCTCCTCGAAGGCCGTCCATTCGGGCGCCGGCGGCGGTTTAGGAGGCCCGGGCTCGGAAGGGCTGAGAGGGATCGGCGCGGGCGCGGTCGGCGCGGAGGCTGGTTCCGGCAGAGGACGGCCCATGAGGGGGAACGCGACGCCTGCGAGCCCCACCAGGAGGGGGGCCCAGCCCCAGCGCAGTCCCCGAGCAAAGGATCGTCTTGCCATGCAACGGGCCCCGTGGATCGCCATCTGCGCGACCGGTGAGCGCCGCGAAATGCCTCTCCCTTCCTATCGGCCCCTGGCGCGGGGGCCTTTACCGAAGATGACGATCGCATCGAACCTGCCGGTTGGGCGCTTTCTTCCCTGGCTCCCGCACTTCTCCTGGGCTGGCTCGTCCTTGAGCTCATCTTCGTCCCCGCGAGAAAAAACGCACGAAGAGGAAGCGATTGTGCCGATGAGAGCGAGGAGACCGCCTCGCGCGGGGAAAGGAACGAGCATGGACCTGCTATACGCCCTGCGCCGACCTCGGGGGACCAAGCCTCGCCCCGTCCCCCTCGCCGTCGAAGCGCTCGAAGCGCGCAACTTGCCCAGCCTGGCCGCCTCGCTGGTGGGCGGGCTGTTGACCATCGCGGGCGGCCCCGAGCGCAACGACATTCGCGTGCTGCTCAACCAGGGCGACCTGGTCGTCTACGACCACGCGCTGGAGACGGCCCGCTTCGCCTCCGGCTCGGTCGGCGCCATCTCGATTACCGGCGGGCCCCAGAAGGACCGCATAATCATCGACGAGGCCGTGACGCAGCCGGCCCTCATCGACGGCCGCGGCGGGCCCGACGTCCTGCAAGCGGGCGCCGGGCCGACCACCCTCCTCGGCGGCCCCGCCAACGACAAACTCGTGGCCGGGACGGCGCCCGACGTCCTCGTGGGCGCGGGCGGGCACGACCGCTACTTCCAGGTCAAGCCGGTGGACACCGTCGTCGCGGGGCCGGGCGACAAGGTCGCGTTCGTGCTGCCCGTCCCGGTCGATCCGCCGCCCCAAGTCCTCACTCAGGAGGACGTGAGTCAGTTGCTCCAGCGCGCCGCGGGGGCGACGGCCAGCCAGGACGCCATCATCGCCATCGTCGATCGCGGGGGCCGCGTGTTGGGGGTGCGCGTCGAGGGCGGTGTGGCGCCGGAGATCGCGGGCAGCGCCGCGTCCTTGACGTTCGCCATCGACGGCGCGCTGGCCGAGGCGCGAACGGGGGCGTTCTTCGCCAGCAACCAGTTGCCGATCACCTCGCGCACGGTGCAGTTCATCAGCCAGACGACGATGACGCAGCGCGAGATCGAGTCCAATCCCAACATTCCCGACCTCAATTCGGTGCTGCGCGGCCCCGGCTTCGTGGCGCCCATCGGCATCAAGGGCCACTTTCCTCCCGGCGTCCCCAATACGCCGCAGGTCGATCTGTTCGCGATCGAGCACACCAATCGCGACCGCAGCATCGACGAGAACGGCAATCTGCTGCCCAGCCGCTTCAACGTGCCGACGCAGTTCATCCCGCTGGCGATGAACCAGTACCTCGCCGCCCCGGACTCCTACGGCTACCTCTCGGGCATCTTCCCGACGGCCCAGCCGCGCGGCATCGGGGCCCTGCCGGGCGGCGTGCCGATCTACCTGCACGGCGAGCTGGTGGGCGGGATCGGCGTGTTCTTCCCCGGCAAGACGGGCTTCGCCAGCGAGGAGAACTCGGCCCTCGACGCCAAGTACGACCCGACCAAACGGGACCGCTCTCTGGAGGCGGAGTACGTGGCCTTCGCCGCCGTGGGGGGCAGCGCCACGGCCGGCTTCCGCGTCGGGGACGTCGCGGGCGTGCCGCCGGTAGACGGCATCGACCTGCCGTTCGGGCGCGTCGATCTCGTCGGCATCACGCTGCCGCTGTTCGGCCCGGCCGGCTGCCAAAACCCGCAGCAACTGGTGCAGTTCGGCCAGTCGCTGGGCGTGGGCGACCCAAACAGCGGGGGCGACGTCGCCATCGATCGCCAAGGCGACCTCTCCCAGGTCGGCAGGCCGGTGCCCGACGGCTACCTGGTGGTGCCGCACGACGGGGTGGGGATCACGGCCGCCGAGGTGCAGCAGACCATTCAGCAGGGGATCGACCAGGCGAACCAGACGCGGGCAGCCATCCGCCTGCCTCTGGAGAGCCGGACGCGCATGGTCTTCGCGGTGGCCGACCGCACCGGGGCCATCGTCGGCCTCTACCGCATGCCCGACGCGACGATCTTCTCGATCGACGTGGCGGTGGCGAAGGCGCGCAACGTGGCCTACTACGCCGACCCGGCCCAGTTGCAGCCCATCGACGAGGTGGCGGGGGTGCCGGCCGGGGCCGCGCTCACGAATCGGACGTTCCGCTTCCTGGCGTTGCCGCACTTCCCCGAGGGCGTGGACAGCGCCGCGCCGGGGCCGTTCTCGATCCTCAACGATGGCGGGTCCGATCCTCGAACGGGGCTGAACGTCGGGGCCCCCCTGCCGGCGTCGGCGTTCCAGAGCGTGCAGGGCTTCGACGCCTTCAACCCGGGGACGAACTTTCACGACCCGAACAACCGCCAGAACCAGAACGGCATCGTGTTCTTCCCCGGCAGTTCTCCCCTCTATCGCGCGGGGCAGTTGATCGGCGGGCTCGGCGTGAGCGGCGACGGCGTCGATCAGGACGACGTTGTCACGGCGGGAGGGGCGATCGGCCTGGCCGCGCCGCCGGCGATCCAGGCCGACCAGTTCTTCGTGCGCGGGGTGCGTTTGCCGTATCAGAAGTTCAACCGCAACCCCACGGGGTGAGACGGGAAACCGGCGAGCGGCGCGGCGTGAGCCCGCCGGTGGAGCGCGGCGCAC
>JBBSEZ010000046.1:0-33767 GCA_038239195.1 Gemmatales bacterium
CAACTACGACAAATTCCACACCGCTATCCAGCAGTGCCTCAACGATCTCCCTTCCAAGCACAAGGCCGCTATGGACACCCTTCTCACCCACAACTTCCAGACCTTTGAGAATGTGTCACTCATCGCCGCGTGAAGTATACACCGAGGCAGGTGGGAAAAGAGGGAATTGGGCTGCTCGGCCTACGAAGGAGGGGCGAAGTTCCACTCCGCTGGCAACTCCGCCCCGCACGCGCCACACGTGAACCAGCCCTCCTTGACGAGGTTGCGCTCTCCGCACGTTGTGCAGCGGCGGAACTCGCATGCGAGCGTGAAGCCGCCCGGGTGTGCGATCCCGAGCGCGTCGAGCGCCCGCGCCACCTCCGGCCAGCATGCAGGCTCGGGGCAATACCCCGTGGATTGGTTGCTGGCTTCGACCACGCGCAGGGCGGCGCCGACGCGCTCGACGAAAAGTTCGCCCGCAGCCAGCACTGGCTTGCCGCCCGCGCAGGCGACGTGCTCGCTGTGACGGTCGGCGACGCGCAAGCGGCCCGCGCCGTCGATGACGAACGTCAGCGCTGTCTGCGCGTTGCGCCCCAGCCAGGGTGCCAGGTCAGCCCCCGAGCAGATCGAGCCGCCCGTCGCCTTCCCTTGCGTTCGCTCGCGAATGTCGTGCGGGCCGACATAATCGTAGAGGCGCGTCATGGGCTCGCCCTCCGCGGCACCCGCGCGGTCCTGCGAACTGCGTCTCCAGCCCCTTTGCGCTCAGCTCTCCCGATGCACCACCCGATCCGTCATCGCCTCCAGCACCGCCCGGCACGGCGACGGCGGCAGCGCCTCCAGGCTCCGGCGCGCCCGGGCCGCCAGCTCCTCGGCCCGCCGGCGGGCGTAGTCGAGGGCGCCCTCTTCCAGGCAAGGACGCAGCGCCTCGCGCTTGTGGTTCTCCGGGCTGCGCAACACCTGACGCACGCGCATCGCCAGAGGGCCGCCCTCGCTGAGCAGGCGAATCAGCGGCAGCGTCAACTTGCCCTGCTCCAGATCGGTGCCCAGCGACTTGCCAGTCGTCCGCTCGTCGCCCACCAGGTCGAGCAGGTCGTCGGCGATCTGGAACGCCAGCCCGACGTCGCGCCCGAAGCTCGCCAGCGCCTCCACCACCTCCGGCGCTGCGCCGGAGTAGAGGGCGCCCAGCCGGCAGCAGCACGAGGTCAGCTCGGCCGTCTTGCCGTCGATGACGTCGAAATACTCGTCCTCGCTCAGCTCCAGGTTGCCGCGGTGCAGCACCTGGCACAGCTCGCCCTCGCACACCCGGTCGGTCGCCTCGCCGATCAGCCGGCACGCCTCGGCGTCGCCGATCGTGCTCGCCAGGTGGAAGGCGTGCGTGAACAGGTAATCGCCCAGCAAGACGCTCGTCTGCGTGCCGTACACCGCGTTCACCGTCGCCACTCGGCGCCGCAGGCGGGCGCCGTCGAGCACGTCGTCGTGGACCAGCGTGGCCGTGTGGATCATCTCGACCACGGCGCCCAGAACGTGGTGGGCCGGGACCACCCGCCCACAGGCCCGCGCCGTCAGCAGGAGCAGCGCCGGCCGCAGGCGCTTGCCCCGGTAGTGCCGGACGTGGTCCACCACCTGCGCCACCCGCCCGTGGCGGTTCTTCAGGGATCGCGACAGGATGCGCTCCACTTCTTCGAGGTCGGCCGCGATCGGGCCGCACAGGTCCAGGGCAGGGGGCGCCACGGGAGGGACTGTTAGGGTCGATGGGTTCATGAGATGCCCTCCCCACGTCAGCGGCCGAGCTGCCCCCGCCCTGCGCGTGGTTTCTGAAGTTTCAATCCTCGTTGAATCCTAGCCACGGGTGGGGGGAGCGTCAATCATCGCGTTTGAAGGTGCCGCTACGTCCCCCACTCTTCTCCTCCAACCGCACGCGCTCGATGGTCATAACACGATCGACGGCTTTGCACATGTCGTAGACGGTGAGGGCGGCGACGCTGACGGCGGTGAGGGCCTCCATCTCGACGCCGGTGCGCCCGAAGACGCGCACGGTGGCGTCGATGCGCAGGAGGTCGTCGGCGGGGAAGGAGAAGTCGAGGGTGGCGGACGCGATGGGGAGGGGGTGGCAAAGGGGGATGAGGTCGCCAGTGCGCTTGGCGGCCATGATGCCGGCGAGGCGGGCGACTTCGAGCACGTCGCCCTTGGCGAGGGCGCGGTCGCGGATGAGGGCGGCGGTGGCAGGCCCCATGCGCACCAGCCCGCTGGCGCGGGCCTCGCGCAGCGTCTCGGGCTTGGCGCTGGTATCGACCATGCGCGAAGCGCCGTGCTCGTCGAAGTGGGTGAGGTCGCTCATGTTCAATAGCGTGGCACGAGGGGATCGATCTCGATCGACCAGGCGTCGATGCCGCCGGCCAGGGAGGCCACCTCGGCCAGGCCGAGCCTTTCCAGCAGGGCGGCCCCGGACTGGCTGCGGATGCCGTGGTGACAGTAAACGACGACGGGGCAGCCGGCCGGGGCGCTGACCTCGGCGGCGCGGGTGGCGAGCTCGTTGAGCGGGATGAGCTTGCTGCCGGGGAGAGCGGCGAGTTGATGCTCCCATGGCTGGCGCACGTCGAGGAGGTAGACGGGCGCTCCGGCGGCGAGCCGGTCGGCGAGGGCGCGGACGTCGATCTGGCGGACCATGAAGGCGCCCTCGGAGGTCAGGCGGCTCGCTTGTCGTCTTCCGTACGACAGGCTTTCCAGCCTGTCTCTTGCATTGGACAGGCTGGAAAGCCTGTCGTACGAGAAGGCAAGCCGGGCTGTCCCGCTGCGAATAAGTTCCAGATCAACTTAGGCGCGCGCCCCACGTTCAGCAAGGAGACGGCCGTGGCCAGCGAACCGCAACCGCCAGTCCTCCCCGCGGAGGAGTACGAACGCCGCCGCTCCGCCCGCGACACGGATCGCGAGGGGCTGGCCTGGCGCCACCTGCGCCTACGCCGGGCCCGGAACGTGCTGCTCGGCGTGGTGGTCGTGCTGGCGGTGCTGAGCGACAAGGAGGGCTTGTTGGGCAAGCTGGTCGTGCTGGGCGTGCCGGCCTTGCTCGTCGAGTGGGTAGTGCGCCGGCGGGCCCGCGTCGGCCTGTCGTGGCGGCGGGCGGAGCAGGCCATCGCGTTTTACGAGCGGCGCTTGGCGTGCGTGACGGGGGCGTGGGCCGGCACGGGTGAATCGGGTGTCCGCTACCTCAACGACCGCCATCCCTACGCGCCCGACCTCGACCTTTTCGGGGCCGGTTGCCTGTTCGAGCGCCTGTCCACCGCGCGCACGCGCCCCGGCGAAGACGCCCTGGCGGCGTGGCTGCTGGCGCCGGCGGCGCCCGGAGAAGTGAGCGCCCGCCAGGCGGCCGTCGCCGAGTTGCGGGATCGGCTCGACCTCCGCGAAGAGCTCGCCCAACTTGGCGCCGAGGTTCCTGACGGCGCCGACTTCTCTCCCTTCGCCGAGTGGGGGCGGGGAGATCCGGGGTTGGCCACCCCAGCCATTCGAGGGGCGATCTTCGCCGGGGCCGGCGCGATGCTCGTCGGGATCGCGACGTATGCCTTCGCGGGCACCAGTCCCTGGCCCGTGCTGGCGGCGCTCCTGGTGCAGGGGGCCGTTTCCCTCGCCCTGCGCCATCGCGTCGCCGCCGTGCTCGCACCCGTCGAGGATCGGGCCGGCGCCCTTGGGCCGCTCGCCGCGTTGCTCGGTCGGCTCGAGAAGGAGCCGTTTCGCGCCCCCCGGCTGATCGCGCTGCGCACCACCCTGATGGACGATGCGGGGCCGGCCTCGCGCAAGCTCGCCGGGCTGGGCCGGCTGCTGGCGCGGGCCCCGTGGGCGCATCTCCTCGTGGCCCGGCCGTTGGTGGCGCTGATGGTCGAGCGCTGGCGCCGGAGCGCCGGCCTGGCGCTGGGGCGCTGGCTGGCCGCCCTGGGCGAACTGGAGGCGCGTTGTTCGCTGGCCGCCTACTCGTTTGAGGAGCCGGGCGATCCATTTCCCGAGGTCGTCGCCGAAGGGCCGTGCTTCGACGCCGAGGGCCTGGGCCATCCGCTGTTGCCGCGCGACCGCTGCGTCCGCAACGACGTCGCTCTGGGAGGAGAGTTACGGCTGCTGGCGATCAGTGGGTCGAACATGTCGGGGAAGAGCACGTTCCTGCGGGCCATCGGCACCAACGTCGTGCTGGCCCTGGCGGGGGCGCCGGTGCGGGCGCGGCGGTTGCGGCTCTCTCCGCTCGTGGTGGGGGCGACGCTGCGCGTGCAGGACTCGTTGCAGGAGGGCCGCTCGCGCTTTTATGCCGAGGTGCTGCGCGTGCGGCAGTTGCTCGACCTGTCGCGCGGGCAACCTCCCTTGCTCTTCCTTCTCGACGAACTGTTTCAGGGCACCAACTCGCACGACCGGCGGGTGGGCGCCGAGGCGGTCATCCGCCGGCTCGTCCAGGCGGGGGCGCTCGGGCTGGTGACCACGCACGACCTCGCCCTGACGGAAGTCGCCGAGCGGCTGGCCCCGCGCGCCGCCAACGTCCACTTCGAGGACCGCTTCGAGAACGGCGAGATGACGTTCGACTACCGGATGAAGCCGGGCATCGTGCAGAACACCAACGGGCTGGCCCTGATGCGGGCGGTGGGAATCGAACTGTAGGGAACGCCCTCCGTGGCGTTCCGCGGCCACGGAACGGTTGGCCCGTGGCGCCGGCGCCGTAGAATGCCTCGAAAGGAGAGGGGCGCGATGGCGAAGGCACTGCATTTCGACTGTTTCAGCGGCATCAGCGGCGACATGACGCTCGGCGCGCTCCTCGACGCCGGCGCCGACCTCGACGCCCTCCGCGCCGGGCTCGATTCGCTCGGCCTGCCGATCCGCCTCGACGTTGCCCGCGTCCGCAAGGGCGGGTTCGCGGCCACGCAGGTCATCGTCGAGGCCCCTGAGGAGAAGGAGCATCGCTTCCTTCCGCAGGTCGAGGAGATCCTGACGCGCGGGGCGCTGACCTCCCGCCAGCGCGACCTGGCGCTGCGCATCTTCCGCCGGCTGGCCGAGGCGGAGGCGGCCGTCCACGGCATGCCGCTCGACCGCGTCCACTTCCACGAGGTCGGGGCGCTGGACAGCATCGCCGACATCGCCGGCGTGGCCATCGCGCTCGACGGGCTGGGGGCCGAGCGCATCACCAGCCGTTCCGTGCCGACGGGGACGGGGACGGTGAAGTGCGCGCACGGCGTGATGCCGGTGCCGACGCCCGCGACGGCGCATCTGTTGAAGGGGGCGCCGCTGGCCGCCTCGACGATCAAGGCGGAGCTGACCACGCCGACAGGCGCCGCCATCCTGGCGACAGTTGTTCAGGAGTGGGTGGAATCGCCCGTGATGCGGGTAGAGCGCATCGGCCACGGGGCGGGGCAGCGCGATTTCCTCGACCAGCCCAACCTGCTCCGCGTGTTCGTCGGCGAGGCGGAGGTCGCGAACCAGGGGGAGCGCGATCAGGTCTGGATGCTGGAGACGAACCTCGACGACGTGCCGGGCGAGGTAATAGGGTACACCTTCGATCAACTGTTCGCGGCGGGGGCCCTCGACGTCTTCAGCACGGCGATCCAGATGAAGAAGAACCGGCCCGGCGTGCTGCTGAGCGTGCTGGCCCCCGAGAGCGCCGTGGCCGTGCTGGAGGCGATCCTGTTCCGGGAGACGGAGACGTTCGGCATTCGCCGCTACCCGGTGCAGCGCCAGAAGCTTCGGCGCGAGGCGCTCATGGTGAAGACACCGTGGGGCGAGGTGTCGGGCAAGCGCGGGTGGCGCGACGGCGGGCCGGCGGTGTTCACGCCGGAGTACGAGGATTGCGCCCGGGTGGCGCGGCAGCATGCGGTGGCGCTGCGCGAGGTGTACGCGGCGGTTCGGCGGGCCCATGCGGAGCAGCACGGGGGGGAATGATCGGGGGCGCCGATGTGGGCCATTTTCAGCGACGTCCACGCCAACCTGGAAGCGCTACAGGCGGTGCTGGCCGACGTCGATGGTCAGCCGACGCCGGTGGAGCGCATCGTCTGCCTGGGCGATACGCTCGGGTATGGGCCGAGCCCATGCGAATGTCTGGGCCTGGTGATGGAAAGGTGCGACGTGGTGTTGCTGGGCAATCACGATCAGGCGGTCCTCTCCGAGCCGGACGGCTTCGGGGAGGTCGCCGAGCGAGCCGTCTCGTGCCACCGCGAGCAGATCAAGCGAGCGCCGGGCGGCGAGGAGTACTGGAGGTTTCTCGAAGCGTTGCCTCCCCGCCATGAGGAGGGCGCCCTGCTCTTCGTCCACGGCTCGGCGCGCAACCCGACCCACGAGTTCGTCTTCCCGGAGGACGTCTACAACCCTCGCAAGATGTGCCGCATCTTCGACCTGATCGACCGACACTGTTTCGTCGGCCACACCCACCTGCCCGGCGTGTTCATCGAGACGGTGGTGCGGCCGAACACGACAATTGACGACAAAACCGGCGAACCGCTGCCTCCGTCCGACAACCGCGAGTATCCGGATGGCCTCTGGGCCTATCAAGCCCCCGAAGAGATCGACCACGTGTACGTCCGCGACCGCCGCAAGGCGATCGTCAACGTCGGCTCGGTCGGCCAGCCGCGCGACGGCGACTCCCGCGCCTGCTACGTCCTCCTCGACGGCTGGCGCGTGACGTTCCGGCGCGTCCCCTACGACGTCGAGACGACGGTACGCAAGATTTACGCCGTCCCCGAGCTCGCGAACTTCCTGGGCGACCGGCTGCGCGAAGGACGCTGAGCGCCCCTCCAACCTTTACCCTCTCGACGAGAGTTTCTGATGCCAACCGCCAACGAAGTCCGCCAGCAGTTCATCGACTTTTTCGTGAAGAAGCACGGCCATACCTTCGTGCCTTCGTCGAGCGTCGTCCCGCACGACGACCCGACGCTGCTGTTCAGCAACGCCGGCATGAACCAGTTCAAGGACGTGTTCCTCGGCACGGGCACGCGGCCCTACAAGCGCGCGGCCAACACGCAGAAGTGCATCCGCGCCGGCGGCAAGCACAACGACCTCGACGACGTGGGCAAGGACACCTATCACCACACCTTCTTCGAGATGCTCGGCAACTGGAGCTTCGGCGACTACTTCAAGAAAGAAGCCATCTCCTGGGCGTGGGAGCTGCTCACGCAGGTGTGGGGCCTCGACAAGTCACGCCTGCACGCGACGGTCTTCGAGGGCGACGCGAAGGAGGGCCTGGCGCCCGACGACGAGGCGGCGGAGCTGTGGCGGACGGTGACAGACATCGACCCGGCGCACGTCCACAAGGGCAACAAGAAGGACAACTTCTGGGAGATGGGCGAGACGGGGCCGTGCGGGCCCTGCACCGAGATCCACATCGACCGCACGCCCGGCAAGACCGGCGGCAAGCTCGTCAACGCCGGGACGCCCGACGCGATCGAGATATGGAACCTCGTGTTCATCCAGTTCAATCGCGGGGCGGACGGCAAGCTGACGCCACTGCCGGCGAAGCACGTCGATACGGGGATGGGGTTCGAGCGCGTCACGGCGGTGTTGCAGGGCAAGGGCAGCAACTACGACACGGACGTGTTCGCGCCGATCTTCGCGGCGATCCAGAAGGTGACGGGGGCGCCGGCGTACTCGGGGAAGCTGGAGGACTTACGAGACACGGCATATCGCGTGATCGGCGACCACATCCGGACGCTGACGTTCGCGCTGACGGACGGGGCGCAGATCGGCAATCTGGGCCGCGACTACGTGCTCAAGCGCATCTTGCGTCGGGCGGAGCGCTACGGCCGGCAGTACCTCGGGGCGACGAAGCCGTTCCTTGCGGAACTCGTGCCGACTGTCGTCGAGACGATGGGCCAGGCATTCCCGGAGCTGAAACGCGACCCGGGCAAGGTGAGTGCGGTGGTCCGCGAGGAGGAGGAGAGCTTTATCCGCACGCTTGATCGCGGGATCCAGTTGTTCCAACAGGCAACAGCGACGGCCATTGGAATGGCCCTGCAACAGAAGACGGGCAAGAAATACGTCACCCACGGAAAGGCGCAGATGGCTGTCGAAGAAGCGGATTTCTCCACCCTCCCCCGATTCGGCTTGTACTTTGAGGGTGAGGAAAAGCCAGTTCGGTTGCCTGGTGAATTCAGCGAAGTGAAAAAGTTCATCCACCGAGAAATCGGGTTGCCCGTTCGACTCTCCGGGACAGACGTGTTCAAACTGCACGACACCTACGGAATCTACATCGACATCACGGAGCAAATGGCGAGCGAAGCGGGGTTGAGTGTTGATCGCGCCGGGTACGATCAGGCCATGCTAGAGGCGAAAAATCGGACTCGTCAAGGCCACAAGAAGCACGTCATCAGCGCCGTCACGGGCGAGCTCCCGAAGACCGACGACTCGCCCAAGCATGGCCCCCCGTCTGCCACTGGCAAGGTCGTTGGCTGGGTGAAGGACAACGTCGTCGTGAAGTCCGGCCAACTCGCCGAGGGCGACGAGGTCGGCCTGCTGCTCGACCGCACCAACTTCTACGCCGAGCAGGGCGGGCAGGTCGGCGACGTCGGCACGGTCGCCACCCCAACGGGGACGTTCGAGGTCGAGGACACGCAGAAGCTCGGCGACGCGGTGCTGCACGTTGGGCGCGTGGTCGATGGCAAACTGGAGGTCGGCCAGTCGGCGACGCTTGAGGTGGGAGGCGGGCGGCCCGATACCATGCGCAACCACACGGCGACGCACCTGCTCAACTGGGCGCTGCGCAAGGTGCTGGGCGAGCACGTCGAGCAGAAAGGCTCGCTGGTCGATGCGGAGAAGACGCGCTTCGACTTCACCCACGACAAACCGCTCGCGCCGGAGCAGGTCGCGGAGGTCGAGCGGCTGGTCAACGAAAAGGTCTACGCCGATCTGCCAGTGACGGCGATCGCGATGCCGCTCGGCGAAGCGAAGAAGGTCCCCGGCGTGCGTGCCGTCTTCGGGGAGAAGTACCCCGACCCGGTGCGCGTTCTGCTCGTTGGACCGGAGAAGCCGGAGCAAGCGACGCTCGAAACGTCGGTCGAGTTCTGCGGCGGGACGCACCTGGCGCACACGGGGCAGGCGGGCTTCTTCAAGATCGTCGGGCAGGAGGGCGTCGCCAAGGGCGTGCGCCGCCTGACGGGCGTCACCGGGCCGAAGGCGGTCGAGGCGGTGCAGCGGCTCGCGGCCGTGGTCGAGGACCTGAGCGCGCGCCTCAACTGCCGCCCGGAGGAAGTGCCGGGCCGCATCGAATCACTCCAAGAGGAGTTGAAGAAGTTGCAGGCGCAGGCGAAGAAGGGCGCCGCCACCGACCTGGCCGGGGCGGGCGACAAGTTGTTCGCCGAGGCGGTCGAGGCGGGCGGGGCGAAGATCATCGTCGGCGAGGTGCCCGCGGCGTCGGTGGAGCAGTTGCGGGGGCAGGTCGATCGGCTGCGCCAGAGGGCGAAGAGCTGCGTGGTGCTGCTCGGCTGGGTGCAAGACGGCAAGGTCGGGCTGCTGAGCGGCGTGACGGACGACCTGACGCACAAGATCGAGGCGGGGAAGTTGGTCGGCGAGGTGGCGAAGGTCGTCGGGGGCAAGGGCGGCGGGCGCAAGGACATGGCGCAGGCGGGCGGGAGCGATCCCAGCAAGCTCGGCGAGGCGCTGGCGCTGGGGCGGAGGGTGGCGCGGGAGAAGTTGGGGGGATAGGGCGTGATGGGACAGGCATCGAGCATCGAGAGTTATGGCGACCCACCGCCCATCTGTTGCCGCGCCCATGCTCGAAACTCGCGCATCAGCGTCGTCTCATCGATCTGCGCCCGCCGTGCCAGGAAGCCCGATACGTCCGCCACGCTCAGCGCTGGAAAGGCCCGGCTGTTCGCCGAAGTGGCATAGCTCCGGTCGGGCTGGAGCATCGAGAACGTCAATTGCTGGCCGTCAAAGCACCACACCTCGGGCACGCCCAGGCCGGCGTACATGCCCATCCGGTCGAGGGAACTGCTGGTGATGTCGATCTCGACCACCAGGTCGGGCGGCGGATCGGTGCGGAAGTCGATGGCGTCGCGGCCGCGCATCCGGGCCTCCTGGGCGATCCAGTAGCACTGGTCCGGCTCGAGGCCCCGCTTGCGCGGGCGGCGAAAGGTCATCGAGCCATAGCCCGCCAGCGGAATGTTCATCTCTTCCGTCAGCGCCTCGATGAATCGGCCGAGCAGTCGCTTGTAGTGCTCGTGTTGCGGAGACGTGGTCATGATCTCTAGCGCCCCCCGGTCGTAGGTGAGCCGGATGCCGGGCCGCCCGTCGAAGACGCGCAGCAAGCGCCGGTAGGCGCGCCAGTCGATGCCATGCAGGAGCACGCTTCGCCCTGCCGCGGGCGCAGACACGGTGGACATCGTCCCCTCCTATCACTCCCCCTCCACAGGCCCCGTCTCCGCCGCCGCGCCGCCGGCCCCGCCGCGGAAGAGCCGACGCTGGAGCGACTGGTTGTACGGCGTCCACGCCGCCGGCCCGCTAATCTCGCGGATGTCGCGCGTGAACGTGTGCAGCTTGGCGTCGAAATTGTCGAGATAGTGCAGCGCGATGGCCTCCGGCGTCATCGGCAGGACCGGGCTGCCGAACTCGTGCGTGCCGTGATGGCTCACAATCAGGTGCTTGAGGCGCAGGAGCAGCTCGGTCGGGAACGCCTCGCCCGTCAGGTCGCGCACGCGCTGCACTTGCTCGTTGAGCATCTCGACGCCGAGGACCAGGTGGCCCACGAGTTGGCCCTCGTCGCTGTAGCCGAAGGAGCGGTCGTAGGTCAGTTCGCGCACCTTGCCGACGTCGTGCAGGAAGATGCCGACCAGGAGCAGGTCGCGGTCGAGCTCGGGGTAGAGGGGCGCCAGGCGGTCGGCGCCGTCGAGCATGGTGACGACGTGTTCGAGCAGCCCGCCGAGGTAGGCGTGGTGGTTGCGTACGCCGGCGGGGGCCCGGCAAAAGCCCTGCATCAGCTCCTCGTCCATCAGGAAGCACTCGGTAAGCGCGCGCAGGTGGGGGCTCTGGAGCTTGCGCAAGAGCGTGCGCAGGCGCTCGTAGAGCTTGCTGACGTCCTGCTCGGTGTGGGGGAGGAAGTCGGCCAGCTCGACGCGCTCGGGGGCAACGCGGTCGAGGTTGTTGAGGATCATCTGCAAGGCGCCCTGGAACAGTTGCACCTTGCCCTTGACCAGGAGGAAATCGCCGGCCTCGAAGGAGCGAAAGACCTGCTCCCCCGCGTTCCACAGCCGGGCGCTGATGGTGCCGGTCCGGTCGCGCAGTTCCAGTTGCAGGAAGAGGTTGCCGTTGCGGTTGGCGCGGAGCTGCTTATCGACGACGAGGTAGACCTCCTCGACGTTGTCGCCATCGGCGAACTGCTGCACGAAGCGCCGGGTGGGAGGGATGGAGGAGGGAGTCATGAACGGAGGCCCTCGAAGGCGGCGAACCTGGGACGTCGCTATTACATCGCCCGCGTGGCGGACGTCAAGGCGCCCCGTTGTCCGCTGCCCTGTCCCGGCGCCCGGTCACGGCCCCAGGCGCCAGCGCTCGACGTTCGCGAACACTCCCTCCGGGCCCAGTGGCGGGGCCTTCACCCGGCTCCGGTGCGCCATCAGCGGATCGAGCTGCCACAGCGGCACGAACGGCATCTCGCTCATCAAAAAGGCCTGGTGCAGCGCCCACGCGCGATCCCGCACCTTCACGAAGTCGCGCCGGTTCGCCATGTTCTCCGCCAGGGCAACCAGGGGCCCGGAATAGTCCAGGTAGTTGCGCGTGGTAAAGCGCTCGCCGCTCGGGCCCAGGATCGGCATCAACCAGAACGACTCGTCCTGGTAGTCGTGGTGGAAGTACGCCAGCTCGTAATCGCGCCGCTCCACCGCCTCGCGCACCTTCCCGGCCTCCTCCGGCTTCGGGCGGAGCGTCAGCCCCGGCAGTACCTTCCCCACCTCCGTACACAGCTCCTTCATCGCCTTGTCCAGTTCTGGATCGCCCTTCGGGTAGAGCAGGTCCAGCGCGATCTCCTTGGCGCGCAGCCCCTCCTGCGCCTTCTTGAAGATCTCGCCAGCGCCCACCGCGTCGAAGGGGTCGAGGCTGCCCTCCACGCGCCCTTTCAGCTTCGGGTTGCAGGCCCACGAGCCGGCGGGGTAAGGCCCGTTCAGCGCCTTGTGGACCGTCTGCCCCAGCAGCTTCGAGCGGAAGTGATCGTCGAGCAACTTCTCTCGGTCGATCGCCTTGCTCAGCGCCAGCCGCAAATGGGGGCTCTTCAGCTCCACCTTCTCGTGATTGACCGCCAGGAAGTAGATGCGCCGGTTTGGCCGAGTCGCCTTCGGCACCACCACCTCGATCCCTGGCTTGCCCTTCAAGCCCGCCGCCTCGGCCGCGCTCAGGCCCAGCGCCACGTCCAGCTTCCCCGCCAGGAGCGCCGGCCCCGGCTCCCACTTGCCCGTCGCGTCGGCCAGGCCGATCAGCCTGATTTCCCCGATCCTCGGCAGCTCCTCCTTGCCCACCCGGCCCCCATACGTCTCGCTCGCCTCGAACTTCCGATAAGGCTTGCGATTCCGATCGTCGGTGAAGTCGCCCTCCTTGTAGACGTAGGGCCCACTCCCCACGGATGGGTTTTTCGCGAACGCTTCCGACGCCACCTGGAGCGCTCCCACGTGCTCCGGCACGATCTTGAACGTCATCAGCGCCAGCGGATCGACGTAGCCCTGGCGCAGCATCACCCGCACGCGCGTCGAATCGCCGCCGATCACCGCGTCCTCGAGCACGTGGCCCCAGGCGATCGGCCGGGCCGTGGTGCGGTCCGCCTTGAGTTGCTCCACCGTGAACTTGACGTCGCCCGCCGTCACCGGCTCGCCGTCCGACCAGCGCGCGTTGGGTGGCAGCCGAAACTCCCTCCCCAGCGGCACCACCTTCGGCCGGCCCTCCGACAGCGCCGGGCGATGCGCCAGCCCCCCTCGCACCAGCGGCTCGAACACCAGCTCCACCGCCCGCAACTCGCTGTCCGTCCACGCCCGCGCCGGCGACATGTAGATCGGCAGGTGGCGCACCCCCACGCGCAGCATGCCCTGCGGCGCCCCGGCCGTGGTCGCCCCTGGCACGTGCGGCCAGGCCGCCCGGGCCAGCTCCGCGCGCTGCTCGCGCGCCTTGCGGCGCGAGGCCGGCTCGCCCTTCATCGGGGCCAACTTCTCCGCCCGCTGCACCAGCGCTTTCGCCTGCTTGCGCAGTCCCTCGCCCACCGGCCTCACCACCACCTGTCCGGCGAAATCGCCATCGAGCAAGCGCAGCTCCTCCAGCCGCTTGCCCAGCGCCTTCGCCTTCGCCTCCTGCAGCTCTCCGTCGCTGTCGGCCACGTCCGCCACGTCGGTCAGCGCCTGCTTCGTCAGGCCCTCCAGGCCGCGGCGAATCCGGTCGCGCTCCCCCGCCTCGGGATACGTCTCGACCAGCCGCCGCGCCAGGCCGAACGCCGGGCCCCACTCCTCGGCCTTGCCGAGTTGCTCGAGTTGCTCCAGCAGCACCCCCAGCAACTGCCCGCGCAACTCCGTCCCCACTCCCGCCCACCCCTCGCCCTTGCGCACGCCGGTCTCGCGCGCCGAAGCGTGAAAGCGCAGCACCGCCGACAGCGCCTGCTCCGCCGCCTGCAACTGCTCGGCGCGCGGCAGCTGTTTCGGATCGAGCTTCAGCTCCAGGAACTCGTTGACCTTGTCCCGGGCGATCCACTCGTAATAGGCGAGCGCTTCGATCGACCGGGCCGGCTCTATCCGGGTGCGCAACCGGCTCCCGGTCTTCTTGTCGAGGATGCGCAGCGTCACCTTCCCGGTCAGGTCGCCCACGTTGGGCGCGAAGACTGGCAGCGGCGCCACGTGGAACACCCCGCCGGGCCGCTCCGAGCCGCCGATCTTGATGCTCAGCCCGCGCACCTTGACCACGTCGTGCGGCTCGCCCAGCGCGCGGAACAAGTCGGCCACCTCTTTGTGGCGCGCGTTGCGCGCGGCCACGCGCAGGTCGATCGCCACCGGGGCCGGGCGCACGGCCGGCTCTTTCTCCTTGGGCTCATCGGCGTGGGCCACCTTGCGCTTCGGCTTGGGCTCGTCCTCCTCCTCGACGCGCGGCTTGCGCACCGGCTTGACCTCGTCCTCTTCCTCGACGCGGCCACTCTTGGGCTCGCCCTCCTGGCCCACGAGGAGGCGCGCGCACCCGTCCATCAACAGCCAGGCGGCGAAACCAGCCGTCAGCACGAGGGCCAGAGTCAGGCGGAGGGGGAGCGCTTGCCAAAGAGGACGGCTGCCGTTCATCGCGCGACCTCGGAATGGACGGGGAAGGAGGGAAACCGGGCCTGTCGCGATTATACCGCGCGGCGTCGGGCCCGCGGCAAGGGAAATGGCGAGGCCAGCACGTTCGCCGCTTACAGCTTGGCGCCAAGCCGCCCTCGTCCTGCTTGCGATCCGAGCCCGACTGTCGTAAAATGCACTCAACGGCCTAACGACCTCCCTCGCGGAGAACGATCCCATGGCGCACAAGCCGGACAAGCCTGCCACCAAGACAGCCATCGTGGCGTTCAAGGTGGAGCAGGAGCTCGCCGACCTGCTCGACAAGCTCCCCAACAAGAGCGCCTTCATCCGCAAGGCCATCGCCGCCCAGCTCGGCGTCGCCTGCCCCCTCTGCCAGGGCAAGGGCGTGGTGCCTCGCGGCGTCCATGCCCACTTCGCCCCTCTGCTCAGCCAGTTCAAATCGCGCCACTGCGATGGCTGCGGCGATTCGCTCAAGCTGCCCCTCGAGCCCGACATGCTCGACGACGAGACGCGCGGCCGGCTCGAACAGTTCTTCCTCGGCGGCCCGCTCTACTGCGACGGCTGCTACGAGAAGGCGCCGAGCTGCGACGACTGCGGCTGGCACATCACCCCCGAACGCACCGCCGAGCACCTGCGCCAGGCGCACAAACACTGAACGTGCCGCCCCTCTCCACCCTCCGAAGCGCCTGCGAAGGCGCGCTGCCCCATCCGCCCCCGGAGGAGCTCCGCGCGCTCGCACAGCTCACCCTCGACTGGCTGCTCGACCACCACGCCTCCCTGCCCGACCAGCCCATTGGGAGGCCCGCCTCGCGCGCCGCGATGCAGGCCAGCCTTGGCCATCCGCCCCCCGAAACCGGGCGCCCCTTCGCCGCCGTCCTGCAAGAGTTTGCCGACAAGATCGCCCCGTTCGCCTGCCGCGTCAACCACCCGCGCTTCCTCGCCTTCGTCCCCGGCGCGCCCTCGTTCCTCTCCGTCCTCGGCGATTTCCTGTGCGCCGGCACCAACTTCTTCGCAGGCGTCTGGCTCGAGGCGGCCGGCCCCGCCCAGGTCGAACTGCTCGTCCTCGACTGGTTCCGCAGCCTCCTCGGCATGCCGGCCGGGGCGCTCGGCCTTCTGACGTCGGGTGGGTCCGAGGCCAACCTCACCGCCCTCGTCGTGGCCCGCGAGCGGTTGACCGAGGACGAGCTCCCCCGGGCCGTCCTCTACGTCTCCGACCAGCGCCACTGGTCGATCGACCGCGCCGCCAAGATCATCGGATTGCGGGCCCGGCAAGTGCGCTCCGTCCCGTCCGACGAGTGTTTGCGCCTGACGCCCGCCGCGATCGCCGGGGCGGTCGAACAGGACCGCGCGGCGGGGCTGGTGCCCTGGGCGGTCGTCGCCAATGCCGGCACCACCCACACGGGCGCCGTCGATCCCCTCCGCGCGCTCGCCTCCTTCTGCCGCGAGCGAGGGCTCTGGCTTCACGTCGATGGCGCCTACGGCTGGGCTGCCGTGCTCACCGAGGAGGGGCGCCAACAACTCGACGGCATCGGCGAGGCCGATTCGGTCACGCTCGATCCGCACAAGTGGCTGGCGCAGACGTTCGAGGCTGGCGGGCTGTTGGTGCGCGACGGGCGGCTCCTCCAGCTCGCCTTCTCCCAGCGCCCCGATTACCTGCAAGACGTCGAGCCCGCCGACGACGAGATCAACTTCGCCGACCTCGGCATCGCCCTCACGCGCCGATTCCGGGCCCTCAAAGTCTGGCTCTCGCTCCAAGTGCTCGGCGTTGGCTGGCACCGCGCCCTGGTGGCGCACTGCTGCGCGCTGGCCCGCTACGCGCAGGCCCTGCTCGAGGGGGCCGGCTTCGAGGTGCTCTCCCCGACCCAGTTGAGCATCGTCGCCTTCCGCTGCGTCCCCGCCGGGGGGCGCTCCGAGGAAGAGCTTGACCGGCTCAACCTGGCCCTCGTCGATGCCGTGCGCGCCAGCGGGCGGGCGTTCCTCTCCTCGACGCGGCTGCGCGGGCGCGTGGCCATTCGCCTGTGCTTCATCAACTGGCGCACCGCGGCGCGCGACGTCGAGGAAGTCGTCGTCCTGCTTCGCGAACTGGGCGAGCTCGGGCAGAAAACCCTGTCACAGGCCGCTGATCTCGCCGACTGAGTATAGGGAGAAGCAGAGCTCCTGCTCGTTGGCCGGGAGGAATTCTCGGCTAGGCTCAACGGCGAAAAGTGTGGTATGCTTGACGAAAGGAAGGGTAGGGCACCGCATGTCCCGGTTTGTCGCGACTACGCGCGCCGCCCGTGGCCCCCTGCTGCTGGCGGCGTTCCTGACTGCCGTGGCCCTTTGGGCGCCCCCAAAGGCCTCTTCCCCTGTTGTTTCTTCGCCTTCCTCCGCCGTCCCTTCCGACAGCCCGGCCTATCTCTTCCTCAGCCCCAACGTCGATGAAGGGGTCTCGCCCGAGGAGGCCCTGCGCCGCGCCCGCTCCCCGGAGCAGGTTCGCTTCAAGGGCGTCGCGGAGGACATCCTCCGCCAGGTCGGGATCGCCCAGCCCTGCGTGCTCGACGCCCTCGGCGACTGGGCCGACGGCAGCGAGAACAGCCTCCTGGCCGTCATCCCCAACCCGCCCGACCGCGCCACCCTGCGCTACGCGGCCGGCTGGTTCGGGCTGCTCGCCCAGCAAAAAGAGGTCCTGGCGTTTCGCCCCGCCGCCAACGGCCCCGACGCCGTTTGCCTGCTCGACCTGCCCCATCCCGACCTGCACCAGCTCCGCTTCCTGCTCGACGCCCACGGCGTGCGCTTCCGCACCCTCATCCCGCGCACCGCGGGGCATCGCGTGATCGTCTACGACGAGGGGCGCCGGCTACACAGCGCGCTGGAGCGCCTCGCCGCCCTCTGCGGCACGCCCTGCCGCACGACGCCCGGGTACGGCGAGACGATCGGCGAGGCGACGCGAGACCAGGCGCTGGCACGCTACCGCGCCGTGATCGACGCCTACGAGGAAACGCGACGGCCTCGGTATCGCCCCTCTCCCTTGCCGCCCCTCGTCCGCCTGGCGCCGTCGCGCTGAGCCGCCCTCTCGCTCCCCCCTCGCTGCCGCCTACCATAAGATGACGAGGCGACAGCGCGACAGGGGAGGGCACCATGAGCCTTGGCCACTATCGATTGCTGGCCCAGGTCGCGGCGAACGCCGACGGCGTCAGCTACCGCGCCCGGGCGGAAGGCGACGGCGGCCTCGTCGAGGTGCGCGCCCTGGCCGGCGCGCGCGCCGACGCCCTGCGCTGGCCGGCCCTGTCGCGCCAGTTGCGCCTCGCCCAGTTGCTCGTCCACCCCTCCGCCATCGCCCTTCGCGACCTCGCCCTCGACGAGGCCCCGCCCTACCTCGTCCTCGATTGGGAGGATGGGCCCACCCTCGCGGAGTCCCTCGGCGCGAGCGTCCCCTTGCCCGTGGCCGAGGCGGTGCCCCTGGCCCTCGCCCTCTGCGGCGCGCTGCGCGCCGCCCACCGCTTCGGCCTGGCCCACGGCCGGCTCAGCCCCGACGCCATTCGCCTCACCCCGCTCCGCGTGCCCAGGCTCGACTTCACCGACACCGACCCTCGCTTGCCGAGCGCCGCCGCGCCCTCGCCGCCCGGCGACGTCGCTGCCCTCGGCGTCGTCTTCGGCTGGCTGCTCATGGGAGAGGGCCCCCGCTCCGCCGGCAGCGCCCACGTCGAGGGCGCCCCTCTGCTGACGGCGCTGCTGCATGCCATGCTGGCGAACGATCCGACCGACCGACCCCTCGCTCGAGAGGTCGAGTGGCGCCTCGGGGCGTTCCTCTCCTCGCTGACAAACGAGCACGCCCTCGGCGCCACCAACGCCGACCTGCTCCGGCGAGACGACGACGGGCTCGTCTCCTCGACGCGCGCCGTGGCGACGCGCGACCGGCTAGGCCGATTTCTCCTGCTCGAGAAGCTCGGCGCCGGCGGCATGGGAGAGGTCTATCGGGCCGAGGACATGACCGATGGCCGGGTCGTGGCCATCAAGGTGTTGCGCCCCGAGTTGATCGGCCGGGGCCAGGCGCTGCGGCGCTTCCACAAGGAGGCCCGCCTGCTCGCCGAGGTCAACAACCCCTACGTCGCCAACCTGCTCGAGGTCAACGAAGACGATGGCATCCACTACCTTGCCCTCGAGTTCGTCGCCGGCCGCAGCCTCGCCGAACTGACCAACCGCGGCCGGCCCCTCGACGAGCGCTTCGCCCTCGCGGTCTGCGCCGACACGTGCCGTGCCCTCGTCGATGCCCACGCGCGCGGCATCATCCATCGCGACGTCAAGCCGGAGAACATCCTGCTGATAGGGCCGAGCAGCCAACAAGCCGACGGCTCGGTCGCTTCCGCTGCGAAGGACGATGGGCCCTGGGCCGCGGACGAACCGATCGCCAAGCTCGCCGACTTCGGGCTGGCCCGGCATGCGGTGGAGGAGGAGTCGCTGAACTTGACGCGCACCGGCGCCGGGGTGGGCACGCCGCTCTACCTGTCGCCGGAGCAGTGCGCCGGCGCGCGCGACCTGGGCCCGTCGAGCGACGTTTACAGCATCGGGGCGACGCTGTTCCACATGCTGGCCGGCCGCCCGCCGTTCCTCGGCGATGGCCCCCTCAAGCTCATTACGCAGCACTGCAACGAGGCGCCGCCGCCCCTGGAGCGACTCGTCCCTTCCCTCCGGGAGGGCACCTGTCGCCTCGTCGAGAAGGCGCTGGCCAAGAAGCCGGAGCACCGGCACGCCAGCGCCGCCGGCCTGCTCGCCGACGTCGAGCGCCTGCTCCGCGGCGAGCCGAGCAGCCTCGGGGCCCACCCGCGCCTGCCTGCCTGCGACCCTGGCCGGGTGCAGCACTTCGACTTCTCCTGGAAACTCGGCGCTTCCCCCGAGCAACTCTGGCCTTTCGTCTCCAACACCGAGCGCCTCAACCGGGCCATCCACCTCTCCGCGGTCGATTACGAGACGCGCCCCGAGAGCGCCGGGGGGGCGCGACGCTTCGCCAAGATGCGCAAGCTCGGCATCGCGGCCGCGTGGCAAGAACACCCTTTCGAGTGGATCGAGGCGCGCCGCTTCGGGGTGCTGCGCGAGTTCGCGCAGGGCCCGTTCAAGTGGCTGCTCAGCGTCGTGGACCTCGCCCCTCTCGCCGGCGGGGGCACCGCACTCGCGCACCGCTTCCGCATCGAGCCGACCGGGCTGGTGGGGCGCACGCTGGCGGCCGTCGAGGTGGGACTGAAGACAAAGCGGGCCCTGGAGCGCGTCTACAAGCGCATCGACGCCGCCCTGACGGGCAAGCTGGGCGGGGGCGGACTGGCCGACCCGTTCGAGGAGCCCGCCGCGCTGTCGCGGGCACAGCGGCGCCGGCTGGACGAGGCACTCGAGAAGCTGATGGAGCGAGGCGTGGCCCCGGCCCTGGCGGAGAAGCTGGGCGATTTCCTGGCGCTGGCCCCGCCTCAGGAGGTGGCGCGCATACGCCCGCTGGCGCTGGCCCGCCGGCTCGGGCTGGACGCGGAACAGGTCGTGGCCGCCTGCCTGCACGGGGCGCGCGCCGGCCTCTTCCTTCTCTTGTGGGACCTGCTGTGTCCGATTTGCCGCATCCCGGCCCAGATCGCGGACACGCTGCGGGCGGTGCGCGACCACGGGCGTTGCGAGGCGTGCAACCGCGACTTCGAGCTTGACTTCGCCAGTTCGGTCGAGCTGATCTTCCGCGCGAGCCCCTCCCTCCGCGACGCCGAACTGGGCACCTACTGCATCGGCGGGCCGGCGCACTCTCCCCACGTCGTTGCGCAGGTGCGCATCGCCCCCGGAGAACGTGTCGAGCTGGCGCTGGACCTGGGCGAGGGGGCCTACCGGCTGCGCGGGCCGCAGTTGCCGGCGGCGCTCGACTTTCGCGTCGAGCCGGCCCTGCCGGGCAGGCCAGGCGACGGGCGCTGGGAGGTCCATCTGGCGCACGTGCCCGTCGATCTGTCCCGGCGCTCCCCGCACGTGCTGCACGTGGGCGGGCAGGTGCTCACGCTGACGGGCTCGGCCGACCAGGAGTTGCTGGTGCGCGTGGAGCGCACGGCGGCGCGCGACGACGCGCTGACGGCAGCGCGGGCGTCGGCGCTGGCGCTGTTCCGCGAACTGTTCCCCGGCGAGGTGCTGGCGCCGGGCCAGCTCGTCAGCGTGGCGACGGTCACGCTGTTGGTGACGGAGGTCGAGGGCGCGGCCGGACTGTACGAGCGCCTGGGCGAGGCCAAGGCGTTCGCGTTTCTCCACGTGTACCTGCGGGCCCTGGAGGGCCACGCGCGCGCCCACGGCGGGGCGCTGCTCAAGGCGGTGGGCGACGGCGCGGTGATGGTCTTCCCGGGCCCGCCCGCCGCCATTCGCGCCCTGCTGTCGCTGCCGGCGCTGCCGCCCGAGATGGGGGCAAGCCAGCGCGTCGGCGTGCACGTAGGGCCGGCCCTGGCGACGACGCTCAACGACCGCCTCGACTACTTCGGCCTGACGGTCCGGCAGGCGATGCTGCTGCCGGGGTTGGCGCCGTTGGGCGGGTGGGCGCTGAGCCAGGCAATCATGGATGAGCCGAGCGTGCTGGCGCTGCTTCAGGCAAGCGGGTGGGAGGGGGAGGCGTTTCGGGCCGACTTGCCGGGGCTGGGGGAAGCGGTGCTACATCGGTTTGGGGGCCTCGCTGGGACAGGCTCCTGACCGTCTAATCGCGGGAGAACGTTTGGCGGCACCCCATTCAGGGGCAGTCCCGCCGTTCGTGGTCCCGGGCCAGCGTAAAACGCGCTTTCTGGCCGTCCTCAACTTGAAAGGTGGCGTCGGGAAAACGTCGGCTGATCCAGGGGCGTGCCCGGCGAAGCGGTTGCGGCTGGACGCCTGCGGGAAATTTCGCGGGGCCCTGGAGGGCGCTCCCGGGTACGACTGGGTAAGGAAGGCACGACACGGCCGGCACCTGACCCACGCGGCCATCTGGTTTTCCAAGTGGCACGTCAACTGCGGAAGTTCGGAGGACACGTCCTCCTTCGCCGATCTGCAAGAGGTGCTCGGCCGAGGCCGGGCCCAATACTTGCTGCTGCCCCGCGGTGGCGAGCAAGACTTGCTCCGGTGCCCCGACTGGGAGGGGGCTTGCACGACCTTCAGTTCGCGCGCGGCCTCGGGGCGGTGCCCATCGATCTACTGCCCCTCACCTGGGCCCCCAGGCGAGGCAACTCCGCACCCTTCGTCTGGGCTACTGAGGCTTCTCGGAGCGTGGAGCGAGAAAGCCGGACTGGGCCCGAGTTGATCGACCTGCGCGACCTTCGCCTCGAGGCCAACCCAACAACAGGCGGGGCACAGCGACCCCGTCGCTGCTCCAGCCTCACTCGCCAGCGTAACACTCCGCTGGCCAGGGGAACAGTCCAGGGCGGCGAGGCGTGACGATCAGGAGAGCTCGCGCAGAAAGTGAGCTCGGCCTTGCGTCCAGTACCGGCGCTTTTACCGTTTCGTCGATTCTCTGGGTTGGCCACGTGGCGGCCCGCCATCGTGCGGACCTCTTGAGGTATGCGGTCGGGGAAAGCGTCGCAGGTCGGGGGATGCGTCCCCGGGTGCCTGTGCTTGCAGAGTTTGCAAAGGGTGTCGGAAAGTGCGATGCCCCATCGGACGGCTTCTGGACGGTCCCGGAAGTGGTAAGGAGGTGAGCAACGACAGGGACATCGTTGCCGTTCGGATACGCACTCTGTTCCAAACAATCCCCTCCTCCGCGCGGCCTCGGTCCGAGTCAACCGCCGCGCGCTCAGCGCGCGGAAAAGGTGCGATCCACCACGACCAGGTCCCGGTCCGGCCAGCCCTTGGCGCGGGCCACCTCGTGCCAGAACCGGCGATAGAGAACGCGGACGCGCACGCGCTCCAGCTCGCCCCAGAACGCGAACGCGGATTCGTCTACCTTGCCGGGCGCCAAACGGGTGTCGAGCGGGTCGCTGTCGGCGAGCCAGAACGGCGCGGGGGAATGGCCCTCGAAGTCCTTCAGCATCCGGGCGTAGAGCCGGCCCGGCCGCCCTTCCAGTTCCTGCCCGACCGCGGGGGGGAGCGTGGGGCCGGCGCGAAGCGCCAGCGCCTCCCCGCCCGCGCCCACGCCCTCGACGATCAGGACCAGGTGCCGGTCGACATACCCGGTCGGCACGCGATGCCCGACGCCTTCGACCCACGCCTTCACGCGCGCGGTCCCGCCGCGCAGGGTGGCCGACACGCGCACGGAGCGGCGCAGCATCGGTGCCAGCCCGCCGTCGAAGAAGCGATGGTTGGCAAGCGTGCGCGGGGCGCGCTCGATCCCGCCGTGGCCTGGGGCGACGTTGGTCATCTTGCCCGTCGGGGCCATGTGGCAGTGCTGGCAATGCAGCCCCGCGCGGCGGGCAGGGCTCGTTAGCCACTCGGAATAGGTGCTGTAGACGCGCACGCCGAACACCACGCCCTCGTGGCAGGCGGCGCAGTAACGGCTATCGCGGTAGAGCGGCGAGTAGGCGTCCTCGCCGCGATCGACGTCGTCCAGGGGCCCGAAAAAGAGCTGCCCCTCTTTGGGGCGCAAGAGTCGCAGGTTGAATCGGCCGTGGGTCAGCCCGCTGACGTCGCCGACGTCCTTGCCCTTGTGGCAGTAGTCGCAGTGAGCCCCGAGAGCGGGCAGGCCGCGCACGCGCGTCAGGTCGAACAGGGCGGGGTCGTCGTCGCGCAAGGTGGGCGCGTGGCAAGAAGCGCAAACGCCGGAGCCGTCGGGGTGCTGGCGCAACAGGCCCCAACTCGCGTCGGGTTGGCCGTGCCAGTCGGTGCCCTCGTAGAGGTTGCGGAAGTGCCGGCCCGTGGCAGAGCGCGCGTGCCCGCTGGCCGACCACTCGCGGTAGATCTCCGCATGACAGTTGGCGCAGTTGTGCTTGCCCCCAACGCGCGGAGCGGGATCGACCCACTCGTACGCTTCGTGATCGTGGCTCGGCAAGCGGGAGAGGCGCAGCGTTAGGGGCCCCGGGCGCAGGCGCGTGCCGCCGATCAGGTGGCCGTCGTGCCAGGCGGTGACACGGGCGGAGGGAGAGGCGGAGCGCGGCAGGCGGAAGCGCCCCCGGGCGTCGGTCGAGGTGGCGACGTTGGTGCCCTTGAGGCGCACGACGGCGCCGGCGAGCGGCCCCTCGGCGGCAACGACGCGCCCAGTCAGGAACGCGGGCTCGGCGGGGGAAGAAGGGCCGGCACGGCGGCCGAGGGCGAAAGCGGCCAGGCCGGCAAGCAGGCCGAGCAGGAGGGCCAGGGCTGGTCCGCGCGAGAGACGCATCGGCTCAGTGTAACGAAGAGGGCGCGGGGCGCGAGCCCTTCCCTCACCGATGCCGATTCCACGCCAGCGCCAGCGGCGCCAGCGCGCACCGCGCCAGTGGCACGGTCAACACCGCGCCCCCCGCCAGCGCCCCGCGCGACACCCACTCCGACGGGACCAGCCACGCCGCCAGGCCGAACAGCGCAATGACGAGCGCCACCCACGCCGCCAGCGCCCCGCTCACGGCGGCTCCGCTCAGCAGCCCCGCGCGCAGGTTGCGGCGCAGCAGCCAGCCCGCCAGCAGCAATTTCAGGCCGACGAGGGCGCCAATGACCCACGGCCAGCTCGCGCGCAGAAACTCGCGATGTTCCGGATGCTGGAACGCCCACTGGGCCGCCAGGCTGACGGCGGTCAGCAGCACGGCACCTCCGCAGCCAACGGCGGCGACCAGTGCCTTTCGGCCGGCCAGGCCGATCCACAGGCCCGCCGCGCTGTGGGCCCCGTTCAGCACCAGCAGGGCGACGAGCACGAGGGCGAGCTTGCCCCAGCCCCACGGCCCGCCCAGCGCCTCGACGCCCGCGGCCATCTCGCCGGAGTGGCCCGCGAGCACGGCCCACGACGCGACCGTCAGCACCAACAGGGCCCAGGTGCCGAGAAAGGCGAGGGCCAGGAACTTCAACTTGGCCCACACCAGGCTCGCCGTCGTCACCGGCCGCACCGCCACGAAGGACGACATCTTGTGGTGCTGCCCCTCCGGGTTGAGTCGGCCCAGTTCGCAGCACATCATCGTCATCAGGATCGGAACCAGGAGCAGTTGCAGCACCGCCACCCACGCCGGGCCCACGAGCTCGACGAGTGCCGTCAGGGGAGGCCAGAGCCCTAACCGCGCCAGCTCTGCCACATTCTTTGCAGCGAAGTGCAGCAGGGGCAGCGCCGCCAGCGCGCACAGCGGTGTTGCGATCAGGAACAGCTTGCCGTGCGTGCGCCACTCCAGCCAGAAAAGCGCCGCGCTCGAAGAAGGGAAGGGCCTTGCGGGCGCGGCGCTCGGCGCCCGCGTCAGCCAGCCGGGCCAGGCCAGGCCGCTGTCCTCGCCGCAGCGGGCGCGAGCCACCCCCCGCACGGCCACCAGGTAGGCGAGGGGAAGCGCCCCCGCCAGCGCCGCGGCGACGAGCCCGGCGGGCGCGCCTTCCTCTACCGCCGCCACGGTCCCCATTGGCAGGCTGGCCAGGACCACCACCGCGACGAGGATGCGCAGGTACGGCACGCCGAAAGGCGCCCAGGCGATGGCCTGGAGCCACGCCACCACCGCGGCGAAGAGCAGGGCCGGCCACAGCAGGGGGGCCTCCATTCCCCACGGCCACAGCACGCCGCGCGCACAGAGCAGCCAGCCCAGCGCCATCACCAGCGCCCCCGTCAGCATGGGCCACCCGACCAGCGCCGCCGTCGAGAGGGGGAGAGCGAACATCCGGGCGGGGAACAGCGAGCGCGCATCCTCCAGCCGCCCCTCGAAGCCGTAGCTGAAGGCCCCCAGGGCCCACACCACCGCACTCGTCAGCGGCAGCAACAACGTCACCGCCACCCCGAGCGGGATGGTCTCCGCCGGCAAGAGCTGGGCCACGGCCACCAGCACGAACAGGTAGGCGCAGGCCGGCACGAACGTCCAGCGCTGACGTGCCAGCACTTCCCACGACAGCGAGCGCGCGGCGGACCACATGGCTCAGCCCTCCTTTCCCGTTCGCCCCACCCGGGCCACGAAGAACTCGTCGAGGCGCGGCACGTGCTCCTCGACGATGCGCCCACCCATCTGGGCGACCGAGGCGCGCACCTCGCCCATCGCCCCCTCCACCAGCGCCGTCCACTCGCGCCCCGCGCCCTCCCACCCCAGCGCGGAGGCCAGGACCGGCGGGCGGGCGCGCGCCTCGTCGAAGCGCACCGTCACCTTGCGATGGCTCTCCTGCATGTCGCTGAGCACGGCGCTGAAGACGACGCGGCCGGCGTCGAGCAGGGCGACGCGATCGGCGACGCGCTCCACCTCGTCGAGCAGGTGCGAGGAGAACAGTACAGTGCGCCCCTCGTCGCCGATGGTGCGCACGATGGCCGCCAGGATGTCGCGCCGCGCCAGCGGGTCGAGCCCCGACGACGGCTCGTCCAGCACCAGCAGCTCCGGCCGATGAGCCAGGGCCAGCACCAGCCCCGCTCGCGCCTTCTGCCCCTTCGACAGCGCCCGCACCCGCGACGCCACGGGCAGCTCGAATTGCCGACAGAGCTTGTCCGCATAGGCGGCGTTCCAGTTGGGATAGATCCCCTCCACGTAGCGCATCAGCTCGCCGACGCGCATCCAGCCGGGGAGGTCGTTCTCCTCGGAGAGGTAGCCGATGCGCGACAGCACGCCTACCGGGTCGCTCACCGGGCACAGGCCGAAGACGCGCACCGTTCCCTGCTGGGCGCGCAACAGCCCGAGGACGTGCTTGATGAGCGTCGTCTTCCCGGAGCCGTTGATGCCGACCAGGCCAAAGACCCCGCCGCGCGGCACGGCGAGGGCGACGTCGTTCAGGGCGAGCTTGGCCCCGAAGGCGCGCGTCAGCCCTCGGACGTCGATCGCGGAGGAAGAGGGACCAAGTGGGGTCATGCTTTGTGCCCTCCCGGGGGGCCCTGCCAGAGTTGGTGCTGCTGCCGGACCAGCCCCAGCAGCTCGTCCAGCCCGACGTTCATCTGTTGCGCCTCTGCCAGCAGGGCGTCGATGCGCCCGGCCAGCGCCTTCAAACACTCCGCGCGCGCCAGCGGCGAGCCGGCGTCGGACACGTAGGTGCCCGTCGTGCGCCGCTTGGTGACGACGCCGGCCTGCTCCAGCTCGCGGTAGGCGCGCGCCACCGTGTTGGGGTTGATGACGAGCTGGTCGGCCAGCGCCCGGATCGTCGGCAGCTCCTCGCCCGGCGCCAGGCGGCCCGAGGCCACCTGGTACTTCACCTGGTTCACGATCTGGAGATAGATCGGCACGCCGTCGCCGGTCGAGAGGTGGACCTGCATCGGAGCACCTCCGGATTATGTATCACTGTACTAATATAATAGTACAATAGTCGAGCGATTGTCAAGGGGAAAAGTGGCACGGCATGGAGGTCAAATGGTCGGGACAGTCAGATGCGCAAAAAGACCTTGCGCCGGTACAGCCACAGACAGAACAGCCACAGCACGAACAGCACCAGCACCGACATGAGCACCGGGCCATAGGTGCCGTGGAAAGGCCCGAGGTGGGTGCGCAGGTTGCCGCGAACCCAGCCCTTGAGGAGTTGCGACATGCAGTACGTGGCAATCGAGTTCATGCCCACGACCACCAGGGGGAAGGCCCAGCGCTTGTAGCCGAACACGTCGATGATGCCGTAAAACGCCGCCAGCATGGCGAACGTCCAGCCGGTGCTGAAGACCGCCCACGAGGGCGTCCAGATGCGCTTGACCAGCGGGGACGCGGTTTGCGCCATCACCCAGCCGACCGCCAGACAGAGGACGGCGGCGATGACGAGCACGTAGAACTTTTGCACGCGGTCCTGGTCGCCGCGCAAGAGCTCGCCAGCCATGAGGCCGAAGATCATCGTCGCCATCGACGGCACGAAGTTGAGCGTCTGGTAGCCGCCCTCGTTGAAGAGGAACCGCTCGGGGCGCGGGAAGAGGTTGAGGAACCAGACGTCGAAGTGGTGGGCGAAGTTGGTGTTCTTGTTCCAGTGCGAAAACCACGTCCCGGTGAACACCTCCGTGTCGTCGCCCGCCCTGCGCACGCTGGAATAATCGAAGTCGGCCCCCGGCGCCGGCCAGAGAGCGAACAGCAGCGTGTAGCCGATCAGGACAACGGCGAGGGCAATCAACTGCACGCGCAGGCCCCGGCCGACGAGGAGGAACACGAAGACGTACCCCAGGCCGATCTGGGCGAGGACGTTGGGGAAGACCCAGTTCGTGAGGGGGCCGGAGACGAGCTCGACGCCCTCGCTCAACCGAACCGGCGACGAGAGGAAGACGGCCAGCAGCACGAGCAGAAAAGCTCGCCAGCCGGCATGGGCGACCATCTGCGGGTAGCTCTCTCCCTTGGCCTGCCGGCTGGCGAAGGAGTAGGGAAGGGCGACGCCGACCATGAACATGAACGACGGCTGGATCAAGTCCCAGAACGCGCAGCCGGTCCAGGCGACGTGATCGAACTGGTAGGCGAGCACTCGCCACAGGCGGCTGGCGAAGTCATCGCCGGAGAGGTCGAGCTTGCGCGCCACCTCGGCGAAGGCGAAGCCGCCCGAGGCCATCGTCAGCATGATGAAGCCGCGGTAGGCGTCCAGCGAGACTAGCCGCGCGGGCGCTCCGCCCGGGGCGGGGATCGAGGTCGGCGGGGGCGCGGGGACCACGGCACGGGCGGGCAGTTCGGCCTTTACCGGATCGAGCAAGGTCGCCATGAGGAATCATCGCCTCCGAATCGGCTCAGTCGGTTGGTTGTTTGGGCGCGGGGCGCGTCGGCCAGTAACGATACACGAGAGCGCCGAGCACGCAAGCCCCTCCATACAGGGTAAACTCGCCGGGCGTTTCCGTCTCGGGCGAAACCAGGTAGGCCCACAGCGGGTTGAGCAGCGGTTCGAGCAGGGTGAGCGTCCCGGCCTCCTGCGGGCTGACGGCGCGCAGCCCGCGCGCCATCAGGACGTAGGGGAGGGCCATTTGCAGCGCGCCGAAGGCGAACAGCCAGGCGTACTGCCGCAGCGCCAGGGGCGGGAGGAAGAAGAGGAACGGCAGCAGCACCAGCCCGCCGAAGAGGTGGTTGACGACCGTGAGCCAGATCGTCGAGGCGCCGCGCTGAAAGCGCAGCCCGAGGATGACGCCCGCGAACGCCACACCGCTGCCCAGCGCCAGCAGGACCACCACCAACTCGCCGCCTTCCCAGCCGCCGAAGACGATGAGGGCGATGCCGACCAGGCCGATCGCGAGAGCAACGGCGCCGCGTCGGTCGGCCTGCTCGCCCATCCACCAGACGCTGAACAGGAACATCCACATCGGCGCCGTGTACTGGAGGAGGATGGCGTTGGCGGCCGTGCCCAGGTAGAGGGCGGCGATGAACAGAGCGTTCATGACGGCGAAGCTGACGGCGGTGACGGCGAGGGCGGGGCGAAAGGAGACGTCGCGCGGGCGCAGCAAGGGCAGCAGAACGATGCCGGCGAAGAGGACGCGCAGGGCGGCGAGTTGCAGGACGCCGGGCCGCGGCTCGTGCAGGCCGAGCCTCGTGGGCGTGCTCATCACCTTCGCGAAGGCGCCACTGGTGCTCCACAGGAGGGCGGCAAGGACGATCAACAGCCGGCCTCGGGCGACGGAGAGAGGAGGAGATTGCGGGCCCATCACGAGGCGCACTCCTGGCGCGCGCGGGCGAGCAGGTCGGCGACGCCGAGATGTGCCGCCCAGCGGTCGAGGTGGGCCTCGTCGAGCTTGCCGGCTTGCACCTTGAGCACTCCGAGAACGTCCTTCCACTGCTGCTCGGCCACCTCGATGCCCAGGCGATACCAGCGCAGCTTGAAGAGGACCACGTCCTCCGCCGCGTAGAGGACGATGGGGTGCTCGGGCACGTCGGGCATTTGCACTCCGTAGCGCCGGGCGAGCGCGGCCTTTTCAAAGAGCTCGTCCTTGCACACGAAGACGTCCACCTTGAAGCCAGTCGCGGTGTTGATGATGTTGAACGAGGAGCGCGCCTGGATCGCCTGCCGGATGGCGGGCTCGCTGAGGTAGTAGTCGGGGCCGAAGGCCTGCGCGACGCGAGCTTCGAGGCCGGGGAAGGGGGCCGCTCCCATGTTGGCGTGCGAGACGTAGCGGTTGATGCCGAGAATGGAGCTCGCCATCGAACCGCCGAGCGCGTGAGCGATGCCGAGGTCGGCGAACGCGCGGAGAACGTCGCGCAGGTTGCTCAGGTTTGCCATCGGCTTGCCCGACGCGGGCTGGCCCCTGCGGTCGGCGAGCTCTGCCCCGAGGTTCATGCGCAGCCAGGATCGATGAACGTCTTGTGAGGTTGCCGCCGGGTTGCGGTAACGGACGCCCGCAGCGTGCAGGACCATCCCCTCGTCGTACGTCTCCCCCAGTTGCAGCCACTTCTGCTGCGGCGAAATTCGGCGGAACACCTCGATCAGCACCTTTTCCGCTTCGGGCGACGTGTCGCTCAGCATGGCCATCTTCTGCCTCCTGCTCAGCCCCGCACTTGCCCCAGCCGCACCAGCACGTCAACGTAGCGCTCGAACGGCACGCCATCGACGAGCGCCTCGGGGTGGCCCGACGGGCCATCGACCAGCGGCCCGCGCTCGACCATCCACTCCAGCAACTCCTTCTCGCGCGCCGGCGAGAAGAGCTCCGCGTCGTGCTCCGCCCCGCGCAAGAGTCGCACGCCGGCGCCCAGGGCGTAGGCGCCCCAGTTGCTCACGCCGCAGACGAGGAGGTGGTCGGTCGCCACGCGGCAGGCGATGCGGTCGCCTAGCGGGACGTTGCGGCGCACCACGTCCCACGGCACCTTGCCCATGCCGATCTCGTTGCCGCCGTCGCCGATACCGATGGTCGTCGGGCCCCCTGCCGAAAAAAGCCGCTCTGCCGGGCTCGTGTTGGCGGTTATGTCCCGGCCCCGCATGTTGTGGCAGCGGTCGTGTCCGACCGGCGGCACCTCCTCCCGAAAGCGCGCCACCGTCTCTTCCGTGGCGCCCGGTTGCGCTTGCACCGAATCGAGGGTGTGGCTCGGGCCGACGCGCTCGAGGGCGATCAGGTGCGTGAGCGAGCCCGCGCGGTCGGCGAGCTCGCGGGCGTACTCGCCGACGGTCTGGGCGGTCGCATCGGCGAAGGTGGGCAGGCGCACGATCGGGACTGACTTGCGGAGCCCGCAGGCGGCGACGCCGGCCTCCAGCGCGGGCACGCAGAAGGGATCCGCGACGAGCACGACGGAGATGCCGAGCGGGACGAGAGCGCGGGCCAGGAAGACGGCGCCGAGCGGGCCATCGGTCTCGCCGCAGGGCGGGGTGGCGTGGGCGATGAAGAAGCCCGTGACCACGGCGAGGCGCGGCGAGGCCGTCTGGGCGATGCTGCGGCAGGCAGCGGCGAAGTCGCCGGCGCAGGCGGTGAACAGGTTGTCGCCCGGCACCTTGGCCAGGCCGCGCCCGCCGACGTCTTCCTGGACGAGCTGGCGCATCTTTTCGAGCAGGGCGTCAGACATGCGGGGCCTCGCGCAGCAGGTAGGCAAATCGGCCGCGCCAGGGGCGCGGCAACTCGGCCGTCAGGGCGATCGGTTCGTAGCGGACGGGGTGCAGAAAGGTCAGGGAGCGGGCGTGCAGCGCGATGGCCCGGCCGAAGGTACGCACGGCGCCATACTTGGCGTCGCCGTAGATCGGATGGCCGTGGTGGGCGAGTTGAACGCGCAGCTGGTGGGTGCGGCCGGTCTGCGGGCGCAGCTCCAGCCAGGTGAGGCCCTCGTGCGCGGCGCGGCGGTGATAGTGCAGGAGGGCCTGGCGGGCGCCGTCGTCGCGCGGCTCGACGACCTCGACACGGCCGAGTTGCTTGTCCTTGAGCAGCCAGTCCTCGAGGGTGCCGGCCTGCTTGTCCACCTCGCCCTCGACGATGGCCCAGTAGACCTTTTCGATGCTGCCCTCGCGAAACTGGAGCGAGAGGCGCGCGGCCGCCTTGCTGGTGCGAGCGAACAGCAGGACGCCGGAGACGAACTTGTCGAGCCGGTGGACGATGCCGAGGTAGACGTTGCCGGGCTTCTTGTACTTGTCCTTGAGGTAGGCCTTGACGGCGCGGTCGAGCGTCTCCTCGCCGCCCTGGTAGTGGGTGCTGAGACAGCCGGCGGGCTTGGCGACGGCGAGGCAGTGGTTGTCCTCGTACAGGACCTCCAGCGGCGGCATGGTCACGCGTCGGTCCCTCCCCGGGTGCGGGCTGAGCGGGCCCGGGCCATTCTAGGGCGAGTGAGGGAGTTGACGCCAGGGGAGGAACGCCAAGCCGCAAGCGGCGAACCTCGCCGGGCCCGCCGAGTGCGGCTTAGCGACCTCCCCGCAGCAACTTCGCCAGCGCCGCCAGCAGCGGCTTCTCGCACGGCGCCGCCAGCGCCACAGTCGGCTCGTACCCTCCTTCGAGGAAGGCGCGGTCGGTGGGGACGTATCCGGGCCCGCCATCTCCGTAGCCGGCCACGCAGACGAACGAGCCCTTGCCCAGCCGCTGGGCGGCGAGCTGGTATTCGACGAACGGCTCGCCCGGCAGGCCCAGCACCCGGGCCTTGCCGAGGTCGAGGCAGGTGAGGTCGATGGGCCGGGCGATTCGCTTCAGCCAGGCGAGCTGGAACGCCGCGTTGTTGCGCTTCGCCTTGGTCGCCTTGCCGTCGAGAAGCGCCCGCCGACTCTCCTCGGCGCTGAAGGCCTTCTCCTTGCGCGGGGCCAGCGTCAGCTTTTCCACGCGCAGCGAGTAGCTCTTGACGGGGTGCTTCGCGGTCGCCTTCCACGCGGCCCGCATGGCGGTTAGCATGCGATCGCGCAGGACGACGCGGTTGGCTTTGGCGCCGTCGTTGTATTTGCCCGCGGTTATGTTACCGGCACAGCCGGTGAAGTAGGCCTGAAAGACACGACCGTCCTCCGCGGCCCGGGCGTCGCGGGCGAGGCCGCAAAAATCGCTCGAAACCCGGCCATCGCCGTAATAACTCATCGGATGCGTGGCATAGTAGTGGAGCGCCGCGAGCGGCCGGTCGCCGTTCCAGAAGCTGATCGTCTTGAGCCAGGGGTCGATCAGCCCTTCCGGCGCGCCCCGCGCCTCCGGGCTCGTGGTGGCGCTGGTGCGCGTGAACTTCACCTTGCCGTCCGGCCCCAGCACGCGCCGGTTGGAGGCGACCTGCTCGACGCGCGCCTGGCCGGTGCCCAGGTGCGTCCACGCCACCGTCCGCGCCAGCGAGGCCTTGACGGCGGTCGCGGTTGCGCGCACGGCCCGCTCGAAGAACTTGAGGTCGAGCGAGGGCGGGGCCCCGGGCGTGGCGGCGATCAACTTCTGGGCCTCGACGTCGGCGAAGGGGGCGTTGTGAGGGTGGACGCAGTGGACGGCGACGCGCTCGAGGGTGGTGTGTCCTGCCTCGGCGAGGGCCCGGCGCCAGGCGAGGTGGGCGTCGTTGCGCAGGCCGACCCAGTCCACGCCACATAGAATGATGGGGGCCCCGCTGCCGAGCAGGACGACGCCGACGGCTCGGAGGGGATCGTCGGTGCCGCGCACCGGCATGATCCACCCACCGCAAAGGGGATGGCCGAGGGGCGGGGTGACGTCGGCGCGAAAAGTTGCCAGGTGCAGCGCGGCCATGCGAGCCTCGCGAGCCGGAGCGGGGTTTCAATCTATAGTGCGACTTGTTCTGTGATGGCGGATGGCGCGGCGGAAGTCAAGAGAATCAACCCGTTTGAGGGAGGGCGCAGCGGTGCTTCAACTTGCCAGGAGACGGGCGTTGTGGGCGGCGGGCGCTACTCTGTTGTTGCTGGCCGGGCCGGCACGGGCGCAATTCTCCGGCAGCAGCGGGGGCAGCAGCGGGGGCGGCGGCGGGGGCGGGGGCGGTTCCTTCGGCAGCGGAAGTAGTTCGAGCGGCGGCGGTAGTTCGGGCGGTGCGGGCAGCAGTACCGCGCCCTCCAGCTTCACCGGCAGCACTTTCGGCTCGCGCCTGGGGGGCAGCGGCAGCGGCCGGGGGACGAGTACCTACGGCAGCACGGGGATCATGGGGCGTTACCTCGCCAACCCGATCGCTATCGGCGTGCCCACGTCGATCTCGGCGGGGAACACCACCAGCAAGCCCCTGTGGTACTCGTCGGCGCTGCCCTTCGGCACGGCCACCTACGTGACAACCGGGACCGGCCAGTTGGGCGGGGGCAGTCAGTTCGGTAGCACGGGCACCGGCTTCGGCGGGCTGGGCGGGAGCGCCGCCCTGACGACGACGGGGCGGGCCTTCCCGGGCGCCTCCAGCATCGGCGTGCGCCGGGCGCCGGCCTACACCACCACGCTCGGCTTCGACTTCACGCCCCGCACTCCCGATCTGGTGCGCACCGACCTGCAAGCCGTGCTGGCGCGCAGCAGTCGGCTACCGTCGAGCCAGAACATCCAGGTCGTGATGGACGGCAACGAGGTCGTGCTGCGCGGCAAGGTGGCCACCGCCGGTGAGCGGCGCCTCGCCGAGGGCCTCGTCCGCCTCACCCCGGGCGTGCGCTCGGTCCGCAACGAGATCGAGGCGCCCGCCGACCCCAAGCGCGACGCGCCTTGAGGGCGAGCTCGCAGAAACGAGGAGGCCGCGTGCGGCGCCCGGCGCCGCACGC
>JBBSEZ010000047.1:0-33452 GCA_038239195.1 Gemmatales bacterium
CGGCGGGCCCCCCAGGTGGTGGGCGCCGGGGCCCCCACCCCCGCCCCCCCGGCCCCGGGGCCGGCGGCCCCCCCACCCCCCCGAAACGATCACGCCGAGGGGCGGTTGACGCGGAAGGCGCGGAGCACCTCGTAGAGGTCTTCGGTGATGGCGACCTCGTCATCGAGGAAGTCTTTGAGCCACGCGTAATTGTGCCGGTGGGCGATGGCGACGAGGGGGAGCAACTCTCCGAGGCTGACGCGCACGGTCGGCACGGGGCCCGCGACGGCATCGTCCTCGGTCGAGAGCGGGCACAAGCGAAGTTGAGCGGCCACAGTCGGTCCTCCCGGCCACAGGTGTTCGGGGGCAATCCACCCCCTCGCGCTGGCCGGCGCGTCGTGGAACGCGTCGGACCAGACGACTCCTCGTTCCCTCCATCGACACCGAAGGGCGCGAAACTTGCCGAATTCCCGGCGTCGGGGCGGGCTAGTGGCCCGGCCCGCGCCCGTTTATCATGAGCGGGTGGTCCGCGCCTGCCGGAGGGCGCGCCAGCGCTCCTTGCCCCTTGCCCCTTGCCCCTTGCCCCTTGCCCCTTGCCCCTTGCCCCAAAGGCCCCATGCCGACTACCTTTGCCGTCCTGGGTGATGGTTCCTGGGGCACGGCCATCGCCCTCCTGCTCGCCCAGTGCCCCGACCACCGCGTTGCGCTGTGGAGCGCGCGCGAGGAGAGCGGTCGCCGGCTGCGCGAGAAGCGCGAAAACGTCCGACTACTGCCCGGCGTGCGCATCCCCGAGCACGTCGAGCTGACCAGCGACGTCCAGCGGGCCGTGGCCGGCGCCGACCTGTGGGTGGCCGCCATCCCCACCGTTTACCTCCGTGCTACCCTAGAGAAGGTGCTCCCCGCCCTCCGGCCCGGGGCAGAGGGCCTGCCGCCGGTGCTGAGCCTGGCCAAGGGGGTCGAGAACGAGACCTTTCTACGCCCCTCCGAAATTCTTGCTCAGGTCCTCGGCGCGACGCGCATCGCCGTCCTGAGCGGGCCCAGCCACGCGGAGGAGGTCAGCCGCGGGCTGCCGACGTCGGTGGTGGCGGCCAGCGCCGACTACGAGCTGGCCCGCTTCGTCCAGCGCGCCTTCACGACGGATCGCTTCCGCGTCTACACCAACCTCGACCCGATCGGCGTCGAACTGGGTGGGGCGCTGAAGAACGTGATGGGCCTCGCCGCAGGGATCTGCGACGGGCTGGGCTGCGGCGACAACGCGCAATCGGCGCTGCTCACGCGCGGCCTCGCCGAGATGACGCGCTTCGGCGTCGCGTTGGGCGCCGAGGCGGCGACGTTCGCCGGCCTGGCGGGGTTGGGCGACCTCATCGCAACCTGCGTGAGCCCGCACGGGCGCAATCGGCGCGTGGGCCAGCGCCTGGCGCGCGGCGAGAAGCTCGCCGACGTCCTGGCCGACATGCAGATGGTCGCCGAGGGGGTGTACACTACGCGGAGCGTCCACGATCGGGCGACGCGCATGGGCCTCGAATTGCCGATCATGAGCGAGGTCTATCGCGTGCTGTACGAGGGGAAAGCGCCGGCGGCGGCGGTGAACGATCTGATGGGGCGCTCGCCCAAGGGGGAGAAATGGCCGACGTGAAGGAACTGCCTGTCGCGTTCAAGGAGTGGGCCGTCGTGTGCAAGGCGCTGGCCGAGGGCCGGCAAGCCATCGTGCTGCGCAAGGGCGGGATCGCCGAGACGGGCGGAGAGTTTCGCCTCGAGCACGACCGCTTCTGGCTATTCCCAACCTACGCCCACCAGCAGCGCGCCGGCATCGTCGAGGAATGGCGCCCCTTGCTGGAGCAGGCCGAGGCCGAGCGCCCGCCCGAAGGGACCGTCCGCCTGACGCACTTCGTCGAGGTGCCGGGCATCTACCACGTGAAAGACCTGCCGTCGGCGTGGAAGCTGGCGGGCTTTCACGGCTGGTCGCAGGACGTCGTCGAGGCGCGTTTCCGCTACCGCTGGCCGGGGCTCTACGTGCTGCCGGTGCGCACGTATCGGGCGGCGCAGGCGCACGAGATCGCCGACACGCCCTACTACGCGGGCTGCAAGAGCTGGGTGGAGCTGGAGCGCGCGTTGCCGACGGAGGGGGCGGTGCCGGTGCTGACGGAGGAGGCGTTCGACGCGGTGCTCAACGGGCTGGAGCGGGTGTTGCAGCCGACGGCGTGGGCGTAAGGGGCCCTCTTTGGGGCTCTCGACTCCGACCCGTTATGTTACAATTAGTCGGGACTTGTAAACATTCCCCGACTTTTAGTAACAATGGCGATGAGTGACTCGCGGCAAGAGCAGGTGTTGAAGTTGGTGCGCGCAGCAGGGGCCCTGCGCCCGCGCGACCTCGCGGCGGCGGGCATCCCGAGGACGTATCTCCAGCGGTTACTGGAAGCAGGGTTGCTCGACCGGCCGAGCCGGGGGCTTTACACCGTGACAGGCGCCGAGCCGCAGCTCAACCAAAGCCTCGCGGAGGCTTGCAAAAGAGTGCCTCACGGGGTCGTCTGCCTCCTCTCGGCGCTGCGCTTTCACGAGTTGACGACGCAAGCGCCCTTCGAGGTCTGGCTGGCGCTGGAGGAGAAGGCCAGGCAGCCGCGGTTGGAATATCCTCCCTTGCGGATCGTTCGTTTCTCGGGGAGCGCCTGGGAGGAAGGGGTGGAGAAGCACCAGGTCGGGGGCGTGCCGGTCCAGGTCTACGGGCCGGCAAAAACGGTAGCGGACTGCTTCAAGTACCGCAACAAGATCGGGCTGGACGTGGCCCTGGAGGCGCTCCGAGATTGCTGGAGAAAGCGCCGAGCCAGCATGGACGGGTTATGGCGGGCGGCTCGAGCGTGCCGGATGACGAACGTGATGCGGCCCTACCTGGAGGCGCTGGTGTGAGCAAGGAGAAGCCCCGCAACGTGCCGGCGTCGGTGGCCGACCGGCTGCGCAGACGCGCCAAGGCCGAGGGTGAAGACTTTCAGTTGATGCTGACTCGTAAGGCGAGCGGCAGGACGTGGTTTCTTGTAGGACGGCTCTTCCAAGGAAACACTGCCAAAATGGCAGCGTTTTCCTTGCCGCAGGCGTCCCCCGCTTCGGGGGATAATAGGCTCCTGAGCCGTCTGGACGGCTCAGGAGAGCCGTCCTACAGGGAGGCCTTTTCTTGCCGCTCGCCTCATGCGCTCCCATGCCTCGGCCCCGTGGAAATCGCAGCTCAACGCTTCCCCTTCCCCTCCGCCGCGTACTCCTCGCGCACGTGCTTGCAGGCCGCGTCGATGACGTGCGCGCTGAAGCCCTTGCCCGCCAGCCCCTTGCGCACCGTCGCCTCGATGCGATCGGCGCTGCGGCCCGCCAGGACGCTCGCCGCGCCCACCGCCACCTTGCCCTCGACGTTGTCGTCGCGCACGCGCAGGCCCTTGTTCTCCGACGCCAGCTTCTCGTAGGTGCGCAAGAGCGCCTCGCGCTCGTCCGTCCATTCGCGCTCCCCGCCCTTCTCGACCAGCAGGTGGTGCAGCGCCGTCGCGAAGCGCTCCCGGCTGCTGTCGTCCGCCTCGCGCACCACCTTCGGCGGAGGGGCGGGCTTGGCCGCAGGGCCCTCGCTGGGGGGGGCCGGGGCCGGCGCGGGAGCGGGCGCCGCCGCGAGCTGTTGTTGGATCGCGTGGAGATACCACACGTTGCCGCCCAGCAGGCCGAGCAGAACGAGCAGCAGGAGCGCCACGAGCCAGCGCCCCAGCCCGGGGCGCCCCCCCGGGGCCGCGCGCGCCGCCTCGGGGGCCTTGTGATCGAGCTTGAGCGCCACCCCGGCCACGTGCGGCGTCCAGGCCACGAGCGGGCCGCGCTGGGCGTAGGTCGGCAGCGGGAAATCGGGGCCCACGAGCGGCAGCCACTGCCAGCTCGGCCCCGCCCCCACCTCCAGCAAGCGCAGGAAATGGTCCGGGTCGGAGGGCGTGCCCGCGGCGAACAGAAACGTGCCGTCCTGCCACAGCCGGACGGGCAACACGGGCACCGGGCCCACCCAGCTCTCCTCGGGCCGCGGCTGTCCTCGCTCCGGCGCTGCCGGGGCAGACGCCATCACGTCGCTCAGCCGAAACGTCCCGCCCAGTTGATGCACGTCCTCGACGCCGGCACGCCGCTGACGCAGCCAACGGTAAACGGCGAGCGCTTCCGGCACGTCGATGGACGTTGGCCCGACGACGCCGACCAGCTCCAGCCCGCCGCGCCGGCGCGCGGGCGTGTGGTCCGACAGGCCATAGCGCGCCAGCGCCACCAGCCGCCCACCCCCGGCGAGCAGGATGGAGCAGAACAGGTCGGTGGCCGGCCAGTGGTCGGAGTAGGGCGCCGCCTGGAGCCGCCGCGCCAGCGCCTCGACCTCGACGCTCCACGCCTCCGGCTGGGCCGGCGCCAGCAGCCGATAGCCCAGGCTGCGCTGCGACCCGTCCTCCAGGTCCTCGCCGTAGGCAAAGCCCACCAGGTCGCCCGTCATGGCGCCCCCCTCGGCACGAATGGTCACCGCGGCCCCCGTTTAGCGTCGCATCGCAGAAGCGTGGTCGGCCCAACCCTTATGCGAAGCGTCGCTAACGGGCTATTCCCTCGGCATGAGATCGGGCACGGCCGGCACTTCCTCTTCGGGCGCGAACGTCAGGCGCACGCCCGTCTGCGGCGAGCCGGTACTGTCGTCGTCCTCGAAGGTGCGCAGCAAGCGCGGCGGCTCGCGCAGGCGCAGCACGAGATAGTGCCGCGACGGCGAGGTCAGCCATTTGAGATATTGACTGTCCGCCATCTTGAGATAGGCCCCCACCTTCTCCCCCGGCCGGTAGACGATGCGCTGCGACCGCACGGGGCGATAGCGGTAGAGCCGTACCCGGCCGCTCGCGTCGCGCTCCATGCTGCCGGCGAGCTTGAACGTCAGGGCGGGCTCGCGCTCGCTTTTCGGGTGGTTCACCTTCAAGAGCGCCTTGGGATCGGGGCGCAGGTCGAGGCGGTCGGGGATCGCCAGCGTCACCGTGCGGACCTCGATCACCCAGGCATCAACGCTCAGAAAGGTCACCAGCTCGCGCACCGGGTTCTTGGCCTTGAGGCGCGCCAGCGGGGCCAGCGCCTCGGCCACCTCCCCCAGGGCGGCCAGGTCCGAGGAGGATTGCAGCCAGGCGCGTACCGCTGCCCAGCGGTCCGCGCTCTCCGCCCCTCTCGCGCCCAACTTGCGCTTCACCTCCGCCTGCCCGCGCTCCAGCAGCGCGGCGTGCAAGTCCAGCGCCTGCCGATGGACTTGCGAGCGGATGACGTCCGACAGGCGCAGGCCATCGATCCGGTCGGGGGCGTCGTTGAAGTCCTCCTTGTAGCGCGGGTAGGCCTTCTTCAGCTCCGCCAACCGGGCGGGGAGCTGGTCCACCGGCCCCGTGCTGGCCAGCCGAAACACCGCCGGCCGGTCCTTCGCCGGCGCCAGGCCCAGCGCCGCCGTCGCGTCGAGCAACCGCCGCAGCCCCCCCGCCTCCACCTCCCACTTCTCGCGCGCCTTCCGCACCGAATCGAAAAGCAGCGCGGCGGAATAGGGCTGCGCCCGCGCATCGAACGGCGGGCGCCGGTCCGGGGCGAGCAACTCCTCCACCTTCCCCGTCCACGCCGGCCAGCGGGCTCCCTCCTCGCCGAACTTGTAGCCCTCGAATAGCCACAGCCCCTCCGCCATCGTCTTGCTCTCCTCATACCACTTGCGCGCCTCGACCACGGCGGCCTGTAGCTCCCTGGCGTCTGCGAGCATCTGCTTGTGCAGCCGGCCCGCCTCGGTGTCGGCCCACTCCTCGCTCGGCAGGGCCAGCCCGTCTTTGCCCTGGAGGCGCGCTTTCAACTTGGCGAGCGCCGATTCCTCGCGCAGAGAGCCCGGTCTCGGCTCCGCCACCAGGGCGGCTCGATACGTGAGGTAGCCCTGGGCCTCTTCCAGCCGCTCGCGCACGTACTTCTGATCGTCGCCGTTCAGCGAAGAGAACAGCGCTTCGTCGCGGATGCTCTGGAGCACCTCCTCGCGGCGCTTGACTTCTTCCACCGAGCCGCGCAGCCGTTCCGCGGGCGTTCCTCGATCCAGGGCCCGGAAGTCTTCGACGCGCGCCTGCAAGGCGTCGGTCTGGCGCGCCCGGTTCTGCACGATCAGCCCGACGCTCAGGCCGACCAGGCCCACGATCAGAACGCCGGCAACGCCCACCGTCCAGAGCAGCCTGCGGTGCGCGCGGCGGGCGCGGGCGCGGTAGCCGCCGGCCTCGTCGAGGCAGAGGCGGAACAGCTCGGCGACGCCGTAGGGCTCGCGCGGCCGGGAGGGGGCGCCGAGCAGGCCGGGGCGCTTGACGGCGGTGGCCCAGACGTGCAGGGCGAGGCTGCCGAAGGCGGGGCCGGCGCCCTGCTGTTCGCGCCGGGCGAAGAAGTCGCGGAAGCGAGCGTCCACGTCGCGCTTGCGATCCTCGATGCGCTCCATCCAGTGGGCGGAGTTGTCGCCGGGCTGGGCGAGCAGGTCGCACTTGGTCAGCACCACGAAGACGGGCAACCCGGCGACGGCGGCGCGCCCGGCCCGCCCGGCCTCCATCTGACGCAGGAAGCGGTCGAACTCGGCGAAGTCGGCCTCGACCTGCGTCGGCGGGGCGGAGGCGTCGATGATGAGCAAGAGGGCGTCGGCCTCGAGCACCTCGTGGGCGAGGGTGCCCTCGGCGCTGTGTTCGTCGAGCCCCTGTCGGCGCACGAGCAGGTCGTTGGCCACGCGGCCGTCGCAGTCGATGACGATGGCCCCGACGGGGCGCTTGCGCCCCTCCTGACCGGGCCGGTTGAAGGGCTCGTAGGAGACGGGGTAGGGAACGACTTCATCGGCGGTGCGCCGCGGGGCCTCCTCGTAGGTACGCTGGCGCAACTCGGCCAGGCCGTGGGTGGGGTCGAGGAGCCGGCCGGCGAGCAGGTGCTCCTGGCCGGCCGAGGCCTGGCCGAGGGCCCCGAGCAACGAAGTCTTGCCGGCGGCGGGCAGGCCGAACAGCACGATGCGCAGGTCGTTGGGCCGCGGCTCGGGCACGGAGGGCGCGACAGGAGCGGCGGTCGGAGGACTGACTTCGGCCATTGGCGGCGGGCCCCTTCGGTGCTGTTATTCCAGAGGAGCGTTTCGCTTGGCGTCGAGCTCGTTCTTCGACACGTTTTCCTCTCCCAGCCAGCCTTCGCCCCACTCCCTCAACGGCTTCACGTAGGAGGCATTGCCCCACGCCGGACTGTCCTTGTAAAGCTTGATCTCCAGCACCTTGACCGGGCCATCCTTGGGGGCGGCCTCGACCTTCTTTTTTAACTCGTTGAGGGTCAGGAGCTTGCGCTCCGCCCCCTCCCGCACCCGGTAGCGGCGATCGAGGTTAAGGGTGCTTTTCGTCCTCTCGGCGATCTTCTGGATCGTGGCGTCGCCGAGCACCTCGACGCGCAGGGTGCCTGGCTCAGGCGCCGGCTCCTTCTCCTCCTTCTCTTCCTTTTTGTCCTTCTCGCGGGGCTCCGCCTCCGTCGCCTTGCCCACGATGGTCTCGGTGCCCTTGCCGCTGCCGCCCAGGCCCCACCCGCCGCTCCCGCCCAGCCCGTCGCCCCCGCCGCCGAAGGCCCACAGCGCAACGAGCCAGCCTCCCGCGACGGCGCCGCCCAGGCGCACGCCCCCCAGGGGCCAAGGAGGCACCTTTTGCGCCGCGAGCGTCTTGGCGGCCAGCTGCGTCCCCGCCCCCAGCCCAAGCCCCCCGAGGGCGGCCCCCCCGGCCACGGCCAGCGCCTTGACCAGCCACGGGCTTGTGCTCAGTCCGTCCATCGCCCAAACCACCAGCGCCCACGTCATGGTTTTCCCCCCCTCGTCACCGTCCCCGGGCGGTCGAACGCCACCAGCGCTCCCCAGCGCTCGAACCACGCCCTGTACTCTTCCTCCTGCCCCAGCGTCGGGAACGCGCTGCGCTCGCGCGGGCACAGGATCAGGTAATAGAGCTCGCGCTCCCCCACCCCCCGGGCCCTGCGGTCCTTGTCGATGAGTTCGCGGGCGGCGTCGCCGTCGTTCAGCGGCACCCGCTCGGGGGCGCGGTAGAAGAGTTTCCCGTCCTTCGGGTCGATCTCCAGCACCCGCAGCGCCAAGCGGTCGAGGATCGCCTTGCCGCGCACCTTCTTGAGCTCGGCGATCTCGCGACGCAGTTTGGCGTCTTCCCCGTCCTCCTTCTCCCGCAACTTCCGTTCCAGATCGCTAATCTGTTTTTTCAACGACGACGTATCTTCCGGCGCCTTGCCGTCGGCACTGCTGACCATCGGCATGAGCAGGTAGATGCAGAACAGCAGGGTGAGCACGTCGATGAGCGGGATGGCGAAGCGCGTCACGCTGCGCTGGGGCATCTGGAGCTTGTTGGCCATGAGCGTCCTCTTTCGCGAAAGGAGGAAGGAGAAAGGATGAGCCCGAGACCGTTCATCCTTCCTCCTTCCTCTTTCCGGCAGGCGGGGCTTCCGCACCGCCGAGGGACACGATCAGTCCGCGGCCGATGAGCACGACCCAGGTGGGCAAGAGGTTCAGGAGCGACATGAACAGCCCGCTGCCGGTGGCGGTGATGGCCGGCGCGTACAGGGCGATGATGCGTTCCTGCGGGGTGGGGCCCTTGATCTCGCTGAAGGTCTGCAAGATGCCGGCCACGGTGCCGATGAGGCCCAGCAGCGGGAACCACTCGGCGGCCTGGGCGAGGTTGGTCAACCACTGGTCGGGCCGCTCGTTGAAGGCCAGGCCCTGCCACTGAAGCGCCCGCCAGGCCAGCCAGGTCTGCACCGAGAACAGGATGACGCCGAGGCCGAGGATGAGGTAGTCGAGGGGGGTGAGATGGTCGAGGTAGAAGTTGCGCGCCCCGCGCGGCAGCGAGGCGGCGATCAGCACGGCCGCCAGGAGGGGGACGACGCAGAAGGCCAGCGGCAAGACGAACTGGATCAGTTGACGGCGCACGGAGCGGTCCTCTCATCCTTTGGGAAGGTCCCCTCGCAAGAAGTCCGGCAGGGCCTGCGGCCGGCCGGCGCGATCGACGCACGCGAGGGTCGAGGAGCCCTCCGTCAACAACTGGCCGTCGCACAGCAACTCGTAGCGGTGATCGATGCGCACCGACGTGACGCGCTCCACGATGGTGCGCAGCGTCACCACGTCGTCGTAGCGAGCCGGCCGCCGGTAATGAACCTGTATCTTGGTCAGGACCAGCAGGTAGCCCTGGTCCTCGAGCGCCTTGTACGAGGCGCCCTGCTCGCGCAACAGCTCGGTGCGGCCTTGCTCGAAGTAGACCAGGTAGTTGGCGTGGTGCAGCAGGCCCATCCGGTCTGTCTCGGCGTAGCGCACCCGAATCGCGATCTCGCCGGTCATGCGTCCCTGTCCTTCTCTCGCCCGCCGACCGATCTTCCCTCACCGAATCCGCCCGGCCCGGCTGAACGGGTAGTACACCAGCAACGCCTTGCCGAGCATCAACCGCTTCGGCACCATGCCCCAGGCCCGGCCGTCGGAGCTCTGCGGGCTGTTGTCGCCCATGCAGAGGTAGTGGCCCGGCTGGACGTAGAACGTCGCCACGGGCGCTTTGCCTTCCGCGAGCTCGTCGAGGGCGCTGGTCCTGCGCGGTTTGAAGGAGACGTCGGGCTCGCTCCCCTTGCAGGTGTAGTAGGTGTCGCGGAAGAGCTTGATCTTGCGGACGGTCACCTTGGCGCCCTTGACGCCAATGCTGGCGGGCCTCTCCAGGTCGTTCTCGCGCGTCGGGGCGAAGTCGCGGGCCCCCTTGTAGGGCAGCCCGCCGCCCGCAAATGGGAGGCGGTTGTCCACCCACAGCGTCAACTTGTCGTCCACGTTCGCCAGCCGCAGCCGATACGTCCCCTTGCCGCGCACCGGCGTGTCCGCCGCAGGGCCCAGGTCTTCGGGCTTGCCCTTCACCAGCCGTTGGAGCGTGCATTTGCCCGTCGTCAGGTCGAAGGCGGCGCGGAAGCGGTCGGCGCCCTTGGAGACCTCGAGCAGGAGGTCCCCGCCGGGCCCTTCGAGGACCGCCTCGCACTCGAGCACCAGGTCGCTCGCCCAGTTGGGCCCCGGGAAGCCCCCCCCGACCTGTTCGGTGCCGGTGTTGTAGCCCGTGAAGTCGGTGATGAGCTGTCGCCCTTCCTTGTCGCCGTCCTTCTCCTCGCCCTCGGGAAGCCGGTCGCGAAGGACGTGCCGATAGCGCAGCCAGTGGACGTTCTTGTCGTCCTCGGGCGAGGCGCGGAAGCCGTGGGGGTCGATCGGCGACCAGTTCGTGGCGGGCGCGGGCGCCCAGCGCTGCCACTTCTCGGCCGTCAGGTCCTTGGCGGGGTGGTCGTTGTCGTAGACCAGCCGCATCATCGCGAGAACGTTCTCGGGCTTCTTGCGCACGATCTCGAACTCCCCCTTGCGGAAGCGCTCCAGGGCCGGACCGTCATCGACGTGCGCGTGCTCTTTCTGCCAGAGCCGGGCCATCCGGTCGGGATCGCCCTTGGCCTGCTCGTAGTCGTCGTAACTCAGGCCATGCTCGGCGCCGAGGTAGTAGACCTTGCCGCGGTGGATGGCGATCGTTTCGCCCGGCAGGCCAAGCAGGCGCTTGATGTAGTTGAGCGGGACCTGTTTCTTGACGGGCCCGGTCCTCGGCCAGGCATCGGAGCGGGTTGGGGGGTCGCTCTCGCCGGGGAACTTGAAGACGACCACGTCGAGGCGGTCGGGGTCCCGCTGGAAGAGGTCGTAGACGAACTTCGCCACCAGCACCCGGTCGCCGCTGCCCCAGTCGGAGCTCTTGATCTGCACTTCCGCGAACCCGGGCGGCGTCTCGGGGTGGGCTCGCCCTTCGGGCAAGTGGACGTCGGGGCGCACGAAGCGGATTGGCTGGCGGCAGTTGGGGCAGACGGCGCTCCAGATGTACTTGGCGTTCGGACCGCCCTCGACCTCATTGCTCCAGTTAACGGGGAAGGCGATGTCGCAGGTGGGGCACTTCACGTCCATCTGGTAGCCGTAGAGGGTCGGCGCCATCGACCCGGTGGGGATGACGAACGCCTCGGCGGTGAACGACTTGAGGAGGAGGACGAGGACGACGACGAAGACGACGGTCTCGACGATCTCGCGGGTGCCGTCGCCGTGCCCGGTGGGGGCCGCGCCGGTGGGGGCCGACCGCCACCACAGGAGGCGAAGGAGGCTGCGGCTGCCCTTGGGTTGCGGGGAGGCCGGCTCGGGCAGCCTGTCGCTGGGAGCGCCGTTGAGCCCGGTGGGCGAGCCAGGGGGCGAGCCGGGGGGCGGGGCGGGCTTGTCGCCGGTGAGCGCGGTCGCGGGAGGATCGGCCGGGCTCGGCCCTGCGGGAAGCGGATTGTTCGCGTCTGCCATGCCACACCCCGAATGAGCGGGAGGAAAGGTGCCCCAACGAGTATTCGAGGGCCCCGCGCCCGCATTTGGGCCCGAGACCGAGAGCCGGCGCTGCCGCTCGCGCGGAGTGCTCGCCACTTCTTCAAGGGATAGTACACGAAAAAGGCTTCGATCAACAAGGGGCGCGTCGGGAGGAAGCTCCCCTGGGACAGGCTTTCCAGCCTGTCTTCTGCTTGGGGGGGCCGAGGTGAACGAGCCGTGAAGGTGCGAGGGGCGGTAGCCTGGGCGGAGGAGGAGCGCTCGGAACAGACGGACCGGGGCTTGCGGGGTGGCGAGACCGGCGGTTAGAATCCGCAGGGGGAACAGGGAGATGAGGAGCTCGAGCCCTCAACGGGAAGGCCCGCTGCTGAAGCCGCGGTTCCATCCGAGAGCTTCCAACGGCGTTCGATCCGCCGCGGTCACTCGCCCGGCGCGTTCTGTTTCGGTCTTGGGGGAGGCGCCTCGGTGAAGCGGCTGCTTTGCCCGGCCGATCTGGAGGCAAAGCGGTTACCGTGCGCTCATGACAACACCCTCACCTCTCCCTCTCACCGCTGGGGAACAGCGTGCTCGCCGCAACCGTGTCGCTCGCGTCGCGCGGGAATTCGGGTTTGTCGGGCGGGTCGAGTACCGCCACGTTTACAGTCAGACGGGTGGCGCGCAATACGGCCGGGGCAGCTCGGAGCCAGAAGATTTGCTGACCGTCTATGCCGAGGCGTTCGAGCGCGACGCGGACACGGAGGACTTCTCCCTCGAAGCGATCCTGGCTCACGAGCGAGGCCATCAGTTATTGGCCCGGCACCCCCGAATCGCCAAGCGGGTCACGGGACGAGTTTCTGCCGCGAGCGAAGAGATTCTCGCCTCGCTCCTGGGGGCCATGATTTGTGCCGTAGGGACGGACCGTGACGCTTTGGTGGCCAAGGCGACCGTGGAATTGCTCGACCACGGGGAGGCACTCGAGGTAGCGACGCGGCGACTCCAGGACCTGTGGGGCCTGTTGGAGGCACTCTTATGATCGGGCCGAAAAAGCTCAGCATCATCCGCCAAGAACTGCAACGCGCGTTGACTGCGACCGGGGACGACCCGATCGCCTGGCTGGAAGCACGCATGAGCGCCCCCCCGGCCCAGGGGGCCGCTGCCTCCGCGGAGAACGAGGTGCTGCAATCCCTGCGGCGCGTCCTCGAAGCACCGGGGAGCGAAAAGCGGCGAAAGCCACGTGCCCGCACGAAGAAGTAACGCGTTCGTCCGTCTCGCGGACGAACGGCGCCCCCGTCAGCGCAGCGGCCCCGCCCTCCGCAGGGGGAAGTACACGAAGAACGCCTTCCCCAGCACGAGGCGCTCCGGCACCACGCCCCAGCTCCGGCTGTCGGCGCTCTGCGCGCTGTTGTCGCCCAGGACGAAATAGTGCCCCGGCTGGACGTAGAACGTCGTCACGGGGACTTCGGGGCCCGCCAGCTTCTCGAAAGCGTCGCTCTTGCGCGGGTCGAAGAAGACGTCGGGCTCGCTCCCCTTGCAGGTGTAGTAGGTGTCGCGGAAGAGCTTGATCTTACGCACGGTCACCTTGGCCCCCTTGACGCCGATGCTCGCCGGCCTCTCCAGGTCGTTCTCGCGCGTCGGGGCAGCGCCCCTGGCCCCCTTGTAGGGGGTGCCGTCCCCGAAGGGGAGCCGATCGTTGACCCAGACCGTCAGCCTGTCGTCCACGTTCGCCAGCCGCAGCCGATACGTCCCCTTGCCGCGCACGCCCGCGTCGGCCGAGCCCAGGTCTTCTTCCGCCTTGCCCTTCGCCAGGCGCTTCAGCGCACATTCGCCCGTCGCCAGGTCGAAGACCGCGCGAAAGCGGTCGGCGCCCTTGGCCACTTCGAGAACGAGTTGGCCGGTTTCCTCCCCCTCGACGACCGCCTCGCACTCGAGGACGAGGTCGCTGGCCCAGTTCACCCCGACGTGCAGCGGATCTCCGCGCCGTTCGGAGCCCGCGTTGAAGCCCATGAAGTCGGTGATTAGTTGCCGCCCTTCCTTGTCGGCTTCTTCTTCGTCGCCCGCAGGGAGCCGGTCGCGGAGAACGTGCCGGTAGCGCAGCCAGCGGACGTCCTCGCCTTCCGGGTCGCTGCGGAAGCCGTGCGGCTCGGCCGGCGCCCAGCCGGCGCCCTCGGCTGGCTTCCAGCGCTGCCACTTCTCGCCCGTCAGGTCCCGGGCGGGGTGGTCGTTGTCGTAGACCAGGCGGCGCATGGCCAGCACTTGCTCGGGCGACTTGCGCACGATCTCGAACTTCCCGGCCTTCCACAAATCCTCGGCCTTCGCGTCGTTGGGGTGCGCGAACGGCTTTTGCCAGAGGTGCTGATCGTCCGGCCCCTCGCCGGGCTTGTCGTCGTAGGCGGGAGATTGGTCAGGCGGCAACACGTAGACCTTGCCGCGATGGATGGCGACGGTCTCCCCTGGCAGGCCCACGATGCGATGAATGTGGCGCAATAGTCCCTTCGAGCCTTCCTCCTCGATGGTGCTGGGTGGGTAGGTAAAGGTAATCAGGTCGAGGCGAGCGGGCGGGAGCAGCCGCGAGCCGAGAGGCCCCGCGGCGACCGCGAACCGATCTCCGCCGGACAGGCCGGGGTCGGGAAGTGCCGTGGCCAGGCCCCCGTCCTCGGCGCGTGGTGCCTCTTCGGGCCCGTCCTCGGGGCGCGTGAGCAGGACAGTTGCACGGCAGTTCGGGCAGGTGCAGCCGCGCACCCGGAAGGCCCGGCCGTCGGGCCGGACAGGCATGGCTTCCAGGCTGGCGTCGACCGTAAACTCCAGACCGCACTGGGGGCACGTCACCTTCTTGTGAGGCCCGAGAAGCGTCTCGGCCATCGGGCCGGTCGGGATGACGAACAGTTGTACGAGCGTGAGCCCGGTCGCGACCGGCAGCCCGAGGCCTGTCAGGGCGCCGAACACCTGCCAGAGCAGGCCGATGAGGAGCGTGCGCCCCCATCCCGTCGAGAGCCCCACCCGGATGCAGACGAACGGCAGGAGCAGACCAAACAGCGCCGCGCTGCCGAGTAGGGAGAGGCCCGAGGGCTTGTTCCCGGCCAGTGCCAGGGCGCACGCGCCGACCAGCCAGGAGCCGACGAGGGCAACGACCGCGATCGCCAGCGCCCTCCGAAAGCGGATGCCCCGCGCGCGAGGGGGCCCGGCCGCCTCGGCTGGCGTGGGCGGTTTGACGTCGAAAACCTTGCAGGCCACCCACAGCCAAAAGGCGTGGAGCAGGAAGAGGAGCAGGACAAGCCCGCCCAGCACGGCGAAGACGAGGGGCATGGCTCGCGTACCTGATCGGGTTGAACGGCTCGCCTACTGATCGCTCTCCAGCACCGCCAAAAACGCCTCCTGCGGCACCTCCACCTGCCCGACCTGCTTCATCCGCTTCTTCCCCGCCGCCTGCTTGGCCCACAGCTTCCGCTTGCGCGTGATGTCGCCCCCGTAGCACTTCGCCGTCACGTTCTTCTTCATCGCCGCGATGTTCTCGCGCGCCACGATCCGGCTGCCGATGGCCGCCTGGAGCACCACCTCAAACATGTGCCGGTCGATCTCCTCGCGCAGCTTCTACAGCACCTTTCGCCCGCGCCGCTCCGAGGTGGCGCGGTGGACGATGGTGGACAGCGCATCGACGCGGTTGTGGTGAACGAGCACGTCGAGGCGCACCAGGTCGGCGGGGCGAAACGCCACGATCTCGTAATCCATCGTCCCGTAGCCGTGCGTCGCCGACTTGAGCTTGTCGTAGAGGTCATAGACGATCTCCGCCAGCGGCAACTCGTAGACGAGGATGGCCCGCGTCGGGCTGAGGTATTCGGTGCGGACGTAGGTGCCGCGCCGCTCGGAGCAGAGCTTCATCAGGTCGCCGATGTTGGGGGCGGGGATCAAGAAGCTGACGCGGGCGATCGGCTCGCGGAACTCCTCGATCTGCCCGGCGTCGGGCACCTTCTGCGGGTTGTCGATGAGGATGGTTTCGCCCTTGCGGGTGAGCACCTCGTAGGTGACGTTGGGCGCCGTGATGACGAGGTCGAGGTCGCTGTCGCGTTCGAGGCGCTGCTGGATGATCTCGCGGTGGAGCATGCCGAGGAACCCGCAGCGGAAGCCGAACCCGAGGCCCTCGCTAACCTCGGGCTGGTAGGTGAAACTGGAGTCGCTGAGGCGCAGTTTGCCGAGGGCCTCGCGCAGGTCCTCGAAGTCGTTGTTGTTGACCGGGTAGAGCCCGCTGAAGACCATCGGCTTCGGCTCCTTGTAGCCGGGCAGGGCCGTGGCCGTCGGGTTGAGGGCGTCCGTCACCGTGTCGCCGATGTGGACGTCTCCCAGGCCCTTGATCTGAGCGGTGAAGTAGCCCACCTGGCCTGCCGACAGTTCTTTGAGGACGGTCGGCGCCGGGCGGAACTGGCCCATCTCGGAGACGTCGTGTTCGGTCTCGCCGCGCATCAGCCGGATTTTCTGCCCGACCTTGAGCACGCCGTCCATGATGCGGACGTAGACGACGACGCCCTTGTAGGTGTCGAAATGGCTGTTGTAGACGAGGGCCTTGAGGGGGGCAGCGGGGTCTCCGGGCGGGGGCGGGATGCGCTCGACGATGGCCGTGAGGACGCCCTCGACGCCCTCGCCGGTCTTGCCGCTGGCGCGCAGCACGTCGTCGGGATTGACGCCGAGGGCGGACTCCATCTCGGCGATGACCTCGGCGGGGCGGGCGATGGCCATGTCCACCTTGTTGAGGACGGGGACGATGGTGAGGTCGTTCTCCATGGCGAGGTAGGCGTTGGCGACGGTCTGGGCCTGAACGCCCTGGGTGGCGTCGACGAGGAGGATGGCGCCCTCGCAGGCGGCGAGGCTGCGCGAGACCTCGTAGCCGAAATCGACGTGGCCGGGGGTGTCGATGAGGTTGAGTTCGTAGGTCTGGCCGTTGTGCTGGTGGAAGACGGTGACGGGGTGCATCTGGATGGTGATGCCGCGCTCGCGCTCGAGGTCCATGTCGTCGAGCACCTGGTTGCGGAAGTCGCGCTCGGTGATGGCGCCGGTCTTGAGGAGGAGCTGGTCGCACAGGGTGCTCTTGCCGTGGTCGATGTGGGCGATGATGGAAAAGTTGCGGGTGTACTTCGTCTCGCTCATGGGGGCCCTCGTGCTCCGCCGAACCGGGGCGCCGTCGGCTCCCAGGCATGTCTGGGGAAGCATACCAGCTTTGGCGGCGGGTGGATAGGGGAGCGAAGGCGAGGCGGGCTGGCGGCGTCTTGCAACAGGCGGTCGAGTTCCTCGCCGGCGAGGAGGCTCGACTCGGCCAGGAACTGGCGCGTCACGCTCGGATCACCCGGGCCCACCTTGGCGCTGGGGGCGCAGTCGCGCAAGGGGAGCACGGTCTTCGCAGCGCGTTGAAACGCGACGTCGAAAAACCGTGCTGGAAGGTTCTTGCCGCGGTCGATAAAATGAGGAGGTGTTCGATCCTGCAAACAACCCTGTAATGTCCTTCCTCTCATCAGGAAGTAACCATGCCTGACGCCATCGACCACGATCAGCACGTTCAGCCGTGCCTCGTCCCTCCGGGGGAGTACGGTCGCGCGGAGGAAGCAGGCGTGGAAGACGAGGTCGTCTCCCTCCCCCCGGGCCTCCGCAAAGTCCGCTTGAGCGAAGAGGCGGCCCAGGCGATGCGGGACCTTCTCGACGACGAGGGACACGCGGCCCACGTCGGCCGGGAGATGCCGACCGCAGACGCCTCGGCCCTCCGCAAGAAGGCCCCCTGAGCGGCTACCGGAACACCGAGAGGCCCCCGCTGTTACCGAAGGCGGGGGCCTTTTTCTTGCGCGGCGAGAACTGACCTGAAGGAGGCGCAACGATGCCCGACTCCCTCCAGAAGGTCCCCTTCAGCGAAACGCTCCTGGGCGTCGTCGCGGACTTTGACTGCGGGGACGAGGAGTGGGAGAGGCCCCTCGCCTCCTGGATCAAGGCAGCGCCAGACGTCGAGAACGGTGCCCTTTATGAAATGCGCAAGCGCAAGGGGAAGCTGGACGTTTGGCTGCACGTCAACGGGTCGGGAGACCTGGTCGGTTACAGCGCACTCGGGGCATCGAACTGGGAGTGGCCAACCCGCGAGGACTCGCGGGTGCCCATCAACGTCATCCCCAACGTCGCCATCCAGAGGCGCTTCTGGGGCTGCCCGAAGGAGGGCCCACCCCGATACTCGACGCAGATCTTCGAACACCTGATCTTCGAGGCGCGGAAGCACACCGAGCGGCACCCCCTGCTGGGCCTCTTCGTCGATCCGAGGAATGGCCGAGCGATCAAGGCGTACCTGGCCGCCCACTTTGAACCGTACTTCAGAACTTGCCTGGATGACGCCGTCGAGTATCAGAGCATGCTGCTGAAGCTCGCCGACGCGCCGACCGAAGTGAACTGAGTTCGCACAGGCAAGGGGTCGTGAGCCCGCGCCTCGCTCGAAACCGCGCCCTCACGCCGCCACCCGCCGTCTCTCGAACAGCCCCTCCCCCAGCACCACCCGCCCCGCCCGCAACCGGCGCTCCGCGGGCGCCGCGAAGACGGTCCCCTTGGATGGCTGCTTGCCCTCGAGCGGCTTGTACCTCTTCATGGTGGCGACGGCGTGGGCGTGCGCCCCTTCGCGCGGGTCGGCGGCCGGCCAGTAGCCGGTGCCCGCCGCCTTCTTCCCGCTCAGCAGCGTCGGCGCCGCCCCCACCCGCGTCACCGTGAGGTAGGGCCTGTGGCTTTTGGCGTCCTTCTTCATGGCCGCCTCCCACTGGGCGATGGTCGCGGGCCCGCTGAAGAGCGACGGGTCGATGACGTACCAACGCTGCGTGTTGGAGCCCATGCGCACGCGCAGGATTGGGGCGACGTGGTAGCTCCACGTCACGTGGCCGCTGGGGTTGTTGCGGGTGCGCGCGTAGAGCGTATCGCCGTTGGCGAAGGCCCACACCTTGTAGGGGACGAAGTGGTTCTTTCGCATGCGCTCGACCATGAGCTGCGCGCGGGCGTAGCAGCCATCGACCGGGTAGCGGAAGGCGACGTCGTGCTGTCGCGCCATCCAGTCGAATACCTCGCGGGCCTTCTGATGGCTGACCGTCTCGTGGGCGGGGAGCAGCCCGCTCGGCTTGCGGGCCGGCGTGGGCGGCACGGGCCGGTTGGTGACCTCGAGCTTGACCTCGTAGCCGTGCGCCGACAGGTGCTGGAACACCGACTTGCCGGACTGTTCCGTGCGGTAGGTGCCGAACAGTTGCCAGTTCGCCTGGCCCTTGCTGCGGTAGAGGACGCTGGTGGTGTTGCCGGTCGCGCCCTTCCCGACCTGGGCGGGCACAGCCGGGGCGGCGGCAAGGACCAGGGCCAGGGCGACCGCGCCGGAAGCGAGCAAGTGGCGGAGCATGGGTGTCCTCGCGATGGGATGTTCGAAGGGGCCGCCGGGGCTTTTCGCCCTGCCCGCGCGATGCCGGGGCTCGTATTACTATTCGTAGAGAGCTCGTCTCTGTGACAACTTGCGCGCTTCGAGCGCGGCAAAGGGGGCAACCTGTGCGTACTCTGGTCGGTGGTCTGCTGGCGGCGGTGGTTCTGGTGGCGACGACGGCGACGGCTCGGGCCGAGCAGCCGAAGAAGGCGCCCGTGCTGAACTTCAAGATGAAGAGCCTCGACGGGAAGGAAATCGATCTGTCGAAGTATCAGGGCAAGGTGGTGATGATCGTCAACGTCGCCAGCGAGTGCGGGCTGACGAAGCAGTACAAGGGCCTGCAAAAGCTGAACGACAAGTACGCCAAGGACGGGCTGGTCATCGTCGGCGTCCCGGCCAACGAGTTCAACAAGCAGGAGCCGGGCACCGACAAGGAAATTGCCGCCTTCTGCAAAGCGGAATACGGGGTCACGTTCCCGATGACGTCGAAGGTCGTCGTCAAGGGCCCCGGCATTACGCCGCTGTATCAGTACCTGACCTCCAAGGACACCAACCCGAAGTTCTCGGGCCCGATCGGGTGGAACTTCACCAAGTTCCTCATCGCCCGCGACGGCACGATCGTCAAGCGCTTCGAGCCGCGCGTCGATCCGCTGGCGGGCGACGTCGTCAAGGCCATCGAGGCGGAGCTCAAGAAGAAGGCGAGCTGACGCCTGTCGCCGCGAGATGAGGAGCCGATGCCATGTCCTCGGTGCTGAACCACGTGATGCAGGGCCTCGACGGGCATGCCGTCGATCTTTCCGGCTTCCTCGGCGAAGTCGTTCTGATCGTCAACGTCGCCAGCCGGTGCGGGCACACGCCGCAATACACCGGCCTGCAAAGGCTGCACGACAGGTACGGCAAGGAGGGCCTGATCGTACTCGGCGTGCCGGCCAACGAGTTCGGCAAGCAGGAGCCCGGCAGCGACGCCGAGATCGCCGGCTTCTGCTCGACGAACTATGGCGTCACCTTCCCCATGCTCGCCAAGGTCGCGGTCAAGGGCACGGACACCACCCCGCTCTATCGGCAACTCACCTCGAAGGAGAGCAACCCGCAGTTCGGCGGCGACGTCCGGTGGAACTTCACCAAGTTCCTCGTCGGCCGCGACGGGTCGGTCGTCGGCCGCTTCGAGCCGGACGTCGAGCCCGAGTCCGCCGCGCTCACCGGCGCCATCGAGGCGGAACTGAAGAAGTAACGCGATGTGCGGGGAGAGGAATGTAGGCCGCGACTCCGTCGCGGTGCCCCGCCGCGGAGCGGCGGACTACAATCGGCCCACCCTTCCGCTCTGCGGAAAGGTGGGCCGGTGCGTTCCCCGAAGGGTCACTTCATCTCGGTCTTGGGCGCCTCGACCTTGGGGGCCTCGACCTTGGGCCACTTGGCCGGGTTCCACAGGTGCTCGCTGCTGCGGACGTCGGCGGCGAACCCGTCGATCTCCTTGCGCAACCGGAGGGAGGTGATGCCACGGTTCTCCAGGCTCAGTTCCAGGTAGAGGAACCGATTGCTGCGGAGCGCGAAGTGGGTCGGCCCGATCTCGTTGTTGCGGGCCAGGATCTTCTCGAGGACGTCGGCGCGGACGTCCTTGGCGTCGGGGAGCTGCCGGAGCGCCGACGACAGCCACAACCGCGACCGATCGCTGCTCAGCGAACAGTAGAAGACGTAGCGGTAGTTGTCGCGCTCGAAGTTGAGCAAGTACATGGTGCCGCCGGACTTCGACCTGGTGACCTTCACCTCGTAGCCGAGGTTCTCAAGTTTTTCCTTCAAGCTCTCGTCGGTCAGCGAGTCGCTGTGCTGCTTGGCCGCCTCCTTGGCGGGCGCCTTGCCCTTGTCGGCCCCGTCCGCCCAGGCACTCGTGCCCGTCAACCCGAGGACCAGCGCCACGACCGCGAAACTCAACGCCTTCCGAATGTTCATCTTCGTCTCCCTTGCTGCCTCGGCCCACGCGGGGCCAGTATGGTCCCACTGTCATAAACCGGGCCCTTCGAGTGGTTCTTTTGTTCGGCCCCTCGTTCCCGGTCTGCCTCTCATACGGGCGCGCCGCGGCAACGTGACGGGCGCGGCAAGTTTTTTCTCGCGAGTTGGCTCGCCGGTCGCGACGATGGTTGGGAGCATACGGTCGCGCAGGAGGCAAAGCATGTCCGAAGGCCTTGTCGTCTCTCCCACCCGGGCCCCCAACCAGTTCCGCACCGAGGACGGCCGAATCGTCGCGCCCCCAGATGGCTGGGCGCTGCTCCCGCCCGGCGATGCCGGCCTGACGCGCCGCGTCAAGGCCGCCGGCCCTTCCTGGACCGTGGTCGAGAAGCGGGGCCGCAAGAAGTTCTCGCACGGCATCTGGGCGCCGGCCGGAAACATCGACGCGGCGCGCCTCGCCCTCGAGCAAGAGCGCGCCACCCCGACCTACGCGCGCCGGCGCGCCGCCGACGCCAAACGACGCGAGACCGCCCAGGGCGCCTACGTGGACGAGTTCGCCGCGACCGTGCGCGACTTCCTTCGCTTTGCCCCCGCGCACGCGGCGCTCGAAGCGCGCCTCGCCGAGGCCGTCACGGTCCACGCCACGCCCGTCGGCAGCGGCACCGTGGCCCGCACCAAGCGCATCGGCGTGGAGCGGCGCGCCGAGGCGGCGGTCATCGCCTGGCTGCGCCATCAGACGACGGCGTACGACAACCTGAAGGTCGCGCGCGTCAAGGGCGAGCGCCGCCGCGTGCGCCAGGAATTGGCGAGAACGTCGCGCGCCCTCCTCGACGCCCATCGCGCGGACCGGCCCCACGCCGTCGAGGCGTGTCCCCTGTGCAAGGCGCTGCCGGCGCCGTCGGCGGAGGCGGCCGGGTGAGGGGCCGACCTCGTCAGCGAACCGACGTTGCCCCCGGGCCTGGCGCGATCGCCTCCTCCGCGTTCTCCGCCACCGCCCCCGGCTCGGCGATCGGCAACACCGCCCGTCGCTTCCGCTGCGCCAGCACCGATTCGACCGAAACGAGGACCAGCGCCGCCCAGATGCAGCCGAAGCCAATCTGCTGCGCCGGTCGCCATTTCTCTTCCATCACCAGCACCGCCAGCAAGAACTGACAGCTCGGCGCCAGATACTGGAGAAAGCCGAGCGTCGAAAGAGGCAACCGCCGCGCCGCCTGGCCGAAGCAGATGAGCGGGACGGCCGTCACCGCCCCGCTCAACACGACCAGGACGTCGATCTGCCAGCCGAGCCGCCCAAAGGCGTTCTCGCCCCAGACCGACCAGCCGGCCAGGAAGGTCAGGGCCACCGGCAGCAAGAACAGCGTCTCGATGGTCAGCCCGACAACGCCGTCCACCGGAGCGACCTTGCGCACCATCCCGTAGAGGCCGAAGGAGAAGGCAAGGGAGAGGGCGATCCACGGCACCTCGCCGAGCGCGACGATCATGTAGGCGAGGCCGCCAGCGGCGAGGGCGAGCCCGGCCCACTGCCAGGGACGCAAGCGCTCGCGGAAGAAGGCGACGCCGAGGACGATGCTGAACAGCGGGTTGATGAAGTAGCCGAGACTGTTCTGGATGTTCTGGTCGCTCCAGACGCCGTAGATGAACGCGAACCAGTTGACGGCGATGAGGATGGTGCTCGCCAGCAGGAGCCAGCGCGTGCGCGCCGACCGAAGCCCGGCCCGCAGTTCGCCCCAGCGGCCGAGGAACGTGAGCAGGGCGAAGAGGAGGAGCACGCTCCAGACGACGCGCTGGGCGAGCAGCTCGACGGGTTGAACGCCCTTGACGGCGACGAAGTAGAGCGGCAACACGCCCCACAGCCCGTAGGCGGCCAGACCGTATAGCAATCCGCTCCGCGAGCCCGTCTGCTGCATCTCGCTCACCTGCCGCCTCCGTCCGCCCCGCTACCCATCCATTTGTAGCGATTGGTCGAGGGCTCGGCAGCAGAGGGCCGCTCGCTCAGCCTTCCCTGGCCAATGTGGCCCGCGACTCCGTCGCGGTGCCCCCGCCGCTCCGCGGCGGGCAATGTAGTCCGCCGCGAGCCACGTACCTTTGCCCTGGACGACTGCCCCTACAATAACGTCGAGGCCCCTCGCTCCGCCCCGGACCATCGACATGCCAAAGCGCCACCGCGAACAGGACGAAGACGATCTCCCCAGGGCGAAGATCACGCGCGCCACCCTCCGCGAGGCGTGGGACCTGGGCCGCTACCTCCTCCCCTACCGCGTCAAGTTCGTCGCTGGCCTCATCGCCCTCGTCCTGGGCAGCCTGATGGGCCTGGCCTTCCCCTACGTGGCCGGCAACCTCGTCGATGGCGCCCTCCTCCCGCGCGGCGAGGGCCCCGTCCCCCGGCACCTCGACGTCGATTTCATCGCCGTCTGCTTGCTGGTCGTGCTGGCCTTTCAGGCGGGCTTCGCCTTTTTGCGCTCCACGTGGTTCGCCGAGGTCGGCGAGCGCAGCCTCGCCGACTTGCGGCGCGACGCCTACGGCCGGCTGGTGCGCTTGCCGATGCCCTTCCACCACCAGCGGCGCGTCGGCGAGTTGTCCAGCCGCATCGCCGCCGACCTGACGCAGATCCACAACACGCTGATCGACGCGCTGCCCCACTTCCTGCGGCAGTCCGCCATCCTCGCCGGCGGGGTCGCACTGATCGCCATCACCTCGCTGCGCCTGACGGCCGTCATGCTCGCCTCGCTGCCGGCGCTCGTCATCGTGGCGGTGCTGTTCGGCAACCTGATCCGCCGCCAGGCCAAGGAGGCGCAGGACCTCCTGGCCGACAGCAACGTGATCGTCGAGGAGACCCTGCAAACCATCGCCAGCGTCAAGGCGTTCGGCAACGAGAGCTTTGAAGAGTCGCGCTACCGCGGCTCGCTCGACCGCTACCTCGCCGTCGTGCTGCGGACAGCCCGGTTCGAGGGAGCGTTCATCTCGTTCATCGTCTTCGCCCTCTTCGGCGCCATCGTGCTGGTCACGTGGTACGGCGCGAAGCTGGTACTGGCCGGCGAACTCAGCGCCGGCGAGCTGACGCGCTTCATGCTGTACACGCTCTACGTCAGCGGCGCCGTCGGCTCCTTCGCGGAGCTCTACAGTCAGGTCCAGCGCACCCTCGGCGCCTCGCAGCGCGTGCGCGAGATCCTGCGCGAGCCCATCGAGCCGCCCCAGGGCAGCGCCAACGGCCCCCGCTTGCGCGGCGACGTGGTCTTCGAGTCGGTCCGCTTCCGCTACCCCTCGCGGCCGGAGGTGGAGGTGCTGAGGGGCGTGTCGCTCAGTGCGCGGGCGGGGCAGCGCATCGCGCTCGTCGGCCCAAGCGGCGCCGGCAAGTCCACCCTCGTCAGCCTGCTGCTGCGCTTCTACGAGCCGGAGGCCGGCCGCATCCTCATCGACGGCCAGGACGCGAGCAGCTACGACCTGCACGAGCTGCGCGACCAGATGGCCGTGGTGCCACAGGACGTAGTTCTCTTTGGCGGAACGATCGCCGAGAACATCGGCTATGGGCGCCCGGGCGCATCTCAGGAAGAGATCGAGGCGGCGGCGCGGCAGGCCAACGCCCACGACTTCATCCTCGCGTTTCCCGAAGGGTATCAAACGCGCGTCGGCGAGCGCGGCGTGCAACTGTCGGGCGGACAGCGCCAGCGCGTGGCGATCGCGCGGGCGATCCTCCGCGACCCCGCCATCCTGCTGCTGGACGAGGCGACGAGCTCGCTCGACTCCGAGAGCGAGGGGCTGGTCATGCAGGCGCTGGAGGCGCTGATGCAGGGGCGCACGGCGCTGGTGATCGCGCATCGGCTCTCGACGGTGCGCAGCGCCGACCGGATCTACGTGCTCAAGGAGGGGCAAACGGTCGAGGCGGGCACGCACGCGGAGCTGCTGTCGCGCCCGGATGGCGTGTACCGCAACCTGTCGCAGTTGCAGCTCGAGCCGGCCGGCGAGGCTCGTTCCCCGGAGGACCGCGCATGGCCGGGCGCGCCTCTGCCCATTCTCCCCACGCCGTGAGGATGCGAGCCCTTCGTGGACCGGCCGCTACGGCGACTTCTTCTTCTCTTCCTTTCTGGGAGGGCCACCCACGTAAAAGGCTCGCAGCGCCCGATACAGGTCGGTGTAGGCCGCTTCCTCGCCCGGCGTGACGGCGGCGAACTGCAAGCCTTTCTTGTTCACGTGCGCGACCAGTTCGGCGGCGGTGCGGCCCTTGGCGGCCCAGTCGCCGTTGAAGGCCTTGGCGACGTTGGGGTCTTCGAGCGCCCGGACCGCCTGCTCGAGCCCGTTGAGAAACTTGCGCGCCTCGATGTACTCCGCGGGCGACCACTTCTCACTGTCGTCGCTGACCTGCTTGTTGAGCGCCTTCAGGGCTGGGCGCAGCTCCCGGATCGTGGCCGGCTCGATAGGCTTGCCATCCTTGAGTTGCTTCCCCGCGAGCTCGAACTTGCTGGTGAAGCGCTTGCGCGCCTCCTCGAAAGCAGCAGCTTGAAGAGCGGTCGGCCATTTCAGTTTGCCTCCCCTCTTGAGCATGTCGATCTGGCCCTTGAAGCCGGCACCCGCGAGGTTGATTTTCGCGAGCGTCTTTTCGGCGAGGGGGACGTTGGGCCTCGTGTTGAGGGGCTTGCCGGACCGGTTGATGGCACGCAGCAGGTCGTTGAGGGCCTTGCCCGACCGGATCGCCGAGGCGGGTGGGTCTCGGAGCAGGTCTGCCTCGTCGTTCCACTTCGGCTTGAGATGGGCCGGCGGGAGCTTGCGGGCCTTGACTTCTTTCTTCTCGGGGCCCGCGCTGGCGAGCGGGGCGCCCGTGGAGATGCGTTGGTCGGCCAAGGCGGCCAGGCCGAGGCCGGCGAACAGCATCGCCGCCGCGACGGGCAGGGCCCAGCGGAACCACGGCCCGCGATGCGGGACGGGCAACCCGAACAGGATGGTGGCGTTCCTGGTGGACGAGCTGATGATCTCGGCGGAATAGGACATGGGCTCACCTCAAGAATGGGTGCCAACGGCGAGCCTCGGCGTGGGTGTCCCAGAGAGCGCCGGGCCCAAGTGCGAAACCCACGGCAAATTATACCGATCCGGTGCGCAGTCCCACAACTCGTCTTCGGCTTGCGAAAGGCCTACCTCACGCCGCGGGCCCTTCCACTTCCACGCGCTGAAACTTCGCCCCACCCCCCAGAAAATGCGCACACTCCTGGGCTTCCTCCCTGCCGACGAACGTTGCCACAAGCTGCTTCTGTCCGTCCGGGAGAATGCCAACCACGCGGTATCCCTCCGTCCCGCTCCTCCGGGCCGTCTCTCGTCCTGGGCCCTGCGAGCGGGCGCTCCTTCCTGCCGCCAGGCCCTCCGCGAATTCGGGCGCTACGCCCACCAGCGTCAGGGTGGTGCCGGTGATGCGCACGGCCCGCGTCATCGTCTGGCGGGCGACGAGCCCAACGGCCACCCAGCCGGTCGCCAACCCCCCGAGGCCTCTCCAGAACCAGGGCGAGAGCCCCTGTCGCAAAACAAGGCCCAGCACGAACGCGGCCACCAGAACGAAAAAGCAGCCCCAGTGCAGCAGCGTGCGCCGCCCCCAGTGGTTCCGGTGAGCGGGGCAGACGGGGGCCTGCATCTCCATCTCCAGGGGCTGTGTCAATCCGCGCAACAGCGCCTGGTAGATGGCGCGTCCGAGAAGGGGGATCAGCCCCACGGGCAACAGCAGCACGCCCAGCACCACCGCCAGCAGGGGCCGCCACCAGGGCAACCACCGGAACGTCTTGTGAAGTCGATCCTCGGCCGGCGCCCCGCAGCGGACGCAGAGCCAGGGGAGCTTGTCGTCCCGCAGTTCTCGCCAGTCTATCGCGACTTTCGCCATGCGAATTCACGTTGAAACGACGTTGGCCCTCTCCGATCGCTGCCGGGAGAGAGTGTACGGCAGAGGCGTTGTACGCCAAGTGAGAGCGCCCCGCCAGTCGCCTGGCTGCGCAGGGGTTGGCGCCCTCTCGGAGCACGCTCTCCGCGCCCTGCGGCGTTGCCTCGGCGACGCCCGGCCGGCGCGTCAACAGCGGGGAACGGGCAAGCGGTCTGCGCCGTCAGGAAGGCGAGGCTTCGTCCTCGAGGTGCTCCAGTTCGAGCAACTCTTCGGGGCTTGCCTGGCCCCGGCGCGCTTTGCGGATCAGCTCCAGAGCGCGAGCCAGGCGATGCTCCGCCTCGTCCGCGCGTCCCTGGGCCTTCTCGACCTGCTCCTGCGCGGCGAGCCGCCCCTGCCGCTCGCGCACCCGCTCGGCCTGCAACTCCTCGAAAGAGAGGAAGCGCTCGCCGCCAGGGGAATAGACGACCATCTCCGGGCCCGAAAGGTCGAAGCGAATGCCGAGTTGCGGGCTGACGAAGCCGTCGGCCCTCTGGGCGCGAAAGACCTCTCCCGAGCGCACGAAGACGTGCAGGCGGTTCTTGGACGGGTCGAAGAGATAGTATTCCTGGACGCCGTGCTCTTCGTAGAAGAGGTGCTTGTCGATCATCTCCACGACTTCGTTGCCCGGCGAGAGCACCTCGAAGACGACCGTGAGGGGGACGTCGCCTTCCTTCCACTGTTGGTAGGAGCCGCGATGTCCCTTATGCCGGCCGAACACGACGAACACGTCCGGCGCGATGCTGGTCTCCGGGTGCCCCCACCGGGGATACCACAGCAGGTTCGCCCCCACGTAGACGTCTGCGCGCGGGTCGAACACGGCCGCGAGATTGCCGAACAGCACGACGATCCAGTGCAACTGGAGGGAATTGTCGGCCATCGGCTTGCCGTCGCTTTCGGGGTAGACGACCTCGTCGAGTACGAGGGGTGGCGAAAGAACACTCACGCGCGTCTCCTTCCTTGACCCGGCGGGGCGAGGCAATGGGCCGGCCCACTCACCTCCGCAACCTACCACCTTCCCTTTTTCCTTTCAACCGGCAACCGGCCGTCTCCTCGCCCCTCCCGCGGGGAGGCCCTATGCTTGTCCGCAGAGAGTGCGTTGCAGGAAGTCCGACCCGAAGAGGCCCGTCGCGGAGGAAGATCGATGGCCAACGCGGAACCGCCGGCCCCGCCGGCCAGCCTTGTCATCATGCGGATGCTGACCGGCTACTGGGCGCCCCAGTGCCTCTACGTCGCCGCGCGCCTCGGGCTGGCCGACCTCGTCAAGGACGGCCCGCGCGCTCCCGCCGACCTGGCCCGCGAAACGAACGCGCACGCCCCGTCGCTCTACCGGCTACTGCGCGGCCTGGCCAGTCTGGGCGTCTTCGCCGAGGACGAGCAGGGGCGCTTCGGCATGACTCCCCTGGCCGAGTGCTTGCGCAGCGACCTGCCCGGCTCGCAGCACGCGCTGGCCCTGATGAACGGCGAGGAGCACTACCGCGCCTGGGGCGAACTGCTCCACAGCGTCCGCACCGGCGAGACGGCCTTCGAGCACCTGTACGGCAAGCCAATCTTCGACTACCTGCCCGAACACCCCGAGGCGGCCCGCACCTTCGATGCCGCGATGGTGGGGGTGCATGGGACGGAGACGGCCGCCACGTTCGACGCCTACGACCTCGGCGGGCTTGGGACGCTGGTGGACGTCGGCGGCGGCAACGGCAGCGTGCTGAGGGCGGCGCTGGAGCGCCACCCCAAACTGCGCGGCGTGCTCTACGACCGGGCCGACGTGGTGGAGCGGGCCCGGCCGAACTTGCCCGAGCGCTGCACGACGGTGGCGGGCAATTTCTTCGAGTCGGTGCCGGCAGGCGGCGACGCTTACCTCATGCGCCACATCCTCCACGACTGGGACGACGAGAAGTCGCTGACCATCCTGAAGAACTGCCGCAAGGCGATGGGGGCGAGCGCGAAATTGCTCGTGGTCGAGGGCGTGGTGCCGGCCGGCAACGGGCCGTCGTTCACCAAGTTGCTCGACCTCACGATGCTGGTGATCCCCGGCGGGATGGAGCGCACGGAGAAGGAGTATCGCGAGCTGTATGCGCGGGCGGGCTTCCGGCTCGAGCGCATCGTGCCGACGAGGAGCGAGGTGAGCGTGATCGAGGGGGCGCCGGTATGAGGCCGAGGCGCCAGCTCAACGAGAGGGCACAGGCATGGACGGGCTCCGCGGCAACCCGCTGGCGGTGTTGACCTTCATCGTCGCGCCGGCGGTGCTGACCAACGCGGCGTCGATCATGGGCATGCAGACGGCCAACCGCTTCGCGCGGGCCGTCGATCGCGCGCGGGCCCTGTCGGCGCTGCTCGAGGGCAAGGAGGAAGTGAGCGACCCGGAGCTCGACCTGCGCCGGCGGCAACTGGAGTACGCCGAACGGCGGGAGATCATCCTGGTACAGACGCTGACCGCCTTTTACCTGGCGGTCGGCGCCTTCGCGGCCGCCAGCCTGTCCTCGCTCCTGGGGGCCATCTTCGCCGTCGTCGAGCAGGAGGCGCTGCGGCACGTCGCCCTTGGGCTGGCGCTGGCCAGCGGCGCGCTCGGCGTCGGTGGACTGCTCGCAGGCTCGGGGCTGGTCGTCTGGGAGACGCGCCAGTCGCTGGCCATTTTGCGCGAGGAGGCCAACTTCGCGCGGGAGCGCCGCAAGAAGCCGGGATTGCCCGACGCAAACGCTGGCAGCGAGACGGTGGGGCAGTAGTGCTTCACGCAGGCCGGCACCCATCAGCCTCTGAGCGAGCCCACTCATGCTGCCCAAGCACCGCTGAAGCGCCCTCGAAGCCCAAAGGGCAGATGTTCGAGCCTCGTCGGCATCCGCGGCCACACCGTCTCAGGAAGCGCGTGGTGTTTGTAGCACTTCGCGCCAGAACGCCGGCACGGCCTCCCAGGCCGACTGATAGGTGGCCTCCAGAGGCACCGGCACGTACACCTCCGGCGACAGGAACAGCGGCATCTCGGGCAACACGCCCCCCACCGCCCGCAGTTCCACGAATGCCTCCGGGCAGGGGCCGCCGATGTAGGCCGCCAGCGTCAAGGGCCTGTCACCCGGCAGCAAAAACTCGTTTTCGATCAACTCGTCCCAGATGGCCTTGTGGATGCCTTGCGGGTCGCGCGGGCCGGGAGGGAACAGGTCGGCGATCAGCAGGTGGGCCCCGGCCCGCAACAACTCGAGGGCCTTCTGGACGAACGCGCGGAGGCCGTGCCGGCTGTTCTTGTTTCCCGGCGAGACGATCTCCGCCACGGCGATGACCTGGTGGTTGCTCACGTGGCGGATCACGACGGCCTTGGCCCTGGTCGCGTAGAGGTCCGGCTCGGCGCGGGCCCGATAGCCCACCTTGGGCGGGGCCTCGGCCAGGGCCACGCCCCCGCGCGGCCCCGTGTCGGGCGGGGCCCCATTCGCCGTCAGGCGCAGCGTGAGGACGTCGGGGCCCAGGCCCCCCGCGATCTGCTCGGCCAGGGCGTAATGATCCGGGGGCAAGAGCCCTCGGTTCAATGCCCGCGCGATCTCATCGACCCAGGCGTGATGGAAGTGGTGGAAGATGCCCGCTTCGACGCGGGACCAGTCGTGAACCGGCATGGCTTTCCCTCCTCGCAGCCCCGGCGAGCACCCAAACATCATTGTACGGCCCCCGAGTGCCGCGGCCTCGCTCCATCCCCTACGACGGCACCAGCGCCACCGCCCGGCACCAGCCCGCGCTCGCCCCCTTGATCTTCACCGGCAGGCACGACACCCAGAACCCATGTGGCCGCGGCAGTCGATCGAGGTTGGCCAGTTTCTCGATCTGACAATACTCCTTCTCGATCCCCGCGAAGTGCGCCGGCCAGACGTGCCGGCCGTCGCCCGTCCGCCGGTAGTCGGCCACCATGTTCGCAAAGGGGCGATCCAACGTGTAGGCGTCGATGCCGATGACCTTCACGCCCTGCTCGACCAGCCACAGTACCCCCTCGCGCCCCAATCCTGGCTGGGCGAAGTAGGCGGGCGACCCCGACCGCTTGTCGGCGCCGGTATGCAGCAGCACGACGTCGCGCGCCTTCAGTCGGTAGTCGATCGCCCCCAGGGCGGCTTGCAGGTCGGCGACGGCGATGAGCTCGCCCGCTCCCTTGTGGCGCACGTCGAGGACGACGCCGGGGGCGAAGCACCACTCCAGCGGCACCTCGTCGATGCGCTTCGCGGGCTTGCCTTCCGACGTGGGGGCGTAGTGGTAGGGCGCATCGACGTGCGTGCCGGTGTGGGTGATCGCCTGCACCTCCTCGATGGCCCAGCCGAGCCCGCCCGAGTAGACGAGGTCTTCCGGCCTGATGCCGAAGAACTGGCGCATCTGGGCGAGGCCCTCCGCCTCGTGCGCGACGTAGCGGATGCGGGCCGGGATCGGTTCGCTGGCGGCGCCGTCCTCCAGCGCCACGCTCAGGTCGATCAGGCGAAGGTTGTCGAACATGGTTCCCTCCAGAACGTCCGGGCCTATGATGTCCTTCGTCTCGCGGCCTGGCCCGATCAGGAGAATTGTAGCGATGCGCACCTTCCTCGTTCCGCTGTGTCTGCTGCTCGGCCCACGGGCCCACGCCGAGGAAGCGATCTTCGCCCCCGGCGCCAAGTTGAAGGTCGAGGCGGCCGGCGGCGCCGGCGGCGAGGGGCCCGCCTGGCACCCCAAACTGGGCGTTCTGACCAGTGGGAACGACTCCATTTATCAGCTCGCGCGCGACGGCAAGTCGCGCGTCTACCGCAAGGGCGCCGGCACCAACGGCCTGCTCTTCGACCACAAGGGCCGCCTCGTCGCCTGCGAATCGACTCCCCGCCGCATCACCCGCACGGGCCTCGACGGGAAGATCGCCGTCCTGACCGAGCGTTACGAGGGCAAGCGCTACAACACTCCCAACGACCTCACGATCGACTCCAAAGGCCGCATCTACTTCTCCGACCCGCGCTACGGCGACCGCAAGGACATGCAGGTCCGCGACGAGAAAGGCCGCACCGTCGAAGGCGTCTACCGCATCGACCCCGACGGCAAGGTGGCCCGCGTTCTCGGCCGCGAGGTCGAGCGGGCCAACGGCGTGCTGGTGTCGGCCGACGACCGCTATCTCTACGTGGCCGACAACAACAACGACACGCTCGGCGGGGCCCGCAAGCTGTGGCGCTTCGACCTCAAGAAGGATGGGAGCGTCGATGGGAAAAGTCGCAAGCTCCTCCACGACTGGGGCACCGGGCGAGGCCCCGACGGGCTGAAGCAGGACGCCAAGGGGCGGCTCTACGTCGCGGCGGGGCTGAACAAGCCGAGCCCGCCGTTCGAGCCGGCCAAGGACAAGAAGGGCGGGATCTACGTGCTCGGGCCCGAGGGCAAACTGCTCGCCTTCCTGCTGGTGCCGACCGACGAGGTGACCAACTGCGCCTTCGGCGGCGACGACCTCAGAACGCTGTACGTCACGGGCGGCGGCACGCTCTACAGCATCCGCACCACGACGCCGGGGCGCGTGGTCTGGCCGGCGAAGTGAGGCGGCGCGGCCTGCTGACTCGAGGGGTGGGCAAGGCGAGTCAGTGGCTCTTGACCGCCTTGCGGCTTCGCTCGTCCACGAGCAAGTGCCAGGTCAGCCGGCAGCAGGCGCAGGCGAACAGCCGCAACTTGCGTCGGCTGATCTTCCCCCCCAGGAAGTCCAGCATCCACTCCGGGCGGGGACAGTCCACCCACTCCTGCTCCGTCATGCTCCTCTCCTGCCTCCCAGCCTCCGTCTCGCTCTCACCCAGCGTAAGTGGCTCCCGCCCTTCTGTCCAGGAAAACGAAAGAAGGCGCGAACCGCCACCCACTCCGGCTTCTCTAACCCAGACTGACATGCCCCGCCCGATTCCTTACCATGACATTTGCCGATGCTCGCCTGCCCTTGACCCATGAGACCGCGATGGAAGATCCTCCCTGTCGTCGCGCCGCGCTCCCCGCTGTCCTCCTCGGGCTCGCGGCGATCTACCTCATCTGGGGCTCGACGTTCCTCGCCATCAAGTACGCCGTCGAGACGCTCCCGCCTTTCCTCATGGCCGGCTCGCGCTTCGTCCTGGCCGGCCTCGTCCTCTACGCCGTGCGCCGACTCCAGGGCCAGCCGCGCCCCGGCCTCGACCAGTGGCGCTCGGCCCTCCTCACCGGGGCCCTCCTCCTCGTCGGCGGCAACGGCCTCGTCACCTGGGGCCAGCAGTTCGTACACACCGGCAGCGCCGCGCTCCTCATCGCCACCACCCCCATCTGGATGTCCTTGCTCGCCTGGCTCTTTTACGGCAGCCCTCGCCCCGGCCTGCGCGCCGTGCTCGGCATGGCCGTTGGCTTCGCCGGCGCTGCCCTCATCATCAAGCCCGCGCCCGGCCAGACCGTCGCCCTCTGGGCCATGCTCGCCATCCTCGCCGCCCCGCTCCTCTGGTCGCTCGGCTCGCTCGAGTCGCGCCGGAGCGGCGCCCGGCGCGATCCGCTCCTGACCTGTGGCCTGCAAATGCTCGCCGGCGGGGCGCTCATGCTCCTGGCGGGGACTGTCCTCGGCGAATGGCCGGGGCTCCGCGAGAAGTCGATCTCGGCGCGCTCGCTGGGGGCGTTCGCCTACCTGATCGTTTTCGGATCGCTGATCGGATTCACCACCTACGCCTGGCTCCTCCGCGTCGCCTCGCCCACCGCCGTCGCCACCTACGCCTACGTCAACCCGCTCGTGGCCGTGCTCCTCGGCTCGGCTTGCCTGAACGAGCCCCTTGGCCCCGACGTCTTGCTCGCCGCCGCACTCATCCTCGGCGCCGTCGTCCTCATCACCCTGCCCCGGCGCGGGCCCGCGCCGGCACCCGCGGAGGAGGCCAACCTTGACCTTGCCGATCTTCCACGTCAAC
>JBBSEZ010000048.1:0-33424 GCA_038239195.1 Gemmatales bacterium
GGGGGTGGGGGGGGGTGGGGGGGGGGGGGGGGGGGGGGGGGGGGGGGGGGGCGGGGGCGGGGGGGCGGGGGGGGGGGTGCCCGGGGCCCGGGACTGCCGCGGGGGGGGGGGGGGGGTGCCCGGCTGAACCCCCCCCCCCACGCCTGCCGGAGGGCGCGGTGGAGAATAGAGTAGCGAAACGGACGTTGGCGCGCGGCAAAGTTGCGAGGCCTCGGATGAACTTCGTCGTCACCACTTCCTATCTCGAAATGACCTCGCCGGGCGAACTGCGCCCGCGGCGCTCGCCGCGCGCCGACCTGACGTTCGCGCGCGTCCTCGCGCCAATGCCGGAACTCAACCGATTCTTTTACACCGCCGTCGGCGGAGACTGGTACTGGCTCGACCGCCTGCCGTGGACGTACGAGCGCTGGGTCGAGTACGTCAACCGCTCGGAGCTGGAGACGTGGGCATTGTCGGCGGCGGGCGTGCCGGCGGGCTACTGCGAGCTGGAGGCGCAGGCGGGCGGCGACGTGGAGATCGTCTATTTCGGGCTCTTGCCTTCCTTCATCGGTCAGGGGCTGGGGGGCCATCTGCTGACGCGTGCGGTGGAGCGGGCCTGGGAGATGGAGGCCCGGCGCGTCTGGCTGCACACCTGCACGCTCGACCACCCGGTAGCGCTGGCGCACTACCAGGCGCGCGGGTTTCGGCTCTATCGCACGGAAACCAAGGGCGAGGAGCTCCCGGACGTCTCGCCGGGCCCCTGGCCGGGGGCGCGCCGTCCTGGGGAAAGTGGAGCGGCGCGAGAAAACGGCTCGTAGGACGGCCCTCCCGAGCCGTCCTGGGGGCTGGACGGCTCGGGAGGGCCGTCCTACGGGGAAGATTTGTCCGGCCGGGCGCCAAAACGGAGAAACGAGATGAGCCACGTCGTTCTTCTGGGCGATTCCATCTTCGACAACGCCAGTTACGTGCCCGGCAGGCCATCGGTGATCCAGCACCTGGTTCGCCTCTTGCCTGCGGGCTGGCGGGCCACGCTGCTGGCCGTCGATGGCGACGTGACCGCCGGCGTGGCCGACCAGCTCGCCGGCCTGCCCGACGACAGCACCCACCTGGTGGTCAGCGTCGGCGGCAACGACGCCATCAGCCAGAGCGGGTTTCTGCAAGAACCGGCGCGCTCCGCCATGGAAGTGCTGGGCCGGCTGGCGACGATTCAGGGCGAGTTTCGCGACGATTACCGGGAGATGTTGCGGCGCGTGCGCGCCCTGGGCAGGCCGACGGCGGTCTGCACCATCTACGATGCGGTGCCGGGGCTGCCGCGCGAATCGGCGACGGCCCTGGCGGCGTTCAACGACGTCATTTTGCGCGAGGCGTTCGCGGCGGGGCTGCCGGTCCTCGACCTGCGGTTGCTGTGCAACGAGGATTCGGACTATTCGAGCCTGTCGCCCATCGAGCCGTCGGCGAGCGGCGGGGGCAAGATCGCGCGGGTGATCGTGCGGGCGGTGACGGAGCACGACTTCGCGACGGGGCGGAGCGCGATCTTCGCGTGAGCGAGACTGTGCAAGCACCTTCTGGTTCAAGCCTCTCGGCACTACCTGGTTCGGCCTGGCTACGCCGTTTCCCAGCTCACAGCGGGGTGCAGCTCGCCATGTTCCCAGAAATGCCGGACAACGCCCAGCACGCGCGTCAAGTCTGCGCAGACATAACGCTCATCGACGGAGTCGTGCAGCAATTCGTGGCTGTAAATCTCCACCTCTTCCGAGCTCTCGCGGTGAGGGCCCCTGTAGCGAAAACGCCCGTGGCCGGTGAGGTAGCCGGTCAACAGGTAGGCGCCCGGGCGCCCCTGCACCGACAGATGCCCCTCGCCAAACCCCCCATCTGGTGCGAACGTGAACAGGGGGCGCTCGGCGCCGTTGAGGGCACAGACAGAGGCCACCACTTCCGCCCAGGTGGGCGTTGGGAATCGTGCCCGTTGGAGCGAGACCAGGTGGCGAAAGGTCATGGCAATGCACTCAACCTCGTCGCTCTTCGGCCGAATTTACCGATCTGCTCGGGTGTAGGGCAGCAGGATGTTCCAGAGCGCGTAGGCCTCTCCCCCGCATGGCACCCAAAGGGCCCCCCTGCCGCCGCTTCGGTTTACCACCCCGAGGTATTCCCAACTCCCCTTCCAGCGCCCGATCTCTTCCGGGCTTGCCCCCTGCGGAGGTTGGGAGTCATTGGACACAGAGGCCAGGTCACGGATGCCCACGACAAGGAGTTGGCCCTTGTCTTGGCAGGTCACCTCGCGCGTCGTCAGCAGCGTCCACCGCGGTGGGGAATCGACAAAGGCCAGGACCGGCCGGCCCTGAGCGCGGGCCCCCACCGCCTCGATAATCCTCTCCTGTAAATCTGCCGTGAGGTCCGCGAAGCGGTGAGTTCGGCCAAGGGGGAGGCCGTGTTGTCCAGCCTTCCTGAGGATGTGGGTTTCCATCCAATCATCCTGGTCTGCCTCGGTGAAGGTGCGCGAGCCTGGGTAGAGGCAATGGCCGCACGTCGCTCCATCCCACGCGTAGGAGAGCTCGCATCTCGGACAAGCCGACGTCGCGATACCTCAAGTCGTGCTCGACGTGGACGTGGGGTGGCTTGCCCCGATCGCCGGCGTAGAAGCAGACCCGGAATGGCCCCACCCGGAGTACGGTCGGCATGTCCCCATGCTACGCCAGCCGCCTGTCGAGAGCAACCAGCCCCCTCGAGCAAGCCGCGAGCCGAACGCCCCCTTTCCCCCCGCCCCCGGGCCTCACCGCCCGCCCAGCTGCATGCCGCGCTCGCGCAGGCGGCCGGCCTCTTCTCGGGACGTGCCGAGGCGGACTTTGCCGATCCCCACGTGCGGGACGACTTCCATCCGAGCGCCCTCCGTTGCCCTCCGCCCCCACGTGGTGGTTGTCGGCCCGGTCGATCCAGTTGCCGAGATAGTCGTAGCCGAGTGTCTTCTCGAAAAGCTTCACGACCCCCTGCTGGGTGACCCGTTCGCGTTGGCCGATGGTACACGTGAGTGGCTATCCTGGCATCCTAGAACTTGTCCCACACGGCGGTCTTGAACCAGTTCGGCATTTCGTCCGACTTCAAGTCGATCTCGAGACCGTCCGTAATCTCCGCGACGTACCAGGGCTCTTCCTCGCTCGTGTCGAAGAAGTAGGCCCGATTCACGTGCCGGAGCGCCTCGCGCACGAGGCCGAGGGAACGGTGATAGCGGGACACGATCTTGTTCTCGGGGACGTCGTGCCCGCCTTCCGCGACCCGGTTCTTCACGCGCTCGACGTTGATCGCCGGGTCTTCCGTGGCCACGTAATAGAGGTACGTCCGAAATCCCTGGTTCTGGGCCTCGCGGAGCAACGCGACCTTGTCCGGTGCGGACATGACCGTTTCAAACGAGAACGAGATCGAAGCGGCCAGCAGTTTCCGCCGCAGGGCGTCCGACAGCACCGAAGCATAATACGAGTTCATTGCCAGGCCGCGGAAGTCGATCGCCCCTTCGCGGCACTCGATGATCGAGGCGGCCTCGGCCAGGTTGTTGGACTGCAAGAAAGAGGACGACGTGAACTGCGCGCGCAGTTCGTCCGTCGCCAACGCTACTCCGAACGCAGCCAGGTTCAGCACGCCCTCGTCTCGGATGGCTTTCTCCAGGTCGTCCGGGTTGACGTAGGTGCCGAACAGGCCAGGAGGCAGCCCGTTCTTGATGGTGGTTTTCCCCAACCCGTTTGGCCCGTCATGACTGCGCCCGCTTCGTCCGCACCGTTACCTTCACCCTTGGCGGCAGGGACTTCAAGGGAGTGGGCCCCAGCGGACCAATGCGGACGAGCTCCCTGCCCACGACCATCACGACGGGGCGACCGGACGCCCGCGTGCGGCGGGTGGCCAGCGTGAGGGCCTGCACGGCCAGAGCGGGAACGTTACTTTCCTGTTGGGCAAGTTCGATCTCGTTCATCGTCGGCCTCCGAACAGCGACTTGGTATTATAGCAGCCGCGCCATCCCGGTCAGCAGAGTCAGGAGGTGTCCCGTCTTCCGAAAAAGCTCGCCGGAAGGCGCTCAGAGCAGCGCGAAGAAACTGCACGCCCCGCCCGCCGCGGGCACCACCACGCAGACGTCCCCCGGGCACTCCGACTCCACCTCGGGGTGCAGCAACTTGTCGAACAAGACCGACCACTCGCCGTCGATCCCCCGGGCGACGTCCAGCTTGACCGGGAGCGGGTCGTACACCCACGGCACGCCGTCGAAGCTCGGGACGACGCGATAGCCGTTGGCGTTGGCGAAGTCGGTGGCCAGGCGAATGGCTTCTTGGCGGCTCACGCTCATCGGGGCCTTCCTCCGCTTCACCTACTGCGTCCGACCTTTCTAAAGACACAGGGTGGGCGAGCCGCCGGGCTGGTTGCGGCAGGGACGAACCCTGTCGCTCCCCAGGCTGTGGCATTGAAATGGCGGGGACGAACGGGTTGGTGAGGAAGAACTGTCGCCCGTCTGCCGTCTGCCCGACATGTCGGGCGGCAAAGTCGTCGCGATCGAGGGCGACGGTCTTCGGAGCTCGCTTCGCCATCCGTGCGCCCTCCGCCGCCTGACGACACCGTTCAGCAGCGGGGCCGGCTGGAAAGACTACGTGCCACGAACAGCCGTTATGCCGGCTCCGTCTGCTGCAAGGGCTTGCTCGTCGCGGGGCCCCCTAGCAGTTCGCATCGGCTAAGGAATGTCCGCAATCTCGACCAAACTCTCTCCTCCCTCCAAACGCGCGACCGCCGCAAGCAACTGGCGGCTGAGGGCCTCGCGGAGTCGGGCGTTCGACGTATTGCCGCACGTCACCCACAGCACCTTCGGCGGTGGGCCGAGCCGTTGCAACATCTCCACGAAGTCGCTGTCCTTGGTCATCACCACCGCCTCCGCGGCGCGAGCAGCGTGGAAGATCGGCGGGTCTTTTGCATCGCGCAGTCCCAAGTCGCGGACAGCGCGGGCCTCGATCCCGAACGTCGTCGTGATCCACGCCGCGGCGGCCGGGGGCAGTTGAGCGTCCAGCCAAATGATCACGTGACTGGCTCCGGATTGGCCACTCGCCGGCTGGCGAACCGGAGGCATGCCCGGACGTCTGCAGGCTCCAGGTCCGGCAACTCCTCGATGACCTGCTCGGCGCTGAGCCCGTTCGCGAGCAAATCGAGTACGTCGCTAACGCGGATTCGCATGCCTCGGACGCAAGGGCGACCGCCGCACTGCTCGGGGTCTACCGTGATCCGATCTGCCAAAGTAGCCACGACAGCCTCCCGTCTTACCCGGGACCGAGGGCCCGAACCGCCAGACCAGAGACGATTGTATCGACTCGCCCCGCTTTGCCGAACGCCATGCGCAGCAGCCGGGGCCGAGCGAGGTTGTGCGCCGCACAGCCGTGACCGGGCCCGGTCGGCTGAAGCGCGTGGGTCGGCCCGCACCTTCATCCTGAGGAATAGTAAACTTGAAACCCAGTCGTGGCGGGTTGAGCCGGACGTTCGCCGCCCAGGATATTCGTCTCGACCCAACCAGCGTCTCGCAAGACCGAATCGACGTCCGAATTGACGAAGTTGTGCTGGGCAATGAACACGATGGCACCTGTCCTGACGACTCGGGCCCACTCCTCAAGCACCCTGATCTGGTCGCCGACTAATTCCCGAGGCAGGGCATTTGTTGCAAATATCGCATCGATACTTCCGCTCTCCAAAGGTAATCCGGCCCAATCGGCGAGCGCGAACACGATGCGTTGTTGCAGTGATTCTCTGACGTCTTGATCCTCCACATCAGGCATTCTCGCGAAGTGGTCCGGGTTGCCTTGGCTGGCGTAACTGGCGGACTGCGCTATGTCCCACCGCTCGAATGCTGACCGCGAGAACAGTCTGGGCCAGCGAGAAGGTTCAGAGAGGACTGCAAGGGCGGAGCTAGCCGCGTCGGTGGCGATCACGGACAGCTCGCGATCCGCGAAGAGCCAAGGATGCACGCACAGACCAACCGAAGGAATGAGCACCCTCGACACCTGGAATTCGACACAGCGAGAGGCGAACGACTCTGCGAGCTTCGAGAACCGAAAAACCATCCCTCTCAGCGATTGCCAAGTTGCCCGTTCCAACAGGTGACGGTAACGCTCGTCCCACGGCAAATGCTGGACCTCGGGGAATGCCTCCCGCATCGGTCCTCGAAATGGGAAGGACACGTCGAAGTAGTTGTTACCACCCCAGTATTGGAGGTCGCCACCGTCTTGAGCAAGCACAGCACGGAGCGATTGAAAAGCCGGTTCGAGTTCCGCTTCCACTTGGCCGTTGCGGTTAACACACGAGCCACGCTGTACGAATCGAATCCATACCGAACTGTGATACGAATTGACGTCGGCATCCACAAGCAATTCAGCTCCTTGCCGCAGACCGCGGAACGCGCTCAGCGCAGCGTCGAGACTGGTGTAGAATCGCTGTGGGTTCGAGACGCTCACGGGAGTGGGGTCATCCGGCCAGCCGATCCGGGCTCCCGCGGTCTGAAGCAACTGAACGGAACTGAGCAGATCCTTGACGTCGATCTTCAAGGCCCACCGCCTCCAGGGGCGAACTTGTGCGTTGAGTGCGCCGGCGCGCCCTCGCAAGGTAGCGCGCCCTCGCAAGGCTCGATGAGACCACCTCTCCGCATCGTTGTCAAGGCGGTGCTCGTCCCGTTCCTCCCTTCGCCGTTGTCCCTTCTCTCCCGCCCCCATCGGGAAGCACGACGTTGGTGCCAGGTCGTCGTGCGCTGCGCTTGTCGCTCAACTTGCTCTCCTAACGACGTACGCGCTGCGGGTAGCCTTCTTGATGGTGGGGGCGCTCCCTTTGCGCGTCCCGCCCTTTCCTCCTCAAGGCTTCACCCATGAGCCTCTTCGCCTTCGTGGCCTCCCCCTGTACTGCCCCCTCCCCGAGGGGCCGGCCCGGTGCCACCGGCCGCGACAGCACGGGCCACTTCACGAAAGGGCGGCTGGGTGGTTCGCGCAACCGGCCCGGTCGGGGCACGGCCTCGCTGCGCGCGGCGGTCGCCCTGGCGCCACTCCTCGCCCTCCTGGCCATGCCGGAGCGCGACGACAAGGGGGCGGGGCGCCTGCCGGAGGAGCGCCAGGACCGTCACCAAACGGCTGTGTTTCCGGAGCTTGACGGACAGTCAGCGACAGCACGCGTGAGGCGCGGGCGGAGGGCCTGCCCCACGACAGACCGGTTGGAAAGCCGGTCCCACGAAGGGCCCGCGCGCCGTCACCCAACGGCCGCGAATCGGTCGGGTGGCGGACAGTCAGCGACAGCCCAAGGCGGGCTGGGGCGGCCTGCGGTCAGCCGTTCCCCTCTCTCGCGAAGGCCACTTTCGCCCCCCTCATTTCTGCGCCAGCAACTGCCGCAGCACGTACTGCAAGATCCCCCCGTGCTGGTAGTAGCGTATCTCCTGCGGCGTGTCGATTCGCACCACCGCCTTGAAGACGCTGCCCCCGTCTGCGCTCTTCGGGCGCACCGTGACGATGCGCCCCGACCGCAGCTCGTCCTCCAGCAACGCCGACAAGCCCTCGACGTCGTACACCTCTTCCCCCGTCAGCCCGAGCGATTGGGCGTTCTCCCCCGGCTGGAACTGGAGCGGGAGAATGCCCATGCCGACCAGGTTGCTGCGGTGGATGCGCTCGTAGCTCTCGGCGATGACCGCGCGCACCCCCAGCAGGAGCGGGCCCTTCGCCGCCCAGTCGCGCGACGAGCCCGACCCGTATTCCTTGCCCGCCAAAATGATGAGCGGCACGCCCTCTTCGCGGTATCTGACCGAGGCTTCGTAGATCGACGTCTGCTCGCCGCCGGGCAAGTGGCGGGTCACCCCGCCCTCGGTCCCCGGCGCCAGCAGGTTCTTGAGGCGCACGTTGGCGAAGGTGCCGCGCACCATCACCTCGTGGTTGCCGCGCCGCGATCCGTAGGAGTTGAAGTCGGCCACCCCGACGCCGTGCTCGATCAAGTAGCGCCCCGCCGGCGACTGCGGCTTGATCGAGCCGGCCGGCGAGATGTGGTCGGTCGTGATGCTGTCGCCCAGAAGCGCCAGCACGCGCGCCCCCTTGACGTCGGCCACCGGGGCCGGCTCCGGCATCGTCTCGACGAAATAGGGCGGGTGCTTCACGTAGGTCGAGGCGCCGTCCCAGGTGTAGACCTCGCCCTCCGGCACCATCAGGTTGCGCCACTCCTCCGGTCCGGTGAACGCCTCGCCGTATTCGCGCGTGAACATCTCCGGGTGAATCGACTTCTCGACCGCCTCCTCCACCTCTTGCTGGGTCGGCCAGACGTCCTTCAGGTAGACGGGCTGGCCGTTGCTGTCGTGCCCGAGCGGGTCGTTGGTGAGGTCGACGTCGATGCGGCCGGCGATGGCGTAGGCGACGACCAGCGGCGGGGAGGCGAGGTAATTGGCGCGCACCTCGGGGTGGACGCGGCCCTCGAAGTTGCGGTTCCCGCTCAGCACGGCCGAGACGACGAGGCTGCCCTCCTCGATGGCCTTGGAGACCGGCTCGGGCAGCGGGCCGCTATTTCCGATGCAATTGTGGACCGCCACCGAACCGGCCACGAACGCATGCGGGCCATCCACCGCCAGGTCGAACACGGCGCGCTCGCCGGCCGGGCGACGGTCCAGCACGCGCAGCGCGAACGTCGGCAGCACCTCCGCCGTTTTCTCCAGGCAGTAGCGCTTGGCGTAGTTCGTCTCCGCGCGGGCCTGCATCGGCGCGAACCACTTCCGCACGCCGAGCTCCTCGAACAGTTCCGCGGGCGACGGGAAGCCGCAGCTTTCCCGGTGCAACGGCCGGAACTCGCGCTCCGACGGGCGCGGCAGGTGATCGAACCGATCGTAACCCTCGAGCAGCGCGTAATGGGGGAACACAATCGTCTCGCGCCGGCTCACTTCGGCAACGGCCATCGCGCGCGCCTGGCGGAAGCTCAGTTCGGGGCGCACCTCGTGAGCCTCCCGCAACAGGGCCGACGTCTCCAACCGCTGCCGGCGAACCTTCGCGACCGTGCGCCAGTAAACCGCCGCCGCGCTGGCGCGCAGGGCCTTGTCCACGCAGTAGCGAAACCCCACTCGCTCCACGAACGACAGGCCATCCCGCAGTTGGATGCGGACCTCCACCCGGGGAGAGCCATCGAGGGCCGCGGGATAGGACGAAGCAGACCGCCTCGTGAAGTACTGCCGGACCTTCGCTCCGTCGGTCTTCACCCCGCACCGATTCAGGAGCCCGAGCAGGTCGTCCATCGTCCGTGCGAGTTGCTCCGCGTGCTCGGGCCTGGCCGTCTGGGAGTACGCGGGCGGCTCCAGGGTGCCCGCAGTCGGCCGGCCGGCGTAGCGGTGCAGGACCGGCGCGTGTCCGTCCGCCCCGAAGACGCCGCCCAAGAACTCGCGCACCACGGCGACCGGGCATTTCTCGTCCAGCACGAAAGCGGGCAACGACGGGGGCTGATCGATTCGCCGGCCGCTCCGCACGCCGGGCAATTCGGCGATCGCCGCCGTCAGAGGCGCCGGCAGGACGATGGTCCACTTGCGTTCGTCGTAGCGCGTGGCCGCGGGCCGTTTGCCGGTGAGCAGCTCGACGTCGTTCAGCACCACCTCGCGGTCCACCGCCTGGCCGACGAGCATCCGCCCCTGCTTCAAGGCGCTGATCGACCCATCGCCCAGGAGATGGCCGAGCAACCGGGCGAACGCCAGCGTCCGCAAGCGTTCTTGCGGCTCGTCCATCGTCAACCGCAGCTGGCCCACCGCGAGCACGTAGCCCAGCTCGTCGGCCCGGGGCTCGTCGAGGGGCGCTTCCAGGCCGACCACGACGCGATCCTGCCCCAGCTCCAACTCGTCGGCGCGCACCCAGAGGCCGTCCGACCGCAGGATTTGGTGATCGGGAGTGCAAACCAGTTCGCGGCCGTCCTGGAGGACAAGCGCAACGCAGTCGCGCACGCCCTGGATCATGGCCTCAGCCTGCATCGCCACAGTGAGCTTTGCGTCCGCGGTGGGGCTGAGGAGCAAGGCGCCCCCCGCGCTCGGCATTTGTTCGATGCGGCGCGAGGTGCCGTTGGCGAGCAGCACCGGCGTGCCTTCGGCGATGCACGTCGTACATCCGTACCCTACCAGATGAAAGCGCAGCTGCTCCAGCGAGCGCATCACCCCCGCCTCGATCAGGTAGTCGGTGACGACCTTCGACCCCGGCGCCAGGGAGGTCTTCACCCACGGCTTGGTGGTCAGCCCGCGCTCGGCCGCCTTCTTCGCCAGCAGGCCCGCCGCCATCATCACCGACGGGTTGGAGGTATTGGTGCAGCTCGTGATGGCGGCGATGACGACGGAGCCGTGGCGCAGTTCGTGGGCCACGCCGTCGAGCATGGCGGGGGCGGTGCTGGTGTGGGACGGCTCCTCGGGGGCGAGGTGGAGGGCGTGGACCTTGGGCTTGGCCTTGCTGAGCAGGGCGGGCAGTTCGCGGGCGAACGACTCCTTGACGTCGCTCAGCGCCACGCGGTCCTGCGGGCGTCGCGGGCCGGCCAGGCTCGGCTCGACCTTGGCGAGGTCGAGCTCGACCTTGTCGGAGTAGGCGGCCTCGTGCGTCTCGGCCGTGTGGAACATCCCCTGTTCCTTGGTGTAGGCCTCGACGAGCTCGATGAGGCGCTCCGGCCGGCCGCTGGCGCGCAGATAGCGCAGCGTCTCTTTGTCCACGGGGAAGATGCCGCAGGTGGCGCCGTACTCGGGCGCCATGTTGGCGATGGTGGCCCGGTCGGCCAGGGGGAGGGCGGCCAGGCCGGAGCCGTAGAACTCGACGAACTTGCCGACGACGCCCTTCTTGCGCAGCATCTCGGTGATGGTGAGCACGAGGTCGGTGGCCGTCGTCCCCTCGCGCAACTTGCCGTGCAGGCGGAAGCCGATCACTTCGGGAATGAGCATCGACACGGGCTGGCCGAGCATGGCGGCCTCGGCCTCGATGCCGCCCACCCCCCAGCCGAGCACGCCGAGGCCGTTGATCATGGTGGTGTGCGAATCGGTGCCGACGAGGGTGTCGGGGTAGGCGAGGGGATGGTCGCCGGGATGCTCGCGGGTGAAGACGACGCGGGCGAGGTATTCGAGATTGACCTGGTGGACGATGCCGGTGTCGGGCGGGACGACCTTGAAGTTGCGGAAGGCCTTCTGCCCCCAGCGAAGGAAGGCGTAGCGCTCGCGGTTGCGGGCGAACTCCATCTGCTCGTTGTTCTTGAAGGCGAGCGTGCTGCCGTAGTCATCGACCTGCACCGAGTGGTCGATGACGAGCTCGGCGGGGAGGAGCGGGTTGATCTTGGTGGGGTTACCGCCCAGGCGGAGCATGGCGTCGCGCATGGCGGCGAGATCGACGACGGCGGGGACGCCGGTGAAGTCCTGGAGCAGGACGCGGGCCGGCATGAAGGCGATTTCCTTGCTGGGCGGATCTTGCGGGCCCCACTGAGCGAGGGCCTCGACGTCCTCGGTACGGACGGTCACGCCGTCCTCGCAGCGCAGCAGGTTTTCGAGGAGGACCTTGAGGCAGTACGGCAGGCGCTCGGCCTGCGGGAAGACTTTGGTGACGGCGTCGAGTCGGTAGATGGTATAGTCGTGCTCGCCGACGCGCAGGAGCGCCTGGCTTTTGAAGTGGTTCATGGTCGGTCCCCTGAGGCGAAGGCGCGGCCGCGGTCTCTCCCTGGCGCTATTGTGGGGCCGGAGGGCGAGAACGGCAATTCGCTCAAGGCAAATAGGCGTCGGCGGCTGCCTGGCGATAGGTCGCCTCCAGATCGACCGGGATGGCGAGCTCGGCCCCGAGCGGCAGCGGCATGGTCGGGAGGGGGGCGCCGACGGCGAGGGGGCGCCGCCAGATTTCGAGCCGCCGCCCGCCCTCCGCGGCTGGCCCGCCCACGCGGTAGCTGATAGCCAGCGGCGCGGGACAGCTCGGCTGCTGGATTTGCAACTCGACCGCCAGCGCGTCCGCGAAGGAGAACGTCAACGGCCGGCGGTGGACGTCGACCAGGAGGAGATGTGCTCCCTCTTGAAAGTAGCCGAGATAGCGGGCCAGGTAGAAGGAACGGGAACTGGGCCGGTCCTTGTTGCGCGGCGAGATCAGCTCGACCGCCGCCACCATTCGGCCGTGCGCGGTGACGTAAACGGCCGTTTGCGGGTCGAGCGTGAGGGTGGCGACCTCGTCGTCGGGCTCGGGAAGCGACGGGTCGGCGTTCGCTGGCAGGGGGCCGGGCTCGGGCGGGGGCTCGGGCAACCACTGGCGCACGGCCACGTCGGGGCGCTCCTCGGGGGCGCCAACGGCCAAGGCGGGGGTGGTGCCAATGTAGGCGCGGTAACCGTCGGGCAGGCGCGGCTTCACGTAGCGCAGCAACTCGACGATCCAGATGTTGTGAACGCCGTCCCATCCACCCAGTTCGGCCCAATTGTGCAGCGGCATGACAACCTCCTTCTGAAAGGGAGATTGTAACGAAGGCGAGCAATGAACGCCATCGAAGCAGCGGCGGCGCTTTCCTCTGGAGGCACAACGCCCCTCCGGGTAGGATGCGCACCCAGCGGCGCCATTCACGCCCCGGCCATCGGCGAGAGGGGGGAAGCGAGGCCGTGTCGGTACAAGTCATCTGTCCGCACTGTCGCACCGGCTGTCACGTTGCCTTCGAGCACCTCGGCGGCCCGGTCCGCTGTCCGCACTGCAAGGCCGGCTTCACCGTGCGCGCCCCCGCGCCCCCGCCGTCCCCCAACCTGGGCCCGCTGCGGCTGGAGACCGGCAGCGCCACCTCGCCGGGTCGGGCGCGCGAGCGCAACGAGGACAGCCTGCTCGTGCAGCACCTCGTCTGGACCAACCTCGACGACCGGCAGGAACTGGCCCTGCTGGTTGTCGCCGACGGCATGGGCGGTTATTCGGCGGGCGAGCGCGCCAGCGAGCTGGTAGTGCGCACCGTTGGCGCCGCCCTGGCCCCTGTCCTTGCAGGCGCCCTGAGCGGGGAGATCAAGGGGCTTGCCGCCGTGCCGCCGGACGTCCTCGACGACGCCCTGCGCGATGCCAACCGCGTTGTCTACGAACAGGCCCGCGTCGATCCCGCCTGTCAGGGCATGGGCGCCACCGTGGCGGCGGTGCTGATCTGGAACGGGCAGTTGCTCGTCAGTCACGTCGGCGACGCCCGCGTGTACCACCAGCACGACGGCGAGCTGGCGCAGGTCACCCGCGACCAGACGCTCGTGGTGCGCATGGTCGAGCTCGGCCAGCTCACCGAGCGACAGGCGCTGACGCACCCCCTGCGCAACGAGGTCACGCAGGCGGTCGGCAAACACCCCGACCTGGCGCCCGCGCGCTCCCGGCTCCAGCTCGGCCGCGGCGACTGGCTGATCGTCGCCTGCGACGGGCTGCACGCCCACGTCGATCTCCCGGCGGCGCAGCAGGCCATCGCCCGCGCGGCCCCCTCCGCCGCCCACGTCGCGCAGGCCCTGGTGGGCCTCGCCAACGAGGGCGGGGGGAGCGACAACATCACCGTCATCGCCGTGCGCTGGGCGTGACCCGGCGCCTACCTCGCCAGCGAGGTCACCGCTCCAACAAGGACGACAAGGAGCGACAGCAGGAACAGGGCGGACTTGGTCGCCGTGAAGACCGCCGCCGCCCAGGCGAGGCGCGACGGCTGGCCGTCGTACCACCACGCCAGATGGGCCGTGGTCGCGTTCTCCAGCAGGTCGGCGGCGCTCCCGGCCAGCGGGACAAGGGCCAGCCAGCGACCCTGCGCCGCCGGGTAGAGGTGAACGACGAACGCAAGGAACAGAAAGCCGTAGACGAACGGAAACACCAGGTCGAGAGTCAACTGGGTGATGGCGTAGAGGCGCCGGCCATGCTCGCCGATTTGCTCGAACAGGTTTTGCGCGTCGTCGGGCGTGTACCAGAGACGCACGTCGAGGACCTGGGCCTCGGGGCCCAGCCTCTGCTTGCGCCAGTCGAAGCCCCGCTCGCCCAGCAGAAAGAGGAGAAAGAGGATCGCCAACCGCGGCCAGGTGGCGAGGGCCATCAGTTTGAAGTACGCCTCTTTCGACACGACGGCCTCCGCGAGAAGGGGAAAGGGCTTCCTTCTCAGCAGGATACGGCCCGGCGAGCTCGTAGGACAGGCGGGCCTGTCCTACGCCAGCAGTTCCGGGAGGACGCGCCCGTGAACGTCGGTCAGGCGCCGGTCGATGCCGTTGTGGCGGAACGTCAGCCTTTCGTGGTCGATGCCCAGCAGGTGCAAGATCGTCGCGTGCAGGTCGTAGCAGTACGTCGGCTTGCTGGCCACGCGGAACGACCACTCGTCGCTCGCCCCATACGTCGTCCCGCCCTTGACGCCGCCGCCGGCGAGCCAGGAGGTGAATGCGAAGGGGTTGTGGTCGCGGCCCTTGCTGCCCTGGCCGCACGGCATGCGGCCGAACTCCGTCGTCCACAATACGAGGGTGTCGTCGAGCAGGCCGCGCGCTTTCAGGTCCTTGAGCAGCGCCGCCGCGGGCCGGTCGAGGCTGGTGCCCATCTCGCCGTGGTCGCGCAAAATGTCCTCGTGCGAGTCCCAGTTGCGGCGGGGGAAGCCGTTGTCGGCCCCGCTCCAGAGCTGGACGAAGCGCACCCCGCGTTCGAGCAGCCGGCGCGCGATCAGGCAGTTGCGGCCGAAGTCCTCGGTGATCTTCTGGTCCAGCCCGTACAGGCGCCGCGTCGCGGCCGTCTCCTTCGTGAGGTCGAGCACCTCGGGGGCGCTGAGCTGGAGGCGGGCGGCCATCTCGTAGGAGGCGATGCGCGCGTCGAGCCGGCTGTCGCCAAGGCGCGCGGCGCGATGCCCGCCGTTGAGTTTGCCCAGAAGCGCCAGCCCGTCGGCCTCGCTGGCGCGGGTGACGCCTTCGCCCTGAGGAGGAAAGAGGTCGTGAATGGGGTTGCGCGTCCCGGGGCGCATCATCGTCCCCTGATGGGCGGCGGGGAGAAAACCTGCCCCCCAGTTGGCGGGGCCGTTGGGGGCGAACCCGCGCGAATCGGGCAGGACCACGAACGTTGGCAGGTTGCGATCGAGGGCGCCGAGCCCGTAGCTGATCCAGGCGCCCATGCTGGGGAAGCCGGGCAGCACGAACCCGGTGGCCTGCATGAAGGTGGCGGGGCCGTGGACGTTCGACTTCGTCACCATCGAATGGATGAAGGCCATGTCGTCCACGCAAGTAGCCAGTTGCGGCAGCAGGTCGCTGACCCACTTCCCGCAGCGCCCGTGTCGCCGCCATTTCCAGGGCGCCTTCATGCAGGCGCCCGGCGCGCTCTGGAACAGCTCGACCTTGCCGCCGGGGTCGAACTTCTGGCCGTGGCGCTTGATGAGCTCGGGCTTGTAGTCGAAGGTATCGACCTGGCTGGCCGCCCCCGACATGAACAGTTGCACGACGCGCTTCGCTTTCGCGCGGTGGTGCAGCCCGCCGTTGAGGTCGCCGCGCACGGGAGGCCCCGCCGCCAGCAGGCCGTCGGTGCCGAGCAGGTACGACAGGGCGATCCCGCCCAGCCCGCCGCCGGCGTGCCAGAGGAGCTCGCGCCGATCCAGGGAAGTCTGCGTCATGGCCGGTCCCCCGACAGGTTGCGTGGAGCAGGGTCAGTCGATGAACAGGAACTCGTTGGTGTTGAACAGCACCCGGCAGGCGTTGGCCAGGCCGTGCTTCTTCGCATAGGCGACGACGGCGGCGCGCTCCCCTGCGTCGGGCGGCCGGCCGAACGCCAGGCGGTAGGCCAGCTCGACCTGGGCCTCGGCCTCGCCGCTGGCCTGCGTCAGGCGCTCGGCGAAGTGAGCGCCCTGGCGCACCATGAACGGGTTGTTGAGCAGGGCCAGCGCTTGCAGGGCGGTCAACGTCGCGTTGCGTACCGGCACGTTCAGGTTGGGGTCGGCGCAGTCGAGGCTGTCGAGGAACGGGCTGGGCACCGAGCGCACCGTGAAGCGATAGACCGTCCGCCGGTAGGTGGCGGGGTCGTGGGCCTTTTTGAGATCGCTGTAGTCGTAGACCGGGGAGTGGTCGTCCTTGAAGCGGAACATCTCGAACCCGGGCCCGCCCATCGTGCGATCGAGCTTTCCGCTGACGGCCAGCACCACGTCGCGCACGGACTCGGCGTCGAGGCGCCGGCGGTTCATCCGCCACAGATAGCGATTGTCGCCGTCGATCTTGGCGCCGGCCTCGTTGTGCTTCGACGACTGCCGATAGGCCGCGCTGCGCACGATGAGCCGATGCAGTTCCTTGAGCGATCCACCCCCGTCGCGGAATTCGATGGCCAGGAAGTCCAGGAGCTCGGGGTGCGTGGGCAAGGAGCCATTGCGGCCGAAGTCGTTGGGCGTGTCCACGAGGCCGCGCCCGAAGTGATAGTGCCAGGCGCGGTTGACGATCGATCTCCAGGTGAGGGCGTTTTTCGGGTCGGCGATCCACTTCGCCAGGGCGGCGCGGCGCAGGCCCTCGTCGCCGGGGCGGGCGAGCGCGAACTCGGGCGACGGGCCCGTCACGCACGCCAGGCCGCCCGGCGTCACCAGCCCGCGCGGCGACTCGACGTTGCCGCGGTGCAGCAGGGAGATCGGCCGGGGCGGGCGCGGCACCACGGCATACGCTTGGGCACTGCTGGCAAGGGCGGCGAAACGGCGCTCGAGACCGGCGAGGCGGTCGGCCGTGCGCGTCAGGTCGGCGCGCACCTCCGGGGCCAGCAAGGCGTGGGCGAGGTCGGCACGGGCGCGGGCCGTTTTGGCGATCGCCTCGCGCAGCTCGTCGCGCTGGCGCACTGTGGCGGCGATCTTCGCGTCCGTGGTGTCGGGCAGGCGTGCCCGGCTGCCGAAGCCGTCCACGAGGTGCCGGCGGGACCAGCGGCCCGCCTCGATCGAATCGAGCGCGGTGACGCCCGCGCCGCGGGAGACGTTGCGGCCGTCGGACAAGACCTCCATCTCGGCGAGGGCGAAGACGTAATCGTTGGTGCGCTTCCACAGGCGCGTCGCCGTCACGCGGACGTGGCGGGCCTTTTGCCCCTTCGCGGAGATGCGATGGGGATTGTCTCCCGGGCTCGTCAGGTCGGCGCCGGTGTGGTCGGCGAGAAGGCGCGGGGCGCGGAACGTGGGCTCGTCGGCGGCCTCGACGCGGAAGCGCGCCGGGAAGCCGAACCCGGGCGAGTCGGGGAAGTCGGTTGGCCGGGCGGGGACGAGGCGCACCTCGTCGAGCGGCCGAACCTGGCCGAGGTCGATCTGCACCCATTTGACCATGTCGGGGCGCGGCGAGATGCCGCTGTGGTAGCCGTTGGTCGGGCTCGGCGCCCCCGGAGGGAAAGGAGGGAGGGCCGCGAGCCGGGCCCGCTGCGCCGTCAACTCGGCGTCGAGCCTGGCGAGGCGCGGATGGCGCACGGCGGCGACTTTCTTGCGCAATCCTTCTCGGTGGGCGAGCAGCGCCGCGCGTTCGGCCTCCAGAGTGGCGCGGGCGGTGCGGTCGGCGAAGGGTCGATTGCCGCGCTCGACGCCGGCGAAGACGGCCTGGAGGCGGTAGTAGTCTTTTTGCGGGATCGGGTCGAACTTGTGATCGTGGCAGCGCGCGCAGCCGACCGTCAGGCTCATGAACGTCGAGAGAGTGCTGGACACCATGTCGTCGCGGTCGAGGACGCGGGTCTTCTCCTTGTCGAGCGTGCCCTCGCGCAGTTCGACCTGGCCAACAAAGTCCCACGGCCCCGCCACGACGAAGCCGGTCGCGATCGTGCCCTCTGGATCATCCGGGTAGAGGACGTCGCCGGCGATCTGCTCCTCGATGAATCGCCCATAAGGCTTGTTCTTGTTGAAGGAGCGAAGGACGTAATCGCGATAGTGCCAGGCAAAGTCGCGGCGCTTGTCCTTGTCGTAGCCGTGCGTGTCGCCGTAGTGGGCGACGTCGAGCCAGTGCCTGCCCCAGCGCTCCCCGTAAGCGGGCGAGGCCAGCAATCGATCGACGAGCCTCTCGTAGGCGTCGGGGCGCTTGTCGTTGACGAAGGCCTCGACCTCGCTGGGCGCCGGTGGCAGGCCGTGCAGGTCGAGCGTCACCCGGCGCACGAGCGTGCGCCGATCGACCTCGGGGGACGGGGACAGGCCCTTGCTCTCCAGCGCAGCGAGGACGAAGGCGTCGAGGGGCGTCCGCACCCAGGCCTTGTTGCGGACGGCGGGGACGGGGGGCCGCGCCAGGGGGCGCAGCGACCACCAGCGCTCCTCGACGGGCGCCGGCCCCGTCGCCTTGAGCGCGACGCCGGCGGGCCAGGGGGCGCCGGCATCGACCCAGCGCGTCAGGTCGTCGAGCTCGCGGGCGTCGAGCTTGTCGCCGGCGCGCGGCATGCGCGCCTTCGGGCCGCGAACCATCTGAAGCAGGAGGCTTTTGCCCGTAGCGCCCGCTACGAAAGCGGGCCCGCTGTCGCCGCCGCGCAGGGCGGCGGCGCGCGTGCTGAGGTCGAGCCCGCCGCGCTTTTTCGCATTGTCGTGGCAGGCGAGGCAGCGCTTCTCCAGCAACGGCGCGATGCGGTCGGCGAAGGCGTCGGCGTGGGCGGAGGGCGTCGATCCGACCAGACAGGCCAGTGCGAGAGGCGTGACGCAGGAGAGGCGCATGTCGGCGTCCTCGGAGGGCGCTCAAGTGGTCTGACCAGTTGAAATCATAAGCGGCAGATGGACCTTGTCAAGGGCCGAGAGAAAAAGGGGCCGCTTGGGATGGGCCTGCCTGGGCAGGCCGTCACAGCCTCGACTCGGTGCCGACGGTCACGCGCTGCACCGCGGGCTCGTCGAGCTCGATGCCCAGGCCCGGCCCCGGCAGGGCCCGAGCCCAACCGCCCCAGCGGAACGTGAGGTCGCGCGTCCCGAGTGCCTCGCGCACCAGGTGCCGGTCGTACGACCCCTCCAGGAAACGCAGCCCGCCCACGCTGGCGGCGAAGTGGCGCCCCGCCGCCGACAGGACTGCCGTCTCGCCGATCTGACAGCCGAGCTGGCAACTCAGCCCGTGTGCCTTTGCCAGTTGCGCCAGCCGCAGCGACACGATAAAGCCCCCGCACTTCGACAGCCGCAGGTTGAACAGGTCGCACGTCCCCGCCGCGATCGCGCGCTTCCCGTCCACCAGGCTGCACAGCGACTCATCCAGCATCAGGGGCACGCGCACCTCTTTGCGCACCTCGGCAAGCGTTCCGACCTTGGCGTGCTCCACCGGCTGCTCGACGGCCGACAGCCCGAACGGCTCCAGTTCGCGGATGCGCTGGACCACCTCGTCCGGCGCCCAGGCCTCGTTGGCGTCGATGCGCAGGCCGACCCGCGTGCCGACGCTCTTGCGAATGCCGCGCAGCCGGGCCACGTCGTCGTGCCCGGCGATGCCCACCTTCACCTTGACCTCGCGGAAGCCGTAGAGGCGCATCGCCCAGCCCGCCAGGCGCGCCTTGAGGCCGCGCGCCGACGTGATCGCCCCGCTGTAGCGCACCCAGGGCTGGGGCGAATAGAGGTCGGGGGCCAGCAGGCGCGTGACGGCGCTGACGGGCTCGCCGAAGCGCCGGCCATAGGCGTCGAGCAGGGCCAGCTCGACGGCGCAGCGCGCGGCGTTGCCCTGGCAGTTGCGGTCGTCGCCGGGCACGGGGGCGAGCCGCAGCCGTTCGGCCAGCGCCACCGCCTGGGCGAAGTCGGCGCACGGCTCGAGTTGGGCCTTCAGCTCGCTGCGCTCGAGTAGGGCGAGGACGGACGCGACGGTCTCGCCGGTGACGTAATCGCGCGGCACCCCCTCGCCGTGGCCGACTGTCCCGTCTTCGAGCACGCAGCGCACCAGGACGTTGTCGGTGTCGGAGCGCACGTGCGAGGCGTGACGGATGGGCTTGCGCAGCGGGATGCGGACGTGGTGGGCGGTTAGCTCGACGATCTTCACCTTCTTCTCCGAACGGGGCTGGAGCGCGAGGTGGGCAAGAAGGGTTCTTATCCCGTCTTGCCCCTTCGGACAATCCGGCCCGCACTTCCCACCGGGCCGGAAAATCTTGCCGGAAATGCGGTTGCCCTCGGGCGCCGGCGCCTTTAGCATGAATCGAGGTGTCATCGGCCGGACACCGGAGCAACCTGGGCCCCCACCCCGGACAAGGAGGATTTGCCGATGCCCCCCCTGACCCTGGAGCCGTCGCGAGCTGCCCTGGCCCTGCGGCAAAGTCGCATCCCCACCCTGCGCCGGATCGCGATCGAGGAGACCGAAACCAGCATCGTCCTCACCGGCACGCTCCCCAGCTACTATCTCAAGCAGCTCGCCCAGGAAACCGTCATGCCCTCCCTCGCCGGGCGCAAGCTCCACAACCGCGTCGCCGTCGTCCCCGAAGCGAGCGACGTGCCGGACTGATCCGCGTTTTTCCTGTCTCGGGAGTGCGCGTCGTATCGCGACGTCCGCGACCGACTATCTCCCTGGCGTATCCACAATTCGCGGGCTCGTTCCATCCGATCGAGAGAGAACCGGCCCAGTATCATAAGCGCCACACCATCTTGCATGGAAGGAGAACGTGGGCCTGGTCGAACACCAGAGCGCCTACCGCCGAAAACCTCTGTTTCAGGCCGGCCCTTCTCCGAGTTGCTCCAGGAACCACCGCTCGAATTCGCCGGTCTCCAAGTCGCGGCTGCTGATGCTCAACTCCTCCGGTTCCTCACTCGCCCAGAGCTCCTCGGGCGTCGGGAAGTCCTCGTCCCAGAGGCTGGTGGACTTCCAGTCGTGGACGACAAACGGTTCGCCATTCTGGTCTGCGAAGACGTACTCGCCGCTGACTTTGTAGTCGTCCCCCGCGCCGGGCGGGCCGAACCGCTTGACGATCAGGGCGGGCGCAACCTCGATCTCACCCATCTCGGTGGTACCGATGGTATCGGTCGTCGGCGAAAGCTTGAACATCCCGCAGCGCCTCCAGCGACCGAACCACGATCCTCTCACCCCGCCTGAAGAATACGCCTCCTCTTCGCCCTCCGTCAATCGAAATGCCTCACCTCTCCGGCGAGCCGGCCCCGGCGCCAACCTTACGAAGATGTAATCTTCTCGCCCTTGGTGCATCGAGCGGCGCGTTGGTATAGAAAGAAAGAACCTCAACGGAGAGACGTGACATGGAACGGACACTCCGACCTGCCCCACCCGTGACGCCCGCTTGTCATTCCCCCCTGGGGGCGGTCGTCCAGGGGCTGCTCCGCTTGCTGGATGAACTGCTCGAAGCTACCCCCTGCCAGGCAGGCAACGCCTGCCCGGTTTCCCTGCTTCCGTTTGCCCCGAGAACCGTCTCATGACCCACGACAACCTTCCCCCCGCGGGGGGGCCCGGTGCCTGCCCCCTTCCGAGGATCCAGAACAGCTGGCCCGCCGACCTGCTGTCCGGCTTTCTCGTCTTTCTGATCGCCCTGCCGCTTTGCCTGGGCATCTCCCTCGCCAGCGGCTACCCGCTCATCGCTGGCGTCTACACCGCCATCATCGGCGGCATCATCACCACGTTCGTCAGCAACTCGGAGCTGACGATCAAGGGCCCGGCCGCCGGCCTGATCGCCATCGCCATCGCCTGCATCCTCGAGTTCGGCGGCGGGCCCGGCAAGAGCCCCGCGGAGAACATGGAGGCCTATCGGCTGGCGCTGGCCGTGGGCGTCGCCGCCGGGATGATCCAGCTCGCGCTCGGCCTGCTCAGGCTGGGCGACGCCATCGGCGACTTCTTCCCCACCGCGGCGGTCCACGGCATGCTCGCCGCCATCGGCGTCATCATCGCCGTCAAGCAGATCCACTACGTCCTGGGGGTGCAGAACGTCGGCGGCGGGGCCTTCGCCCAGTTCGCCGCCATCCCCAACACCCTGACGGAAATCAAGGTGCCCATCGCCGCCATCGGCGTGTCGGGCCTGCTCATCCTCTTCCTGCTGCCGCTCAGCAAGAACCGGTACGTCCGCATGGTCCCCGCCCCCCTCCTTGTCCTCCTGGTGGCGATTCCGCTCGGGCTGGCGTTCGACTTGCACCACTCCCACAACTACCGCCTCGGCAACCGCGAGTACGTCATCGGCCCGAAGTACGAGGTCAACCTCCCCTCCAACGTGTTCGGCGCGCTGGCCTCGTTCAAGGGCCCGGACTTCGCCGCCCTGACAGAGGGCCGGTACGCCCCGATCGGCTGGAAGTACGTGCTCATGTTCGCCCTGGTCGGCAGCCTCGAGTCGCTGCTCAGCGCCAAGGCCATCGACCTCATCGACCCCTGGCGCCGCAAGACCAACCTCAACCGCGACCTGACCGCCATCGGGCTGGCCAACACCGTGTCGGCGTTCGTCGGCGGGCTGCCCATGATCTCCGAGATCGTGCGCAGCAAGGCCAACATCGACAACGGCGCCCGCACGCGCCTCGCCGACTTCTTCCACGCCCTGTTCCTGCTGGTGTGCGTGGCCCTGGTGCCTGTCGCCGTGGCGCTACTCGTCCCGTCCCTGCGGGACGACCCGCAGGTGCTCAACCACATCCCGCTGGCCGCCCTCGCGGCGATGCTGGTCTACACCGGCTACCGCCTGGCCTCCCCGCGCGAGTTCATCCACACCTTCCAGGTCGGCATCGAGCAACTCATCATCTTCCTCGCCACGCTGATCACGACGCTGGCGACCGACCTGCTCATCGGCATTGCCGCGGGCGTGGTCGCCAAGTTCATCATCCACCTCGTCAACGGGGCCCCACTCGGCGCGATGATCAAGCCGTCCATCGTCGTCGAGGCTCGCGACGACCGCACCACCACGGTCTCGGTGAAGGGGGCGGCGGTGTTCACCAACTGGCTGTGGATCAAGAAGGCGCTCGCGGCCATCCCGCCCGACCGAGACGTGGTGCTCGATTTGTCGGACACGCGCCTCGTCGATCACACCGTCCTGGAGAAGTTGCGCGAGCTGGAGCGCGAGTACGAGGAGGCCCATCGCAAACTGACGGTCGCGGGGCTAGAAAAGCACCGGCCCCTCTCGAACTACCCGACCGCCACCCGCAAGAGGGCACGGCAGGACGAGCCGGTGGCGGTGGCGTGAGGGGGGGACCGCCAAGCCGCGAGCGGCGGGCCCCCGAAGTTTGCCGCTTCGAGTATTTCTCGCCTGACCAGGGCCCGAGTGGGACGGTATCGATCATGACAGAAGCCACCGTGCAACAGGCCCCCGCGAGCCCCCCGGCAACGGGGGGGGAGCCTCACCCCTCGCTGGCGAACTTGCGGTGCGCGATCGACCGCGCGGCGCACCTGCTGCCGGCCCAGGGGCCGATCACGGTCTTCATCCACCACAACACCCTGCACGCCTTCGAGGATTTGCCGTTCGAGGAGGCGGTCGAGAAGGGGGCTCGGGTGTTCGGGTGCCACCCGTACCTGACCGAAGATCGGTACCGCGAGAAACTGCCGTCGGGGCGGATTCGCTTCGGAGACCTGCGGGTCGTGCTGGAGGAGGACCTGGGGGAGCGGGCCGCGGAACCATTGCTGGGCCTCTGCACGCGCATCGAGTTGCGCCTGGCGATGCTCCAGTACCCGCTGCAAACCGGGCCCACGGAGGAGTTGGTGTGGTACGTGGCCGAGAAGCAAGCCCTGAGGCGCGTGCGGAAAGAAGCTTCCTCCGCCGTCCGCGCCAGGTTGATCGCGGAGACGCGACGCTGGGTCATGCGCGACCTGCGCGGGGGGGACGAGTCCGCCCCGGATAGGCCCGTGGGGGGGCCGAAGCGACGGGCCTCGAACGGCGTGGCGGGGCTCCTCGAGCGCTTCCGCCATTCGACGATCGAGGAATGGAAAGAAGACAAGTGGGAGAGCTTCACCCTCCAGGCCCTGTGGCGCGTTTGCTGTGACGGGGCCCGCGGCGTGCCGGCGTTCACCCCGCCCCCGCCCGCGCACGCCCGGCATCGGGACCTGCTGCTTGAGGCGACGGGGACGGACGCCGACCGACTGGTACACGACGTGCTGATCCGGTTTTGCGCGGCGTTCCTGGACCAGGGCTTCGCGCCCTGGCCTCTGCCTCGCAGGGACGAAGGGCCCTACCGGGCCTTCTGCGCGCTGTACCGTCAATCGGGCGGCCCCCCGGAGCGCTGGCTGCGCGGGCTGGCCCCGGAGCTCGCCCGCCTCGAAGACGGGCACGTCGCCCCGCTGGAATCGATTCGCGAATCGCTCGCAACCCTCGGCGTCGCCGAGGAGGAGTGGGACGACTTTCTCTCCGCCACGCTGCTCGCCCTGCGCGGCTGGGGCGGGATGGTCCTCCAGGTCGAGCTCCGCGGGGACCGCGTGGTGCGCCCGGTCCCCGCGGGGAGCCTGATCGACCTCCTGGCCATCCGGCTCGTGCTGGATCGGCTGGCCCTGGCGTACGTGGCCCGGCAGGCCCTCGGATTCACGGGCCCCTTGAGCGAACTGCGGGACGCGCTCCGCCGGCGCCTCGGCGCGCACCGATCGCCGAGCGTCGAGCAGCGAGCCTTTCTGGTGTTCCAGCTCGCGCAGGTCCTCGGCTGGGCCCCGGAAGACCTCCACCGGCTGAACGAACGGGAGTGGTCCACGCTGCTGGAGGAGATCGAGGCGTTTTCCGGCCTGGAGCGCCGGCGGATCTTCCACCTCGCTTACGAGCGGCGCTTCTACACCCAGGCGCTCGACGCCATCGCCCTGCACGCCCGGCAGGCCGGCGGGAGGCCGCCGGCGCCCCGCTTCCAGGCGGTCTTCTGCCTCGACGAGCGGGAGGAGTCGTTTCGCCGCCACCTGGAGGAACTGGCCCCCGACGTCGAGACCTTCGGCGTCGCGGGGTTCTACAACCTCGCCATGTACTACCGCGGGTCCGCGGACGCACACTTCACCCCGCTCTGCCCCGTGGTGGTGCTGCCCCAGTTCTGGGTGGGCGAGGACGTGCGCGAGGACCTCGGGGAGACGAGCCGCCGGAGGGCGAGGACGCGCTGGGCCCTGGGGACCGCGTCGCGCCACTTCCACCTCGGCAGCCGGACCTTTGCGGTGGGCGCCCTCCTGGCGGCGGCCGTCGGGGTGCTGGCCACGGCGCCCCTGGTGGCCCGCATCCTCTTCCCGCGCGTGGCGGCGCGGATTCGCCGGCTGTTCGGCCGCTTCGTGCAGGCCCCGCCGCTGACCCGGCTGCGCCTGGAACGGGCCGACCCGGCCCCGGGCCCCGAGAACGGCCGGGTGGGGCTCACCCTTGCGGAGATGACCGCCTGCGGCGAGCGCTTCCTCCGCGACGTCGGGCTGACCATCGGCTTTGCCCGCCTGGTGGTCCTGCACGGGCACGGCTCGGACAGCCTGAACAACCCGCACAACTCGGCCTACAACTGCGGCGCCTGCGGCGGCGCGGCCGGGGGGCCGAACGCCCGCGCCATGGCGCAGGTGCTGAACGATCACCGCGTCCGGGATGGCCTGGCCCAACGGGGGCTGATCGTGCCGGCCGAGACGGTGTTCGTCGGCGCCTACCACATGACGTGCGACGACTCGGTCCTCTTTTTCGACCTCGACCTCGTCCCGGCCTCCCACCGGGAGGAATTCGAGTCGGCCCGCCGGAACATCGAATCGGCCTGCGAGCGCAACGCGCACGAACGTTGCCGGCGGTTCATGTCGGCGCCGCTCACGCTCTCCTTCGCCGCCGCCCGGCAGCACGTCGAGGAGCGCTCCGAAGACCTCGCCCAGACCCGGCCGGAGTTGGGGCACGCGACCAACGCCATGACCATCGTCGGCCGGCGCGAGTGGACGCGCGGGCTGTTCCTCGACCGGCGGGCGTTCCTCACGTCGTACGACCCGCTGGGGGACGATGCCGAACACTCCATCCTGACGCGCATCCTCCAGGCCGTCTTCCCCGTTTGCGCAGGCATCAACCTCGAGTATTACTTTTCCAACGTCGATAACGTCGGCTTCGGCTGCGGCACGAAGCTGCCCCACAACGTCGCGGCCCTCCTGGGCGTCATGGACGGAGCGGCGAGCGACCTGCGGACCGGCCTGCCCTGGCAGATGGTCGAGATCCACGAGCCCGTTCGCTCCCTCTTCATCCTCGAAGTGCCTCCCGAGGGGATGCTCCGCATCATGGACCGCAACGAGGGCATCGGGAGGTTGTGTCGCAACAACTGGGTGCGACTCGTCGTGATCCACCCCGAGACGCGCGCGCTCAGCGTCTTCCAGAAAGGGACGTTCCAGGACTACCGGCCCACCGCGGAGCACCTGCCCAAGGCGGCCTCGTCGGTCGATTGGTATCGCGGCTGGCGCGACCACCTGGAGTTTGCACAAATTAGTTCTTCGTGCGTAGTGCTTGGTTCTTAGCAAAGAATGCGCGGTGTCTGTCTTTGCTAAGAACGAAGCACTACGCACGAAGGACCAAGGAAAGCAACCATGCCGGATTCCAAGCAGTTGATGGTCTGGCTGGGCACCATCGTGGTGGCCGCCCCGGCCCTGCTGGTGGCCTTCCTCGGGTTGTCCACCTTGCTGAGGCGGAAGCTCAGCGAGAGCGCGATTACCCGCGCCACCCAGGTGGCGGTCGTCTCCGGGTTGTTGCCCGCGGTCGCCGTCCTCGCGCTCATGCTGATCTGGGACACGCGGCACGTGGTCGTTCACCTGGGCCGCTGGGTTCAGATCGGGCTGCCCGGCGCCGAGGGGGAGTACCACTTCTCGGTCAAGTTCGTCTTCGACCGGCTCTCCGTGCCGCTCGCCATCCTGTCGTACGTCCTCGTGGGGACGATCGGGGCCTTTTGCGTCAAGTACCTGCACCGCGAGCGCGGCTTCAACCGCTTCTTCGTCCTCTACGCCCTGTTCCTGTTCGGCATGGTGATGGCCTCGCTGGCCGGCACGATCGAGACCCTGTTCGCCGGCTGGGAGCTGGTCGGGCTGTCGTCGGCGCTCCTGGTCGCCTTCTTCCAGGAGCGCGCCGCCCCGGCGCGCAACGGCCTGTGGGTGTGGGTCGTGTACCGCGTCTCGGATGCGGCGCTGCTCCTGGCCGCCGTGGTGCTGCACCACATGACGGGCCAGGGCGACTTAGACCGGCTCCTGGGCGTGACCGCGAGCAACCCGTGGCCCGAGGGGCGCGCCGCGGTGACGGAGGGCCAGGCCCTCGCCGTGGGGCTCCTCTTGTTGGTGGCCGCCGCGGGGAAGTCGGGGCTGGTCCCGTTCTCCGGCTGGCTGGCGCGGGCGATGGAAGGGCCGACTCCTTCGAGCGCCATCTTCTACGGGGCCCTGTCCGTCCACCTGGGCGCCTTCTTGCTGCTGCGCGTCAGCCCGCTCCTGGAGCGCTCGACGTTGCTGTGCGCCGCGGTCGTCGTCGTGGGCCTGACCACCGCCGTCTACGCCTACCTGGTGGGCAGCGTGCAGACGGACATCAAGTCCGCACTCGCCTTCGCGTCGCTCTCGCAGGTCGGCATCATCGTCACCGAGATCGGCTTCGGGCTCCGCTACGTCGCTCTGGTCCACCTCCTCGGGCACGCTTGCTTGCGCACGCTGCAACTGGTGCGGGCGCCGAGCCTGCTCCAGGACTACCACACCCTGGAAAACGCCATCGGGGACCGGCTCCCGCAGTCAACGTCCTTCTGGGGCCGGCCAACCACCGACCGACACCGAGCCTGGCTGTATCGCCTGGCGCTGGAGCGCGGCTATCTGGACGGGTTTCTGACCGACTACGTCGTCGGGCCCTTTTGTTGGACGTTCTGGTGGTGCGAGTCCCTGGAGCGCCGCTGGATTCATTTCCTCTCCGGCCAGGCGCCGCCCTCGCACGGTCCCGGCGAGCCCGGCGGTCCCCTACCAGTCCCGCCACAAGCCGTAACGATTGAAGAGCTCACATGAACCTTTTCCACTTGCCCTGGGTCGAACTGGCGATCCTGGTCGCTCTGCTCGGCGCCGTGTGCGTCAGCCAGTTGCGCGAGCCCGATCGCGCCGCCCTCTGGGGCCTGGCGTTCACCGGGGCCGCGTTCGGCTGTACGTTCCTGGCCTGGCTGGGCTTCTACCTTGGCGTGCCGCCCGAGGCAGGCGATCCGTGGAGCTTTCAGGTTCGCGTCCTTGGGCGGCAAGTCCTGGGAATGGACGAGCTCAACGCCCCGCTGGTGCCGGTGGTGGCCCTGCTGCATTTCCTGACTGGCCTGTGTACCGCGCGCGCCAACATGCGGCGGTTCTCGTACACCTGGTCGTTGGCCGCCGAGGCCATCCGCCTGGCGACGTTCAGCGCCAAAGACCCGTGGGTGCTCATCGCCCTCTTGATTGCGGGGACGGTGTCCCCGTACCTGGAATTGCTCAACCGCGGCAGACCGGCCCGGGTGTATCTCTTGCACATGGCCCTGTTCGTCGGCCTGCTGCTGGCGGGCGGGGCGTTCCTCGAAGGGGGCGCGGGCGAGGGGGCCGCAGGCCTGCTCCTGCTGGCCATCCTCGTGCGGTGTGGCACCGTGCCCGTCCACTGCTGGGTGGTCGATTGGTTCGACCACGCGTCGTTCGGGATCGCCCTGCTGTACGTGGCCCCGCTGGGCGGCGTTTACGCGGCGTTTCGCCTGGTCCTGCCCATCGCTCCAGACTGGATGTTGCAGAGCCTCAGTTTCGTCTCGCTGCTCACGGCCCTGTATGCCGCGGGGATGGCCTCTGTTCAGCGCGACACGCGGCGCTTCTTCGCTTACCTGTTTCTGAGCCACGCGTCGCTCGTGCTGGTCGGGCTGGAGCTGCACACCGTACTTTCCCTGACGGGGGCCCTCTGTCTGTGGTTCTCGGTCATCATCTCCCTGGGCGGCTTTGGCTTGACGCTCCGCGCCGTGGAGGCCCGCTACGGCCGGCTCTCTTTGACCGACTTTCACGGCCTGTACGAACACTCGCCCACGCTGGCCGTCTGCTTCCTCTTGACCGGGTTGGGGAGCGTGGGCTTCCCCGGGACGCTCGGCTTCATCTCGTCGGAGTTGCTGGTGGACGGCGCCATCGAGGCCAACCCCTACGTCGGGGTGGCCGTGGTGGCGGCGGCCGCGCTCAACGGGATCGCCGTGGTGCGCGCCTACCTTCTGCTGTTCACCGGCACGAGGCACTTCTCGACGGTCGTGCTGAAGACCTCGCCGCGGGAGCGGATCGCGTACCTGACGCTGGCGGCCCTGATCCTCGGCGGCGGGCTCTTCCCCCAGCCGGGCGTGGCTTCACGGCACCGCGCCGCCAAGGAGCTGCAGCAGGAGCGCGAGAAACAGGCCCCTCCCAGTAGTCCCGGTCCGGGGCCCTGACCCCGAAGGCGTTGACGCGGCCGGAAGGAGAAAAAGTGAGAAGTGTTGAAGGTCTGGGCGGCGGCATGTGTCGAGCCACCGCCGTGGGGCCCTGAACTGGGCCTTTCCGGGCTAACAGCCCCGATGGTCCCGGCCCCATCCGCATGTACCTCCGCCCTGTCTAACTCTGCATCAGGCGTTTTCCGCCTCACCCTCCAAAGGTCAAGACCGGATCAGTCCTCCGGGCCCTCCTGCTCATCTGTCTCCGGTTCTTCTCGTTCGGGCTCCACGGCAATGCTCAAGGTCTCAAGGAACTCCTTCAGTCGCTCGAAAGCTTCCTTGGCGTCCAAGTTGACGATGTGGGGCTCTCGTGGCTCGCGTTTCCCATGAGCGACCCAGTTCCGGTAATCGCGCACTTGTTTCACCTTGTCGCTTAGCTGAGGGGTGATCCGACCTTGCTCCTGTAATGGGGCCAATACTTGGTTTGCAAAGCTGCCCTGCTTGATGCCTTCCAGTACTTTCTCGGCTGCGTGCTCAAGGATCGGGTGGCCAAGTTTGCCGGTCATTGGCTTGATAATCCCTTCCAAGTAGTCCCGGACAGCTGCCTCGAACACGGAGAACAGCACAAGCACTCCGAGATCTTCAAGCGGCTTGATGGCAAGATCCGTTTCCGTCTCGATGTCTCTGGCTTCTACTTCCTTGAACCGATCGTCCAACCAGATGGAAGCGTTCTTCAGTGACTCGTCACCCCAGTGGCGGGTGCCCAATCGTCGCATGCGGACGAGGTTGGTTCTGGCTGATTCATACCATTTCCACGCATCCATGAGCGTCTTCATTGGAAGTAGCCCAACAGGGCGGACTCGAACCGATCTGCGGTTAGCGGTTGCAGATCGCTGTTCGCAGCAGTGTCGTCCATGAACCACTGCTCATCCGCACCCTGTGGAAAGCGGTAAAGCACGTAACGACGGATCTCATCTGTAATGTCCACACGCCCCGTGGCTTGCTCCGGAGCGCCCCTTTGTTGCGGGGCAGCTCTCTTGACCGTTTTCCGGGCCTTGGGGATCAGGCCAACCCACTTGCCAAATGCCCGAATATTCAAGCAAGAAATGGGGTAACGGCCGAGGCCAGGTTCGGCAACCTCGATCTGGCTGCGTTCGTGCCGAATGATTCCATTTGGGTCGGCAGCGCCCAACCACCCTTCCAACTGGGTTAACAGCCGTTCCACCGCCGCCTGCCACTCCTCGATCACTTCCCTGTTTTTCTCGCTCTCGGCTGCGTACTGGGCAGCTTTTTCCTGTAGAAAGTCTCTGAGCGACGTAGGCATACTTTTTCCTCCGATTGCGGAGTGGGGATTGTCAGCCATCCGGCTGTCTGTTCACCGAGCATTATATCGGCGGAGGAAGGCACGAGAAGAGGGGAGGGGCCCGTTCTCTGTTCGAGCGTCGAAACGCAGACGTCGTCGGTTCTTTTCAGCGAGCGAGAAAGCTCTGCCGGGCCCGTCCGCAAGCACCTCGATGCCATCCGACTGTCGAGCGAGGCCCAGGGCGGTCACCGTCGCCATCGGCAGCGTCAGGGACGCTGTGAAACCGGAATCGACGATCGCGTCCACGTCCGACTCGGCCCCGCCGGGCCCCCGCACCCGGAGGCGGACAACGGCCTCGTGGCGGGCGTTCACGGCCCCTTGGATCATCGGACAACTCCCATGCGGTACGTTGTCGGGTAGCCCGCGCACATTAGCCAGACGTCGGCCGCCGGTTTCCGCGACCGCAAGCGCGCGACGGCCGCATACTCGTCCTCGTCCATTTCGTAGTCGCCGCTCTCGACGTCGATGGCGACGAATTTGCCGTCATCCTCGGGCCGGAGGCTCGGCCGCACTTGCCGGTCGAAGATGTTTCCCCCAAGACTGGCGAGCTCATCGAGGGTACGTTTGGTCGGAGGCACGGGAGGCCCTCTCGGAGGTTTGATGGGCACGCCCATTCTACCGCACGCGGCAACCTCGCGCGAAGCCATACTGCGGCCCCACGGGCCCACGTCGGTTCAGGCAGTTCAGGGCGCGGCGGGATCAACGGTCCCACAGGAAGCCGACAAGACGGACGCTTGTCGCTGCTATGCCGGCCGTGCCGCGCGCAACCAAACCGTCACCGTCGTTCCCTTGCCCACCGCGCTCTCGACGTGAAAGCGCCCCCCGTGGGCGCTGACGATGGCCTCGCAGATGCTCAGCCCCAGCCCGTTTCCGCCAGGGCCCGGGTGCGTCGCCGGCCGCTGGCGCGATTTGTCGGTGCGGTAGAAGCGCTCGCAGACGTGCGGCAAGTCGTTCGCCGCGATGCCCACCCCACTGTCTCGCACGCGCAGCAACACCACGGCCAACCCTCCCTCTCGCGCCGGCCCCACTTCCACCATCACGCGCCCGCCGGCCGGGGTGAACTTGATGGCGTTGTCGATGAGGTTGTTGATGATCTGGCGCAGGTGCATCTCGTGGCCTACCACCGTCGCGGCGGCAAGCTCCGCGCGCAGCTCCAGGCCGCGCTCCTCGGCCATGCCGGCGAACATGGCCACGGAGCACGCCGCGAGCCGGTCGAGGGCCACCTCGGTGCCGGCGTGCGGCAAGCCCGCCTCGCCCTCGGCGAGCAACAGCAGTTGGTTGACCAGCCCGCCCAGCCCCTCGCTCGCCTCCATCATGTCGGCGAGCAATTCGCGGTACTCCTCGGGAGATCGGTCGCGGCCCAGAGCGACCTCGGCGGAGGTGCGCAGCGCCGCCAGGGGGGATCGCAGTTCGTGGGCCGCGTTGGCGACGAACTCGCGCTGGCGCTCCAGGTGGGTGGCCAGGCGGTCGAGCAGGCCGTTGATGGTGGTGGCCAGGCGGTCGAGCTCGTCGCCGCTGCCGGTCAGCGGCACGCGCTCGTCGAGCTGACCGGGGCGGATGCGCGCCGTCGTCTCCAGAATGGTGGTCAACGGCCGGGTGGCGCGGCCCGCCAGCCAGTAACCGCTCAGGGGCGCCAGCGCGAGGAAGAGTGCCCCGGCGACGATGAGCATCTTGCTCAAGTTCAGCACGTTGTCATCGACGAAGTCCTGGCTACAGCCGACTCGCACCACCATCTTGGGGCGCCCGGGGTGGTGCAGGCGCTGCTGAACGACGCGATAGGTGGCGACGTTGAAGGGCAAGTCGGCCGTTGCGGTCTCGGGCACCTCGAAGCCGGGAGCACCGGTGGTGGCCAGCAGGCGCTTGCCGTCGGGCGTGAAGATCCTTACGAACCAGGCGCGTGCTTTGTGGCTGATGGCCTTGCGGTCGAGTTCTTCCTTGAGCTTGGTCCAGTCGGGGTAATGGTTGTCGAGGGCGAGCTGCACCTCGGTCATGTCCTCGGCGAGCAGCCTGTCCAGCTCGCGCTGCAAGGTGTAACGCAGGCCCTCGCGCAGGCCGACCAGCGTGGCCAGCACCAGCAACAGAATGGCGCCGGTGTTCCAGAAGGTGAGCCGGAAGCGCAGGGTGCGGAATCGGCCGTCAAGGAGCCCGGAAGGCATAGCCGCGCCCTCGCACGGTTTGGATACACGCGGCGGCGCTCTCCCGGTCGCACTTCTTGCGCAGGCGGTTGATGTGGACCTCGATGAGGTTGGTGGTCCCCTCCCAGTCGGCCTCCCACAGGTGCTCGCACAGCATCTTGCGCGTCACGACCTGTCCGGCGTGGCGCATCAGCAGCTCGAGGATGCTGAACTCCGTCGGCGTCAGATCGATTTCGCTGTCGCCGCGCAGCACCCGGCGCGTCGTCAGGTCGAGCGACAGGTCGCCGGCCGTCATCACGGCCGCCGGCCGGTCGAGGGCGCGACGGCAGATGGCCTCGAGGCGGGCGGCCAGTTCGGCGAAGGCGAACGGCTTGACGAGGTAATCGTCGGCGCCCGCTTGCAGGCCCGCGACGCGCTCCTCGACCGAGCCGAGGGCGGTCAGCAAGATCACGGGGGTGCGCACGCCTTGCTCGCGCAGCCGGGCCAGGACCGTCAGGCCCGGCACGCCCGGCAGCAGCAGATCGAGCACGATCGCGTCGAAGCGCTGCGTCAGGGCCTCCATCAGCCCCGCCTCGCCGTCTTGGGCCCAGACGCACTCGTGCTGCGCCTCTTCGAGGCCCTTGCGCAGCGACTTGCCCACAAGAGGGTCGTCTTCAATGACGAGCAGGTGCATCGTTTCCCCTTGGAGGAACCAGCATCGTAGGGTGGGCCGAGTCTTTGTCAGCGGTCCGAAAGTTTGGCCGTGACACCCGGCCCGAAAGTTTGGCCGTTTGGCGCTGTTCTGATTCTTCTGGGGCGGTTGGTCACGTGGCGCGCTGCCTGGACACACGGAGGCCCA
>JBBSEZ010000049.1:0-33265 GCA_038239195.1 Gemmatales bacterium
GGCGTGAGCCGGCCGGTGGCGCAACGCACCGGCGGGCTCTCGCCGCCCCGCGCGCCTCGCCATGTTTTCACAAGCCCAGATTCAGCGGGCGGGAGGCGCTCCCTTCGTCTCGACCTTTCGCGGCTCGGGCGGCCAGTCGTCCGCGTCCAGTATCCACACCGCCCGGCCCGGCAGCCGGGCGATCAGTTCCCGGTCGCGCCGCGACAGTTCCTCCCCCGCGCGCCGCCGGCCCAGCGAGCGGGCCCAGACCACCTTCGCGTTGGGGAGGTCTGCCCGGTTGTACACCCACTCGCCCGAGGGGCAGTGTTCGGGCGCGTACCTCACGAAGATCAGGTGTTTGCCCTCCAACGCCGACAATTGCTCGTCCATGCCGGCGCGGAGGTATCGGAAGGCATCGGTTGACTGGGGCCGGGCCCTCTGCTCGCCGAGATAAACCATGTCGCCGACGAAGGCCCCCGCCGACGCGAGCAACACCACTCCCGTCGGGGCCCAGAAGTACAGCGGTCGCGCCACCACCCACGTGCGCAGCCCTTGCACGCCCAGGAACAGCAGCGGGGCCATCATCGGGGCGACGTAGTGCGCCGTCGTCCAGGTCGCCAGGCACGTGCCGGCGAAGACGAAGAAGACGGCGGTCGCGGCCAGCCACGTTCGCCGCGACCGCCACAGCCACAGCAGGCCGGTCGGGGCCGCCCCCATCGGCAGTACAAAGAAGAAGTACAGCCGATCGGCCTTGTTCCAGAGCTCGTCCCAGCGCTGCGCCGCCGTGGCGTATCGCTCGTAACAACCCAATTCGTAACCGAGATGGTGGAAGCTGTAGCGCAACTGGTAGTCGGGGTTGAGCGTGCCGTCGGCGTTGAAGTAGATCGCCGGCGCCGGCCGCGACGGCAACACGTGGAACGACGGGGCGATGGCGTAAGTGCTCTCGTGTTCGAGGTAGGGCAACCGCAGCGGCCGTCCGGTGACGCGGAAGTTGTAGTAGGCCATCGTCGCCCCCAGCGCGGCCAGCGCCCCCACCAACGGCAAGGCCCAGACCACGGCCGCCGCCACCCCGTCTCGGCGGGCCACCTGAACCAACCGCGCCGCCAGCACCGCCGCGGCCGGCAGGCTCACCAGCAACCCCTCGTAAGGCCTGCTGTTCGCCAGGATCGCCAGCCCGAGCCCGACGAGGAGCAACGACCACGCCGAACCGCCCCGCCGCAGGGCGCGCCACAGCCCGCCGTAGAGCAGCGCCCCGCCGGCCGCCGCCACCTGGCCGCCCCAGTAGGTCTGGCTCCAGTTGTCCCACTCGACGAAGTGGACGGTGGGGTAGATCGTCAGCAGCAGGCCGCCCGCCAGGGCCCACCGCGCGGGCAGCCAGCCTTGCAGCGCCCAGCAGCAGGCGGCGCCCATGGCGGCGATGCCCAGCCAGACGCCGACAATCGGGGCCCGGGTCAGCACCTGTCCAAGGGCGAGGGCCAGCCCCTGCGCCGGCGGGTACTTCGAGGCATAGGTCGGTCGAACGATGACGTGAAAGGTGTCGAAGTGTTCCGGCAGCGGCGGCGTCGGGTTGGTCAACCGGCCGGAGGCAAAGGTGTCGGCGGCGAGGAGGTAGCTGAACTCGTCGTGAAAGTTCGGGGCGTGCGGGTGCCACAGGCCAACCGCCGCGCTGTTGGCGAAGCCCAGCAAGCCGACGACGGCCACCGCCAGGGCCCGCCGCCGGGCCAGCCCGCGGGCGAACCGGCCGAGGGCGAACCGGCGCCGCGGCAGCAGGGTGCCGGCCGCAAGAACAAAGGTGGCGGCGAAGAGGGCGAGCGCGGGCAGGTGGAGGAGGGCCATCGCTCACCTCCTGCGCAAGCCGAGGATGTTCAGGAAGAAACTGCCGAGGACCGTCTGAAAGCCGAGCGCCACCAGCGTCACGCCGGGGATGACGAGGCGCATGGTGTGGGCGTAATCGAGGTTGCCGAAATCGACCTGCCACCACTGTCGCACGGCCAGGCCTAGCAGCGTCGCCCCCAGGCAGATCGCCCCGATCCCGGCCATTAGGCCGCGCTCCAGGTTGAGGAAACGCGCCCAGCGCTTCAGCCGGGCGTTCGGCGGCATCAGCCCCTCGGAGACGGCGAAGGCGCGGGTGAACAGGGCGAACAGGACCGCCTGGTGTCCGGTGAGGGCGGCGAGGCTGGCGAACAGGAGCGTGTGGGCGTCCAGGGTCGCCCCGAAGATGGTGGTGCCGGGCAGGGCCAGCCCGTAGCCGACCACCCCGAGGAGCAGGAGCAACAGCCCGGGGTAGAGGAACAGCCAGCGCGGCGAGCACATCAGGAAGAAGCGCAGCGTCCGCCAGCCGTCGCGCACGGTGCGGAGGTGGGGCCGGCCGATGGTTCGGCCGTCGCGGTGGAGAGTGGTCGGCACCTCGGCGATCTTGCTGGGGAAGAGGCTCGCCTTGACGATCATCTCCGTGGCGAACTCCATCCCGGTGCAGCGCATGTCGAGCCCTTCGTACCAGCCCTTGCGGAAGCCGCGCAGCCCGCAGTAGACGTCGTGGACCGGCGAGCCGAACATGATGCGGACCATCCACGAGAGCACCGGGTTGCCGAACCACCGGTGCGAGAAGGGCATGGCGCCCGGCAGGACGGTGCCGCCGCCGGCGGGGAGCCGGCAGCCCTGCACGAGGTCGAAGCCCTCGCGGAGCTTGGCGAGGAAGCAGGGGGCCTCCAGGAAGTCGTAACTGTCGTCGGCGTCGCCCATGACGACGAAGTTGCCGCGGGCCGCGGCGATCCCGCCCATGAGGGCGCTCCCGTAGCCCTTGGCCTCGACCGGCACGACCCGCGCCCCGAGGCGGGCGGCGATCTCGCGAGAATCGTCGGTGCTGCCGTTGTCGGCGACGACGACCTCGCCGGCAATGCCGTGTTCGCGGAGGGCGCGCAGGGCCTTCTCGACGCAAGCGCCGACGGTCTCGGCCTCGTTGAGGCAGGGGATGACGACGGACAGTTCGAGGGCGTCGGGCGGCGGCGCGGCAGTCGTCATGGCGCTCCGGGGGCCGGAGGTGTTCGGGCGTTCGATCAGTATAGGTGGGGCGCGCGCGCCCGGCGAGCGCGGTGCCGCGCCGGCAACGATTGCGGTTTTTCCCTGGCGGCAACCGCGCAGTCGGCAATAAGATAGCGGCAGAGGGGACCAGGCTCGCCGCCTGCGCTGCCGTTTGTTGGCTTTTCGCTGGGAGTGGGCGCGGCGGGCGATAAAATGAATGGGCAGGGCAGACGAACTAGCACAGGGACACTTCCCTTGCGGAGAAGCACTCTTGTCGCAACTCAAGCACGTCGTCGAGCCGTTCGGCGAGGTCAACGTCTATCCGCTCGCGGGGAGCAAGACGCGCGTCGTCGCCACGGTGCTCATGGAGCCCTCCCGCGAGGGCTCGCAGACCGGCATCGCGCTCGACGGCTCCGGGTCGATGCAGCACCTCTACGGCATCTCCGAGAGCGGCGGGCTGCTGTCCACTCTCTTCGGCCGCAAGAAGCAGGTCGCTAACCAGATCACGCCGGTCGCCCAGAAGATCTGCGCCTACCTCGCCCGCAAGGTCGATGCCGACGGCGGCACCACCTGCATCTACTGGGCGACCGGCCCCGCCGGCAGCGAGATCGAGATCGTCGGCGACCTGACCGCCGACCAGGCCGAAGCACACGTGTTCGGCCCGCCCAAGGACTTCGGCACCGGCACGCAGCTCCTCCCCGCCGTGCGCTACTTCGTCGATCGCTTTCACGATGCGCCGTGGGGCTTCTACGTCTTCATCACCGACGGCGAGCTCCACGACCTCGACGCGGTGAAGGCCTACAGCACTGAGCTGGCCCGCGCCGTCGCGGCCAAGAGGCGCCCCCCGCTCAAGTTCGTGCTGATCGGGGTGGGCGAGAGCGTCAACGAGGCGCAGATGACCGAGCTCGACGACCTCGACACCGGCACCGACGTCGATCTCTGGGACCACAAGCTCGCCGCCGAGATGCGCGTCCTTCAGGAGATCTTTGCCGAGGTCGTCGATAAGAACGCCCGCATCGCCGACCGAGGCCGCCTCCTCGGCCCCGACGGCCAGGTGTTCCGGGACTACTCCGACACCGGGATGACCGCCTACCTCGAGTTCGAGGTGCCGGCCGGGACCCCCTACTTCACGATGGAAGTCAACGGCAGCCGGATCCATCAGGGCCTGTCCGACACGGCCCACGTCCCCCCCTCGGAGAAGGCCGGTTGAGCTCCCCCATGCCAGCCGCCGAGGCAAGCCCCGGCCCGGCCCCCTTGCTCCCCCCCGGAGAAGGTCGCCGGGCCCCCTTTCTGCGCCAGTTCGCCCGACTGGCCCCGTACGCGGTCCCGCCGCTCTACCTCCTCGCCGCCCTTCTCGCGCAACCGCCCGACCAGTTCGGCCTCGACTTCGAGAACCTGCCCAACGAAACGCGCGGCACGCACCCCGAGCTCTTCGACGATCACGACTTCGTCGCCCTCGCGCTGCGCGGCTACAACGCCAGCCTCGGCAGGCAAGCCGGCCGCATCGTCGAGCCCACGTGGGAAGATTACGATGAAGATTTCGTCAAGCAGATGCGTCAAGATCGCCCCCTCGCCGAGCGCTATTATCTCGAATACCCCCATGCGGCCTTGCTGATCTTCCGCCTCGGCTTCGTCTGGCAGGGCGACCTCCCGCCCGCCCCCGCCGCCTTCTGCGACAGCCATTACATGAACATCGTCGAGCACCGCCCTACCCCCGAGGAGCGCCCCCTGTGGGTGTCGTTCCGCCGGGCGGCGCGCACCTACTCCTGCCTGATGGCGGCCTGCCTGCTGCTCCTCATCGCCGTGCTCCAGCGCGGCTACCTGCCCGACGGCTCGCTCTCCGCCAGCGGGCTGCTTGTGGTCCTGCCGGCCGCGCTCTATTTCTCCCTCTTCCGCTTCGACGTGGTGCCCGCGCTGCTGATGGCCGTCGGTCTGGCCTGCCTGGGCCGGCGCTGGTGGGCGGCCTCGGCGGTCTTCCTCGCCTCCGCCGCCATGGTCAAGGTCTACCCGGTGCTCCTCGTCCCGCTCGTGTTGCGCCACCTCGGCCTGACCTCGCGCCGTGCCCTCCTCTGGCTGGCCGTCTACGCCCTGACGGTCGGGCTGTTTTTGATCGCCCCGCTCGCCCACGACGGCTGGGAGGGCACGTGGGGGCCGTACCGCGTGCAACTGACGCGCGAGCTCGTGTCGCACGACCTCACGGTCTACGGCTACCTGCTGCCCACCTGCCTGGCCGACAACACGCCCCTGGGCCGCGCCTTCCGGTCCGGGACGTTGTTGCTGACCATCGCGATCCTTTTCTGTCTGCGCCCGGGCGACCTGGCCAGTCTGCTGCGCCGCGGGGCGGTCGTGTTGATCGTGTTCGTCAGCCTGGCGGTGTTCTACTCGCCCCAGTGGGTGCTCTGGCTCGTCCCTTTGCTGGTCCCGCTGACGCGCCGCTCCTTGCTCCTGACGGCGCTGGTTGTGGCGCTCGACCTCGTGAGCTACTACTCCTTCGTGTGGGTGGGGCAGGTCGAGCCGATGCTCTACCTCCGTATCGTCGTGCTCGCCTCCCTCGGGATCGTTCTGCTCGCCCCGGAGTGGCGCGCCCGCCACCGGAGAGGATCGTCATGCGACGCTGGTTCCCTTTGTGCCTCGGCCTGATCGCGCTCGCCCTCCCCGGCGCCCCCGCCTCCGGGCAACGGTTGCGCCCCCGCTGCCGCCCCGCCCCGCCCTGCTTCGAGCCGGCCGCCCCCGCGCTCCCCGCCCCCGAGGCCCCGGCCGTGGCCGTGCGCCGCGTGCTCGACGAGCAGGTGATCGCCTGGAACAAGGGCGATCTCGAAAGGTTCATGGCCGGGTACTGGGCCTCGCCCCGGCTCACCTTCTCCTCTGGGAGCACCGTCACGCGCGGCTGGCAATCGACGCTCGACCGCTACCGCAAGCGCTACCAGTCGGAGGGCCAGGAGATGGGCCAGTTGACCTTCCGCGACCTCGAGGTCGAAGTCCTTGGCGCCGACCACGCCCTCGTCCGCGGGCGCTGGCAACTGGTGCGCAAGAAGGACAAGCCCGGGGGGCTGTTCACCTTGCTGTTCAGGCGCCTGCCGGAAGGCTGGCGCATCGTTCACGACCACACCTCGAGCTGATGCGCAACTTCACCCGATGGGGCGAGCCTGGCGTGGTGCTGGCGGCGACGCTGATCGCCCTCGGCAGCGCCGTGCCCTTCGCCAGCAGCTCCAACGACGCCAGCCGGCTGGCCACCGTCGATTCGCTCGTCGATCGCCACACCCTCGCCATCGACGATTCGATCTACGTACCTCCCCGCTGTGCTCCCGTCCCCGGGCGCCCCCCCGTCTACAACCCTGAGGTGGAGGGGCTCGACGAGCGCGGCACCGGCGACAAGGTGCGCATCAACGGGCACTTCTACTCCGACAAGCCGCCCGTCCCCGCCATCCTCCTCGCCGGGCTCTACGCCCTGCTGCAAGCGCTGTTCGGGCTGCGTGCCGCCACGCGCCCCGACGTGTTCTGCTACCTCATGACCATCGCTTCCAGCGGGGTGGCCTACGTCGCCGGCATCTGGTGCGTCTACCGCCTGGCAGGGCGGGTGGGGCTGTCGCCACCCTGGCAGGTCGCCCTCGCCGCGAGCCTTGGCCTGTCCACCGTGGCGCTGCCCTACGTCCGCCAGGTCAACGGGCACATCCTCATCCTCCCCCTCGCCGCCGGGGCCCTGCTGGCCCTCCTGCGCTGGGAGGCCACGCCCGATCGTGGCCCATCCTGGCTGCTCGCGCTGATCGGCGGTCTCGTCGGCTTCGCCTACGCCATCGAACAGCCCACGGGCGGACTGCTGGCGGCGGGCCTGTCTCTCATCGTCGCCTGGCGCGGGGCGCACCGGGTGGGCCCCGCGCCGGGCACGCGACCCTTTTCGTTTACCGCGGCCCTCGTCTGCGCCTCCGTCGTGGTCGCGGGCGCCCTGCCGTGGGCCCTGTTCCACCACGGCGTCACCTATGCCTACGCCGGCAAGTTCGGCCCGCCCAACGCCGACCCGGCCGCCTTCGACTACCCCGGCGCGGAGTTCGACGCCACCCAGCTCACCGGCATCTACAACCACGAGAGCGTCGGCGATCTCGCCCTCTACTCGCTGGGGCTGCTCTTCAACGAGCGCGGCTTCATGCTGTCCGACCTTCCCCTCTTTCTCGCCGCCCTCGCTCCATTCCTCCTGCCGTGGCGCCTGCGCTTCCGCCCCGAGGTTTTGTTCTGCTACGCCTGGCCGGCCGGCACCTGGCTCGTCTTCGCGCTGCTGTCCAACAACTACTCCGGCTGGTGCGTCTCCATCCGCTGGTTCGTCCCACTGCTGGCCTCCGGCTACTTCCTCCTCGCCCTGTTGCTCCACGAGCGCCCCGAACTGCGCGTCGATTTCCTCGTCCTGAGCTTCTGGGGCGCCGTGCTCGGCTGGTTCATGTGGCAGGTCGGCACCTGGCACGGCATCGTTCCCTACCTCTGGGACGTGCAGGGCGCCGCCCTGGCGACCTGGCTGGGCGTCGGGCGGGCCTTCCCCTCTCGCGTCGAGCGCTGGGCGCGAGCCCTCGCGACGCCCCTCTGGCTGCTGGCCGTGGCGGCAGCGCTGGTCGTGCTGGCTTTCCCTGGGGGGCCCTTCGACCTTCCCTCGCCCCGTTCGTCCGAGGTCGCGGTGGAGACCTGGGCCGCGCTGCTCGTGCTGCTCGGGCTGCTCGTCGGCGTGCGCGCGCGGGCCGACTGCCGGCCGTGGCTGACGCTCGGGCTGGCCTTCGGGGCCGGGCAACTGTTCGTCGCCTTGCGGTCCCTGGACAGCAGCCGCGCCATCGCCTTGCTTGTGCTAGCGTGGGCCGCGCTCTGGGCGCTCAGTCGCGTCGCAGTCGTTGCCACAGGTGCGGCGCGTAGCCGATGACCAGCCCGACGATCAGCCCCCCGGCGTGCGCCCCGTTGGCGATCGCCTCCACCAGGAAGCCGGTCAGGCCGATGGCGAGCCACGCCATCAGAATGACGACAGTGGACGCGGACATCTGTAGTCCGCTCGCCGGGTCAAACCGACTCTTCATCCACACGTAGCCGAACAGCCCGTAGACCACACCGGACATCCCGCCGAAGAGGGGGGAGGGCTCGAACAGCTTCCGCCACTCTTTCAAACTGAACGGGCCGAGGTAATACTGGGCGAGGTTCGACACGACGGCGATGACGAGGACGATCGCCAGGTAGCGCCACGTGCCGATGCGCGACTCGACGCGACCGCCGAGGTCGAGGAGCATGAGCATGTTGAAGAGGAGGTGGACCATGCCGAAGTGGAGGAAGATCGGCGTGACGACGCGCCACAGCTGCCCGGCCTGGATTTCGGGCAGGGTTGGGCGCACGTACTCCGACACGAGCAATCGCCGGAGCACGTTGTTGGATTGTCCGTCGTTGGATTGTCCGCCGAGGTTGGTGGCCAGCCCGACGGCGACGCATAGGGTAACGAGGACGTAAGTGAGGACGCGGGGCGCCTCCCTCCCCTCGTCCCACCGCTCGCGCACGCGGACCTGGCGCTTCCGAAAGGCCTCCTCGACCTCTTCCTCCTGCCGACGACGCGCGGCGGCCTCGCGGGGGGCGAAGGCATAGCGCGCGTCCGTGGGGTTTTTCAAGAACTCGGGAAGGACCTCGCGGGCCTGCGGCACGCGGTCCTCGTCGCAGACCCAGACGATCCACCCCTCGGGGGCCTGTTCGAGCCGCGTCTCGACGTCGAGCGTCAACAGGTAGTCGGCCAGCCGCTGGACGACGGCGAAGTCGGAAAGGGTCGCGATCTGTCGCATCGAGGCAGCCTCACCGGGCCATCCGCACGCGCCCGCACCGCCGCGAGCCACCCGGATCATGCTACGCCGCGTGGGACAGGCTTTCCAGCCTGTCCGAAGTGAAGACGACAGGCAGGCCGCCTGTCCTGCGAAAGGGCCCCTTCATGAGCGCGTCCGCCGACCTCGCCCGCGTCCTGCACGTCCTCGGCTCCGTGCTGGCCGATGAGCTCGTGCTCGCCAGCCAGACGCGCCTCTATTCCTGGAACGTCGTCGGGCCGCAACAGCCCTCGCTTCGCCCGTTGTTCGGGCGACAACATCGCCAGCTCGAGCGCGCGATCGACGCCATCGCCGAGCGCGTGCGCCAACTCGGGGGAGTGCCGGCCAGCCTGTCCGGCGTGGTGAGCAACGCGCGACTGCGCGAGCGCCCCGCCCCGCAGCCGCCCGCCCGCGACATGATCGCCTTTCTCTTCGACGACCACCAGGCGCTGCTCGCTCACCTGCGCGAGGACGGGGCGGCCTGCGGCGAACAGTTCCACGACCGCGTGACGATGCTGTTCCTGCTCGACTTGCAGGCGCGCCACGAGAAGATGGCGCGCGACCTGCGGGCGCTCCTCGAGGCGCCCGTGAGCGAGGCGCCCGCTTAGGCGAGCGGCAGAAGTTGGTTTGCTGTAGGACGGCCCTCCCGAGCCGTCCTCCAAACATGCCTTTTCCTGCCGGGCGCCTTAGCGCGCCGGTACGCTGTGCGAGGCCGGCATCACGGTCGCGCGAGTAGGCGCCGTCGTGGTCGCCCCGGCCACCAGCGGCTCGATGCGCAGGTCGTCGAAGTAGACCGTGCCCAGCCCGGTCAGCGCCATGGTCACGCGCACCTCGCCGGAGGCCGGGACGCGCCGATAAACCGTGAACTTCTGCCACTCGACGTTTTTGGGCGGATCGGGCGGGCGGGCGCCCTGCTTGCCCGTTCGCGGAACGCTGGGGGGCCGAGCAGCCCTGTCCCTGGTCTGCCCGATCAGGCGAATGGCCAGCGGCTCGCCCCCGGCGCTATCGTACAGCATGGCCCCGTCGGGCGAGACGCCGATGCCGCCTGACACCTTCACCCAGGCGCTGATCCGCACCGGCGTGCCCGGCTCGAGGCGCACCGCCGGGCTGTGGATGGCCAGGTAGGTGCTCTCCAGCGCCTGCGGCGACAGCAGCGGGGTGCGCGCCGTGACGCGCAGCATCAGACACTGCTTGCCCTCTTTCGCCCCGTCGGCGACGCGCCGGGCCACCGGCACCACCGCGTCGGTCCCCGTCAGTTCCTGCACCTGCCAGCCCGGCTGAACAACCTCCGGCGGGGCCTCGAACCCGCCATCCTTGAGCAAGTTGGCCCCCCAACTCCGTTTGGTGATCTCGTCCACGAAGCGCCAGTGGCGCGGCAGGGTGTAGAACGAACAGGCGTAGGGGCTGGACACCGGCACGTCGAGGTCGCGCACGGCGCGGTCCCAGTGGGCGCGCATCAGGACGCGCACGGCCCGCAGGGCGACCTGGGCCTCGCCGTAGGCGTTGGTGTGCTCGCCGTTACGGCGGTGCTCGGCGCAGCGATCGAGCGCCAGGTGGGCCCGCTTCAAGATCGGCTCGGCGTCGGGCAGGGCCGGGGCGACCTTGACCAGTTCGGCGTGGACCTGCTCGACCTTGGTCAGTTCTTCCTGGGCCTGGTCCTGCGCCCACTGGGCGGCGATCTTGCCCATGCGGCGCTGCTGGTCCTGGAGGCGCACCACCAGGCCCGTCGGCTCCAGGTCGCTCGTGAAGACTACCGCCGAGGTCAGGCTGAAGTTGTGCAGCCGGAGCCTCATCCCACCTAGCACGCGCTCGACCCGGTAGGATTGCACGCGCCCCGGCGACACTTCCCACGCCTGCGCGCTGTCGGGCACTGCCGGCACCGTGACGAGCAATTCGGCGACCGCCGCCTGCGGCGGGACGTACTGCGCGCCGCCCCCGATCCAGATCGGCAGCACCAGGACCGCGCCCGGGAGGTGAATGATGGCCGCGCTCACCTCGGGCTGCGAGGTGGGCACCCAGATCGGCTCGCGGGTGGCCTTGACCAGCAGCGGCTCGAGCATCTGTAGCTCCTGGTTGAGCAGCGCCAGCCCCAGCAGCCGATCGCGCCCCGCGTGGCTGTCGGCCAGGAAGCGGTCCGACCAGAACGCCAGTCCCCGGTAGCCGCACCCCAGCGCCACGTAGGCCAGCAACCGCACCTGCTCCGCCTGCGGCCCCAGCGCCTCTTTCGGGGCCGGGGCTTTCTCGTCGTAGGCGACGCGCAAGAACCCGTCGGGCAAGTGGGTCTGCACCCAGGTCCAGCAGTAGGTGTTGGGCGCGGCCAGCCGACGGCGCTGCACCAGCCAGTCGCGATAGCTGGAGAGCTCCAGCGAGGTCATCAGGGGCCAGCGGTGCGCGCCGAGCATCACGTCCTCGAGGCTGCTCGAATAGCTCCGAAAGCCATCCCAAACGTCCGCGGCCAGCGGGCGCATCGGGTCGGTGGCGCGAAACGCGCGGGCGACGCGGGCCACCTCGGGGAAGCCGCGCGTGTCGAGGTTGCTGCCGAGGTCCCAGCACAGCACGGCGTCCTGCTCGAGGAAGCGGGCCACGTTGCGGGCGAACTGGTTGCTGGAGGTCAACTGACCGGTGAGCTTCCCGCCGGCGCGCAAGTCGGACGGCGCCGCCAGGGAGGGCACGAGCCAGAAGCCGAGGTTGACGGCGTCCTCGATTACCGCGGACGGAGTGCTCTCATCGACCCAGACGGTGTTGAAGCCGGCGTCGCGCAGCGTCTTGAGGGGCGTGCCCGTGTGGCGGATGCCGCGCAGGAAGAAGCGCTGCCCGCTGACCATCAGGTGATTGCCCTTGAGCTCCACGGCAGCGGCGCGACGGTTGACGGCAGGGCTGGCGGGCACGCCGGCGCGCGGCCCGGTGGCGGGGATGGCGGCGCCGGGGGGGCGAAGGTCGAAGACCGGGCCGATTTCGAGGTCGTCGATGTAGACGTCGGTGAGCCCGGGGCCGTCGTAGACGTTGAGGACGAGCTGGTCCACGTACGCCTCGTCGATGACCACGTCGCGGCCGAGTTGGTGGCGGAGGAGTTGCTGCTGTTCCTTGAGCCGCTTGACCGGCTGGCGGAGGGTGATCATCTTCCAGCGCGCGCTCTGATAAGGTTCGCAGCGCAGCAGGAAGCGCAGCGGCTCGCCGACCTTGTTGGGATCGCGCTCGCGCGGCAGAACGACGCGGCAGAGGAGCTGGACATTGGGCCGGTTCGCCTTGATCCACAGACTGAGGTGCAGTTCGTCGGTGATCGGCGCCTTGCCCACGTCGTAGGTGTAATGGATGTGGCTGCCCTTCTCGGCCTGAACGCGTACGTGCTCGCTGCGCAGCCCCCCGTGGGCGGTCTCGTCGGTCAGGCGGTGCGACACCTCTTTGTAGGGGGCGTCCCAGGTGCCTTGCACCCAGACCGGATCGCGCGCCTCGAAGCCGTACTGTAGGATCTGCTGCCCGCGGGCGCCGCTGCTCAGCAGGAAGACCAGCCAGGCCCCACTCATCAGCCCCGCCCCACCCAACCAGCGGAGGCATCCCATGCTTCGCAACCTCCTTGGACGAGCGGCAGGACTAGTTTGTTGTAGGACGGCTCGGGAGAGCCGTCCTACAGGGAGGCTGGTTCCTGCCGGTCGCCTTGCCACAACGACGGCGCCACCCCGGCGCCAGGGCGGAGGTTCATAGCAAAGGGCCCCAGGCGTGCCAAGGCCAAGCCGAGGGCTCGTTGAGGAGCGCGTGGGGGTCACCGCTGCAACACGTCGGGCCGGATGCACTCCGCGCCCTGAATCCGGATGCGTTTGAGCGGCCAGACCTCGGTGGGCGTGAGCAACTTCGGGCCCTGGTCGGTGATGAGGAAGGTGTCGCAGCTGGTCGCCGCCCCGGCGCTGGCTTGCCAGACGACCACCCAGCCCGGTTGCAACAACTCCTCGGTGCGCGGGTGGAAGGGCAGTTCGACGGGCAGACGGCCGGTGACGTGGCCCTGGGGCGCCAGCATCCACTCGTGTTCGTACCCGCTGATGAGGTAAATGCGCCGGCCCGCCAGCAGCACCTCGCGCGGCACGGCGTCGGGCCAGGTCGAGGCCAGGTAACTGGCGCTGACGCGGCACACGGCGTTCTGGTCCTGGCGCAGCGCTTCGGGCAGCTCGCCGAAACAGACCGCCCGGCTGGCCGTCGCGGTCAGCCCGTACTTGCGTGCCGTCGCGGTCAGCACGGCGTAGGACTGGATCGGCGTCGCCGTGAAGCCCTGCTGGCGGTAGAGGATCGCCCTACCGTCGGCCGCCACGCCCACGTGGAGCGGCAACACGCCGCGATGGTAGAGGCGATGGCTGACCTGCCCGGCAATCTCGCGCTCCGTCTCGCCGGCGGACAGGGTCCGGCAGGTGGCCTCGAGCGCGTGACTGAGCAACTGGCCCAGGGCCAGGATGCACGCTTGCTCGTAGGGAGAGTGCTGAAGGCGCAGAAGGCGGAGTTGCTCGCCGACGGGAACGACGCTGGCGGCGCCGGGGAGCGAGGGCCGGTCGCAGGCCAGTTTGCGGTTGTGACACAGGTCGGCAAGGAGCTGCTCGCGGCCCCAGTGCCAGGGCCATTCCTTGAGTTGGAACCCCAGCGCGTCGAGCTCCTCGTCGAAGAAGCGCTGGCTATCGACGTTGCTGGAGAGCAACCAGCGCGCCTCGGCCGTGCAATACACGCCCGGGCCGGCCGCCAGGTCGAGGATGCCGCGCGGGGTGGCCCCGCTGGTCAGCCAGGCGAAGTTCTCCGGCTCGAGCACCAGGAGGCCATCGCAGCCGACTTGCTCGAGCAACGCGGCGATGCGACCCTGCTTGGCCTCGATGTCCGCCCGCCGGTCGGAATCGACGTCCAACTTGATCTGGCTTTCCGTCGGAGGTCGCGAAAGGGGCTCGGCGCTCACGCCAGGGGCCTCCTTTTCGAGCGGAACGAAGCGGGCCTCACCACGTCACAACATTAGCACTTCCAGGGGCTCGTGGGTAGTGGGCCCCTGGGGTTGGTTTACCTCGTTTTCGCAGAAGCGCTTTCGCCCCACGGGGGCGGAAAGTCTCCGTGCGCGTAGCGCTGGGCCATCTCGAGGTAGTGCGCCGAGATGGCGAGCGTGCGGCGCAGGTCGTCGTCGCTCACCTCGCGCACCACCTTTCCCGGCACGCCCATCACCAGCGACCGCGGCGGGATGCGCCGCTTCTCCGTGACGAGCGTCCCGGCCGCGATCAGACACTCCGCGCCGATCTCGCAGCCCGACAGCAGGAGCGCGCCCATGCCAATCAGCGTGTCGTGGCCGATGAATCGCCCGTGCAGCACGGCGCGATGCCCCACCACCACGCCCTCCTCGATCGTTTGCGGCTCGCCGTGGTCGGTGTGGACGATGCAGCCGTCCTGCAAGTTGACCCGCGGGCCCAGCGCGATCCGCGCCAGGTCGCCGCGCAGCACCGAGCCAAACCAGACGTTGACCCCCGCCGACAGCACTACGTCGCCGGTCACGACGACGCCCGGCGCCACGTAATAGTCCTGGATCAGTTGCATCGTCCCCCCTCCTGCGCCCACCCACCCCGCACGGCCATTCTATCGAGCGCGAGGGCCGTTTGGCCTTGCGGCCCGTGCCTGGATTACCGTATGAGGGCGGCCCCGGCAAGGCCGGGCCTCGTTCGTTCGTCGCGTTTCGTCTCGGGGAGGATGGCCGTGTTCGCGGAGATAGCCTCGGCAACAGCGGGCGGGCCGCTGTTGCCCGCGTTCATTTTCGGGGCGGAAGTGTGCGTGGTCACCCTCTCCACGCTGCGCACCATCTTCCTCGCTCGCGGCATGAAGTATCTCGCCCCCCTGCTGGGCTTCTTCGAGGTGAGCCTGTGGCTCCTGGCCATCGGCGAGGTGATGAAGAACCTCAGCGACCCGCGCTGCTCCCTCGCCTTCGCGGGCGGCTTCACGCTCGGCAACTTCCTCGGCGTCCTCATCGAGCAGAAGCTCGCGCTGGGCAGCGTCTTCGTCCGCGCCATCACCAACAAGGACGCCGGCGAGCTCGTCGAGCGCTTGCGCGCGGCCCACTTCGGCGTCACCTGCGTCGACGGCGAGGGCGCGAGCGGGCTGGTGCGGATCATCATGACCGTCGTGCCGCGCAAGGAACTCAAAAGCGTGCTGGCCGTGTTCAAGGAGTTCGACCCGCGGGTGTTCTACTCCGTCGATGGGCTCCAGTCGGCCGCCGCCGGCGTGACGCCCTCGGGGCGCAGGCGGGCGTGGGCGCTGGTGCCGGGGGCGCTGCGGCTGCCGCTGCTGGCGCGGCGGTGAGCCTCCTTCCCTCACCCCCCAACCCCCTCTCCCAGAACGGGAGAGGGGGAGCCAGACAGGGAGGCGCAACCTCTTCTCCGGACCGTCCACTTACACTCTCCCCCTCTCCCTCCTTGGGAGAGGGGGTTGGGGGGTGAGGGAGACGACTCACCTCGGCGGCCCGCGGAACCTCTTGCGCTCTCCCGCGTACCAGACCGCCACCAGCACCGCCACCGTCCCCAGCACGACGAGCAACGCCTTCTCGTTGGGCTCCTGGACGCCGATGCTGAACAGCACCGCGCAGCCGACCACGCACACCAGCGCCAGCGGGCGATACCAGCGCCCCAGCTCCCACGGCCCCATCCGCGTCCACGTCTTTCCGTGGGCCAGCAGGCCCAGGGCCGTCGGTAGCACGTAGGCGAGGTAGAGGAACAGCACGCAGACCGCCGTGGTGGTCGAGTAGACCGGCGTGTAGACGGTGAACGCCACCGACAGGCCCGCCACCGCCCAGATCGAATACACCGGCGTTCCCCACTTCCGGCTTACCCGGCGCAGCAGCGCGCTGAACGGCAGCCCGCCGTCGCGCGCGAACGCGAAGGCCATGCGCGAGGCCGACGTGACCGCCGCCAGCCCGCACAGGTACTGCGCCAGCGCGATGGCCAGGAACAGCGCCTTCGCCAACCAGCCCGGCAGCGCCCCGCCGACGACCCACGCGAACGCCCCCTTCCCCTGGTTGGCCGCCTCCCCGAGGTCGGGCGCTGCCAGCACCACGGCGCACAGCATCACCCAGCCGAACGCCCCCGACACCATCACCGAGCGCACGATGCCTCGCGGCACGTGAACGCTCGCGCCCACCGTCTCCTCGGCGGCGTGGGCCGAGGCGTCGAAGCCGGTCAGGGTGTAGGCCGGGAGCAGCAGGCCCAGCAGGAAGAGCGCCGTGCGCGACGAGCTGGTCGGCCAGACCGGCTCCTCGCCGGGGAGGCCGCTGAAGTTCTCGAATCGCACCAACCGCCCCCAATCGAGGGACGGCGCGAAGGCGAGCAGGAGCGCCGTCACGGAAAAGGCGACGAGAAGGATCCAGTATCCCGAGAAGTCGGTCAGGCGCGTCGTGAAGCGGATGCCGAAGTGGTTGACGAGCGCCTGCGACCCGGTGAGGGCGAGCACGACGCAACTTTGCACGACGAGCTGCCAGGGCCCGAGCTCTTTCGCGTCGAAGCCAAGCGCGCTGGTGACGAACTCGTAGGTGCCGACGTTGATGGCGGCGAGGACGGTGACGAGGCCGGCGAGGTTGAGCCAGGCCGTCCCCCAGCCCCAGCCGCGCCCGCCCAGGATCGAGGCCCAGTGGTAGAGCCCGCCTGCCGTCGGGAAGGCCGACGCCACCTGTCCCATCGTCAGCGCCACCGTCAGCGAGAACAGACAGCAGAGCGGCCAGCCCAGCCCGATGGCCGCTCCGCCGACGCTGCACAGGCCGACGTGAAACGACGTGACGCCCCCCGCCAGGATGCAGATGATCGACAGCGACAGCGCGTAGTTCGAGAACGCCCCCATGCCGCGCCGCAGTTCCTGGGGGTAGCCCAGCCGGTGCAGCGTGCGGACGTCGTCGGCGATGGCCTGTTCGCGGGTGGGGCTGTCGCTCACGGCGCTTCCCCCCGCGAGGAGAGGGCGGGCCGTTGCTCCTTGACCGCGACGCCGCTCGCCCTGGCCGAGCGCATTTGCTCCGCAAGCGCGAGGATGCGCGGCCCCGCCTCGGGAACGGGGACGCCTCGGGCATGGATGTTGGACACGAGGTTGCGCTCGGCGTCGGTATGACCGGCGCGCGGCCGATAGGCCAGGTAGGCCGAGAGGCCCTCCGCCGTCGCCAGGCCGGGCCGCTCGCCGATCAGCAACACCACCACTTCCGGGCCCAGCAAGTCGCCGACGTCGTTCAGCACGCCGACTCGGCAGTGGCGCACGAAGAACGGTTGCCCGAACCGCAGGCCCCGCCCCGCCGCGAGATCGGCCAGCAGCGGCAACAATGCCGGCACCTGGGCGACGACCGCCGCCGCCGACAGCCCGTCGCCGACGACCACCTGGAGCTCGGCGCCGGCCGGGCAACGCTCGCGCACCTGCTGGCGCCCGACATCGTCGAGTTCTCGGCCAAGGTCGGGCCGCATGAGGTATTGCTCCTTGGTGACAGCACGAGTGGCCACCTCGAAGAGAGAGAATCGCTCCACGAGCTCGGCCCCGAGACCACTCTCGAGATCGACCTCGGCATGGACGGCATCGCGCGCGGCGGCGTGGTCGCAGCGCAGCGCGAGGTGCGTGGCGGTGCGGTACGCGGGGCCGGCGCGGCCGACGAGAACGCGGGCCGGGGTCCGCGCGCGCAGGGCGGCGATCGGGCCCGGCTCGGGAGCGGCGGGGGCTGGCGGAGGGTGCTGGCTCATGCGGCAAGTTTACCCCTCGGGCGCGGGCGCTTACAATCCAGAAGAGGATGTCGCCTCGCGGTTTCTCGGTTGCGAAGGCCCCCATGAACGCCCCCTCTCCCAACTATTTCCCCTATGTCGATTCCGGCGAGCCGCGGCTGCCGCGCTACCTGCGCACGCGCGCCGAGGGCCTGTCGCTGCGCGAGGGGCTCTTGAGCGGGCTGTCCTACGTCCGCAAATGGCTCGGGGGCAAGTGGAGCGCTTCGCCCGAGGAGCTCCGCTACTTCGACGACCAGCGCCAGCTCCTCCGCCACCTCGTCGGCGAGCCGCCCGATCCCGACGCGGCCCGGCTCGCGATGGCCGGCGACCTCATGTGGATTCAGCGCGGCTGGAGCTCGTTCGTCTCGCCTGGTGCGCTCGATCATCTCAACTCCCACGACGTGGTCCTCGCCAACCTGGAGTCGGTCATCTCGACGCGCTTCAAGGTGCCGTCGCTGTTCCCCGACTATGTCAGCTACAACTCCGATCCCGCTCTGGTGAGCTCGTTCCGCCGGCCCGACGGGCGCAACACGTTCACCGCCCTGGCGACGTGCAACAACCACAGCCTCGACCGCGGCGACCAGGGCATGCTCGACACGCTCGCCTTCCTCGACGCCCAGGGGATCGCCCACGCCGGCGTCCGGCGAAGCGCCGAAGAACGGTCCTTCGCGACCTGGCAGAGCAAGGGCGTTACGTTCGGCTTCCACGCCGCCTGCTGGGGGCTGAACAACCCGACCCTGGCCGCCACCACCCGGCTGCACATCGAGGTGCTCCCTGGCCTGGTGCCGCGCGTCAAACACCCCGTGGACCTCGGCAACGTCCGCCGCGCCCTTGCGGGGATGAGCGCGGCGGGGGTGGACTTCAAGATCGTCTGTCTGCACTGGGGCCACGAGTTCGAGCTCTACCCCACCCCCGACGTCATGCAGGTCGGCCGCGAGATCGTCCGCGCCGGCGCCGACGTCGTCATGGGCAGCCACCCGCACGTCGTCCAGCCGCTCGAGGTCTGCTTCGTCAATGGCTACGAGGGGCGCTACGGGGAGCGCTGGGGCCCCCTGTCGGCGCTCGAAGAAACGACCGGCTGCGTCCTTCGCGACGAGACCGGCGTGCCGCGCAAGGGCCTGCTCGTCTACTCGCTGGGCAACTTCGTGACCGCCATGTTCGGGCTGCACTGTCAGATCGGCATGACTGTCGGGCTGGAGGTGAAGCGCGACCCGTTCACGGGCCGGGCGGACTGGCAACGGCCGAGCCTGCGCCTGCTCCACACGGTGCAGCGCGACGCGCGGACGCGCGGCCAGCGCCTGGTGCTGCTGGACGAGTATTTGAAGGAACGCCAGGCCATCGGCCGGCGCGAGCGGAAGCTGGCGGAAATGGGGGCGGTGCTGCGCCGGCATTTGCTGGGGGCGTTAGCCCCCGGAGCCGTGCCGAAAGAGTAAGCGCAGGCGTTAGCCCCCGGAGAACAACGACGCGGGAGGCGAAGCCCCCGGCTCGCCAGGGTGCGCCGGGGGCTCGCCGCTTGCTACAATGACGCGCGGCCGTTGTCCCCTTGAACCAGGAGGGCGTCATGGTTGCGTCCACGCCGAGCAAGCAAGCATTCGTCGAGGAGGTCGAGATCCTGGGGCACATCATCGACTCGCTGCTCCTGCCCAAGGTACTCGACGAGGTGCTCACCCAGGGCGGGTCCTACGTCATCAAGGAAATTCGCATCGGTCAGCGGCAGAACGACCAGAGCCATGCCCTCATCGAGGTGCGCGCCGAAACCAGCGAGGCGCTCCAGAAGATCCTCAACGGCATCCACGACCACGGCGCGGTGCCCGTCACTACCACCGACTGCGCCACCGTGGCCGGCGACCTCGACGGCGCCTTCCCCGAGGGGTTCTACAGCACCACCAACTACCGCACCCAGGTGCGCCTCAGCGGCGAGTGGATCGACGTCGAAGACCAGGAGATGGACTGCGGCATCCTCATCGACCCTGAGGGCGCCTCCGCCCGCTGCGTCCCCATGACCGACGTGCGCCTGGGCGACAAGATCGTCGTCGGGCGCAAGGGCCTGCGCGTCTTCCCCGCCGAGACGACGGCCCGGCACAGCCTTTTCGAGTTCATGGCCAGCCCGGTGTCGAGCGAGAAGCCCAAGGGCGTGACCGTGCGCGAGATCGCCAAGGCCATGAAGCGCACGCGCGACAGCGGCGAGAAGATCCTGGCCGTCCTCGGCCCCGCCGTCGTCCACACCGGCAGCGTCGAGCACGTCTGCCAGTTGGTCCGCACCGGCTACCTCAACGTCCTGTTCGCCGGCAACGCCCTGGCCACCCACGACGTCGAGCAGGCCCTCTACGGCACGAGCCTCGGCATCTCCGCCGACCACGGCCTGCCGACCGAGGAGGGCCACGAGCACCACCTGCGCGCCATCAACACCATGCGCCGGCTGGGCGGAATTCGCACCGCCGTCGAGCGCGGGGCCCTCAAAAGGGGCATCATGTACGAGTGCGTCAAGCACGACGTGCCGTTCCTCCTCGCCGGCAGCATCCGCGACGACGGGCCGTTGCCGGAGGTCATCACCGACGCGCTGGAGGCCCAGCGGGCCATGCGCGAGTTGATCCGCGGCGTCGGCTTCTGCCTGATGGTGGCGACGATGCTGCACTCGATCGCGACGGGCAATCTGCTCCCGGCCTGGGTCAAGGTGGCGTGCGTGGACATCAACCCCGCGACGGTGACGAAGTTGACCGACCGCGGCAGCGTCCAGACGGTCGGCGTCGTCACCGACGCCGAGCCGTTCCTGCGGGCCCTCGTCGCGGAGCTGGGAAAGAGCTGAGGGGCGTCAAAACACCGCCGCGACCTTCACCACCTTCCCCGCCTTGTCGATGCGCACGACGCGAAAGGCCGAGGTCACGCCGTAGGCGATACCGTCGGGGGCGAAGGCGAAGCCGCCGAAATACTCCGGCCAGCCCGGCAGCGCCTCGAGCTCGAACTTCACCCGCTTTCCGCCCTCCAAGGGCCCGTACAGGCCCTCGCGCATCCCCCCGCACGCCAGCAGCTTGCCGTCGGGCGACACGGCCAGCGCGTGGTTGAACGTCAGCCCCGTCTCGAAGAGGGCCGTCGCACCGCTCGCCTCGATCCTGGCGCAGGTGTTGTTGAAGTTCGTCACCCACACCTTGCCGCCCGCCACGGCCAACTGCGTGCTGTCCGAGTCGGAGGTGTACCACAGCGGCACCGCGCGCAGCACCTTGCCCTTGGCGACCTCCACCGTGAGCAGCGACGACACCATCCCGTCGTGCCGCTGCCGAAACTCCCTGCGGCCCAGTTCGCTCAACTTGGGCGACGGCTCGCTCAGCGGGAGCTTCTTCTCGGCGCCCGCCCGGCCCTCGGAGACCATCACGAGCTTCTTCCCCTCGGCGTCAAAGGCGTAGGCGGCGGCGCGCTCCGTAAGCTCGACCGTGCCCTTCTCCTTCACGTCGGTCAGCGACAGCAGCCGCAGGCGGGCCTCGGGATAGGACGACCGGTCGCGCACCGCCACCAGATCGGCGGCGCGCGAAATCACCGCCCCGGAGCAGCGCGGCACCCTTTCGAGCAGTTTCCAGGTCGCCGCGTCGAAGAGCCGCAGCGACTCGCTGTCGTCTTCGAGCAGGAGGCGCGACCCGTCGCGGTTGAAGGCCAGGAAGACGATCCGCCCCCCGACCCACACGCGCCGGCGCACTTCGAGGGTGACCGGGTCGAGCAGGTAGAGGGTGCGGTTCTGCCCCCCGACCGCGAGCGATTTACCATCGGGGCTGACCGCAACCGCGTCGAGCCCGCCCCAGCGCGGGGCGCGGGCAGAGGCGGGCGCGGCCGCGAGCAGCAGCAGGGCAGCGGCCAGCGGCAGGAGAAAAGCTCGGTTCATGGTCGTCTCCCCGCGCCGAGCGAGCTCGGCGGCTAAAGGTTTGGCCCGACCCGGTCAGGGCCTGGCCCTTTTCCCCTCCGCATTGAACGCGAAGACTTCGCGAACTTCCCAGCTCGGGGCGCCGTGGGCGCTCGTCCGGTCCACTTCCGTGACCGTGAGTCGCAGCTTGCGGGCCCTCGCCCGGTCGAACCGCACCAGGGTGTACGAGGGGCCGAGGCTGCTCTCGGCGACCTTTCGGAATGCCTTGCCGTCCTCGGACAGTTCCAGCACGAAACGGCTCCTCGGGGCGAAGACCTCGTAGGGCCAGGCGTTCGGCCCCACCCCGACCGAGTCCACCAGCAGTTCGTTCACCTCCGTCGGCGCGCGGAAGGCGAGCTCCAGGTAGCGGCCCTTCGCCAGCGCGACGCTCGCCCCCGTTTCGGGCTTGCCGTCGAGGACCTTGGCCGCGTCGAAATGGGAGGAATTCGTCGTCACCTTCCACCCGGCGCGGTCCAGCGGCTTCCGCGACGGCCGCGGGCCGGGGTGGGCCGCCCACGTCGCCTTCGGCTCGGGGGTAGGGCGGCCCCCCGGCGTCACCTTCAAAAAGGCGCACCCATGGGCGGGCAAGTCGCGGGCGGTGTAGCCGCCCTTGTGGCGGCCCAGCCCCTTGTGCGCCCACAGGTCGCGGACGTGGGCCTCGCCCGCCGGCAGGCCCAGTTCTTTCCAGGTCACCTCGACCGTCGCCACCTTCTCCCCCGCGTTCAGCAGGACCACGGCCCGCGAGCCGTCGGCCAGCTCCCGCGCCCAGACCTGCGTCCCGCCGGAGGCTCGCACGCGGCGCCCGGGCTTGCGGGCGGCGTCCCTGTCGATCGCGATGGCCTCGGTGTTGAGCAACACGTAGCGGTCGTGGGCGTTCAGCACGCGGAAATCGTGCGACAGGTACAGGGGGGCCGCGGCAACGCACCACAGGCTCATCTGCGACTTCGCCTCCTCGTCGCCGACGAAGCCCACCATCAGGTAGTCGGGGTTGTTCCAGCGCCCCTTGCCGGCCGGGCCTGGGCTCGCCACGCGGGAGAGGCACTCCAGGATGGTGCCCCACTTCCCGTTGACGTCCTGTCCCGTCCTCCACTCGTCGGCCCACTCGGGGTGACGGCCGGCCCAGCCGGTGTTGATCGAGAAGGCGATGGGTCGCTTCACCCGGCGCGCCTCGGCCCGCAGCGCCTTCGCCATCTCCACGTAGGCGCCCAGCCCCTGCGACTTGTTCCAGTCGTAGCCGTCGTAGAAGAGGTGGTCCACCCCGCCGTCCGCGACGAACCGGGCGTGCCGCGCGACGAGCGCCAGGCCCTTGACGGGAGGCGCCACCTTCACGTCCTTGTTTCCCGGGTAGTTGTCGGCCCCGCCGGTGCTGAGGGAGGGCGACAGGTAGAAGCCGAGCTTGAGGCCGCGCTTGTGGAGGTGGTCGGCCAGCCCTTTGAGGCCGTTGGGGTAGTTCCTCGGGTCCACGTGCGGGTCGCCAGGCCGGTATCCCGAGCCGTCCGCGTACTTGCCGGCCTCGGTCCAGTAGTAGTGACGGCGCCGACCGTCGTGGCCCCACCAGCCGCCATCGATGCGGAGCGTCGTGTAGCCCGCGTCGCGCAGGCCCGACTTCTCGAACGCCTCCGCCATCCCCTTGAACAGCTCCTCGTTGTGGCGGGCGATGAAGAAGTTGTAGGTGGACCAGCCCATGCCGGGCAGCGGCAGCGGCTCGTCGAGGGCCCTCCGCGGGCGCCTGTCCGCCGTGGCCCCGGTTGGCCCCTTCTCGCCCTCCCCCACGGCGTCGCGTTTGAGGTTGTAGTCCTTCCGCTCGAGGCTCGTCCGCATCCGCTGGGCCTTCCCGGTGCGCTGGCGCAGTTCCTTGTCGCGGGCGCCGAGCATGGTGGGCACGACGACCTCCTTGCCGGCCAGGATCGCCTCGACGGCGGGGACCAACTTCTCCGCGCTGCCGCAGTAGGTCAGCAAGAACCAAGGCTCGGTGCGAGTACCGCTGGTCCAAAGCGCCTTCTCGTCCTTCGGGGGGCTGGAGTCGCAAACGGTCCACTGCTCTCCGATGCAGACGGCCTGACGGTTCTCGTAGCGAAACACCACAGCCGTCTTGCCCTCCCGGGCCCAGTCGAGGTAGTGCTTGCGTTCGTCGGCGAGGTGGGCAGCGCCAAGGTGTTCCCGGAGGCCGGCCGCGGGATACTTCCCCTTGAGGTCCTTCACCTTCTTGTAGAGGATGACGCCCTTCTCCTTGCTGAACTTGTCCACCTTCAGGACGGTGATGCTCTGGGCGCGGTCGCACGCCGCCCCCAGCGTCTGAGGCCGGAAGACGTCGATGAAGGCGGAGGACGGCCCCCCCCGCAGCAGGAGGCCCGCTAGCAGGCCCGCGCCGAAGACGACCGGCAACAAGCGAAACCGGCTCACCCTGATGCCCTCCCTCGTTCCCGGGCCTCGAGCCTCGCTAATTCACCCACTGGCCGAGCGTGGCCAGGTAGCCCCATTCCCCCTTCGCGGACCGGCGAAAGAGGAGATCGACTCCCCGGTGTGTCGTCCGCAGCCGCACGAACGCGTGATCGCCGATGACCCGGGCCCAGCCGTCTTCTTCCACCTTCGGGAGGGCGTACGTCCGCTTCCCCGCCTTGTCGCGCCGGTGCAGCCCCTTGGCGAGCACGACCTGCAGGAGCGCCTTGCGGTCGGCGACGGTGCCGGTGCTGACCAGGCCGTCGGCCGACGAGCGGGCCGGGGGAGGAGGAGGCGGGGGCTCCTCGACTTCTCCCTTGCGGAGGGCGGTCTCCTTCACGCCGTCGCGGCCCTCTGGCCCCCGGGCGTTGGGGACCTTCTTCCAGGCGAGGCGCATGAACCGCTCCACCACGTAGTAGGAGGCGAACGACATGGTGTTGGGGTGTTTGGGGCGCGCCGTGGCGAAGTCCGAGGCGATGGCGGGGAGGGCCCGGGTGGCGTTCTCGACGCCGACGCGCTCCAGGACGTAGAGGATCGCGATTTTCTCGTCGGCCTTCGCTTCCAGGTACAGCTCGGCGAGCCGTGCCTGCACGCGCTCCGGGAGGCCGAGGGCCTTGAAGCCGAGGCAGGCTTTTTCGACCGCCAGATAATTCGCCCCGCCTGCATCGAGTATCTTGCGGAGCTCGAGTACCTTCGCGCGCACCTCCGCCTTCGTGGGCTTGCCGGCGGGCAGGGGGGCGCCTTGCCCAGCCCCTGCCACTCCAAGCGCGGCGGCGAGCAGAAGGGCGATTCGGAGGACAGACAGACGGTTCGCGGGCATGATGGTTTTTCCGGGGCGAGGGCGCCCTTCTCACCTTATCCGGTGGCTCCGCAAGGTGGCAAGGACAAACAACGGGGCGCTCGCAGGGGAAAGGTAGGCCCCGCGTGACGAGGGGACCGGGGGCCGCCCTTGCAAAGGGCAGGCGAGCCCGCCATGATGTACCGGCAAACGCAACCCGACCCGAAAGGAGCGACGGAGCATGGCGAAAACCACCAGCCTGAAGATGGCCCGAAAGCGGCGACGCATCCGCAACAAGCGCCTGCGGCACCTGAAGCGGACCCGCAAGGAATGGAGAGCGTCTTGAGCGCCTGAAGCGCGCCGACCGCGGCGCGCCACCAGCCTGCCCAGAGAGGGACGACCATGTTCGCGTTTCTGGGAGCGATGGGGCCGGCGGTGTGTCTCCTCCTGAGCGGGGCGGCCACGTCCCCGGAGGGCTATCTCCTCGTCCGCCCGCCGGGGCTCGGGGGCGCCCTTCTGGAGAAGGCGGTCGCGTACGTGCCCCGGGAAGGCGACCTGATCTTCTACGACGACCACAACCGGGCCTGGACCGCGCTGTTCGCCCTCGCGGGCACCGGCCCGCCCCTGCACGTGGGCATTGTCGTCAAGGACCGCGACGGCGCCCTCGTCGTCCTCGAAGCGGGGCCCGACGACACCCTCTGGGTGGAACTGCTCGACGTGGGCCCGCGGCTGCGGCAGTTCGACCGGGACTACCGGGGGACCGTGACGGTGCGCCGCTGCAAGCGAGCGCTGACCCGAGAGCAGTCCGCAGCCCTGACGAAGTTCGCCCTCGCGCAGAAGGGCAAGCGCTACGCCGCCCTCCGGTTGCTCCAACAGGGCACGCTGCTGCGCGCCCGCGGGCCCTTGGAGCCCATGCTGGCGAAAACGCACCTCGACCGCGCGAGCTGGATCTGCTCCGAGCTGACGGTCGCCGCCGGCACCGTCGTCGGGCTGTTCGACCCCAAGGTCGTCCGCTCCAACGTGACCTACCCGCGCGACCTCGTCGATGACCGCAAGCACGCTCTCGGCGACGTCTGGGAGGGCCCGGCCGAATGGAGGCCGAGCCGCCGCCCTGCGGGGCCCATCGCGCTGCGCAAGGGGGCGTGGCCGAAGGGCCTCGCGAAATGAGGGGGCCGCCGCTTGCGGCTTGGCAATCTTCACCCCCCGCCCTTGTCCTTTTCGGATCGCGCGACCCGCCGCACGAGCTTGATCCCGAAAGCGACCGCCGCCAGGCACCCCGCCGCCCCGAACAGCGACACGCCCCCCACCACCGGCGCAGCGCCCGTCGCCCACAGATGCGCCGAGCCCACGAACAGCGCGGCCGTCAGCGCGCCCAGCACAAAGCGGTTCACCGCCCTCTCGAGCCGGGGGTGTTCGTGCCGGACCTCGAGGCTGCCGTTGCGCGCCTTCCTCAGCAGGTCCGCCAGGTCGCGCGGCAGGGCCTCGAGCAGCCGGTCCCAGTCGCGATACGCCTTGCCCAGCCTCGCCATCCAGCGCTCCGGCGACAGCCAGCGCTTGAGCGCCCGCGTTTGGTAGGGCCGCACCAGCCGGGCCAGGTTGAAGGTCGGGCTGAGGCGCCGGCCGGTCCCTTCGAGCATCACGAGGGCCTTGAGCAGGAGCGTGCAGGCGGGGGGCAGCGCGATGCGATAGCGGCGCAGGATGTCGGTCATCCGCTCCAGCGTCGCGCCCAGGTCGAGCTCGCCCAGGGGCTGGCCCGCGCCGTCCGCGACGAACGCGCCCACCTCGGAGCGCAGGGCGCTGCGGTCCAGCCCCGCCGGCACCGAGCCCAGGCGCATCACGACGTCCACCACCTCCTCGGCGTCCTTCGACACGACGGCCAACAAAAGCCCCTCGATCTCCCCGCGCAGATGGTCGTCGATGCGCCCCACCATCCCGCAATCGAGTACGCCGACCACCCCGCCGGGGAGCAGCATCAGGTTGCCGGGGTGGGGGTCGGCGTGGTAGAAGCCATCGCGGAAGATCATCTCCAGATACATGTTCGCGCCGCGAAGGGCAAGCCCTTCCAGGTCGGCCCCGGCGGCGGCGAGTTGCTTCTCGTCTTCGAGGCTGATGCCGTCCAGCCTCTCCATCGTCAGAACCCGCCGCCCGCACAGCTCGGGGTAGACGGCGGGGAAGTGGACCGTCTCGTCCTCGGCGAAGTTGCGGGCGAACTCTTCGAGGTTGCGGCGCTCGGCGGCCAGGTCGAGCTCGTTGAGGAACGTCCGGCGGAACTCGCGGAACGTGGCGACGGGCTGGTAGGCGCGGGCGTCGGGGACGTGCTTCTGGAGCAGCTCGGCCAGCCCGGCCATGATGTCCATGTCGGTGTGGACCTTTTCCTCGATGCCGGCGTGCTGCACCTTGACCACCACCTGCTGCCCGCCGATCAGGGTGGCGCGGTGGACCTGCCCGATGGAGGCCGAGGCCATCGGCTTCTCCTCGAACGCCTCGAACAGTTCTTCGACGGGCTCGGCGAGCTCCGTTGAGATGGTGGCGCGCACGGCCCCGGCCGCGTCGGGGGGCGTCCCGGATTGAAGTTGGGCCAGCTCCGCGGCGAGCGTCGGCCCGATGAGGTCGATTCGCGTGCTCAGCATCTGGCCGAGCTTGACGAACGTCGTCCCCATCTCGGTGAGGGCCATCCGAATGCGCGCTTCGCGCGTCAACTTCCCGAGGCGCTCGCCGTCCTTGCTCACGAGTCGGCCCTGGAGCCATTCGTAGTTGAGCCCGCCCAGCCAGTCGGCCAGGCCGTAGCGGCCCAGGACGGTCAGGATCTCCGTCAGCCTGCGGGCATTGCGGTCCACGCGGGTCAACGCGGCCAATCGCATCGGAAGGTTGCCTCCGTCTCTTCGGGCAGCACAGCGCTCCTCTTCGATTGTACCGAGGCGCCGACCGCCGTTCCCTACAATCGTCTGCGAGGGAGGTTCGACATGAAGACCGCCGCCATTCAGGCGCTGCGCCGCAAACTGGCCGCTCGCCAGCCGACCTATGGCCTGTGGGTGACGCTCGAAGCGCCGAGCATCACGGAAATGGCCGTCGCCGCCGGCCTCGACTGGGTCGTCATCGACGCCGAGCACGGGCACCTCGACTGGAAGGAAGTCGTCGAGCACCTGCGCGCCACCGTGCGCAGCGACACGGTCGCCCTGGTGCGCCTCGCCGAGCTCAACGGCGGGCTCGTCAAGCGCGCCCTCGACCTCGGCGCCGACGGCGTCGTGATCCCGTGGATGGAGACGGCCGAGCAGGTGCGGCAGGCCGTCGGCTTTGCGCACTATCCCCCTCGGGGAAGGCGCGGGATTGGCGGGGAGCGCGCCACCGTCTGGGGGCGCTGCATCGCCCAGCACGTCGCCGAGGCCGAGGAGCACGTCCTCGTCGTGCCGATCCTCGAATCGGTGCAGGCCGGGCGCAACGTCGAGGAACTGTGCGCCGTGCCGGGCGTCGAGCTGTTCTTCCTCGGCCCGGCCGACTATTCCTCGACGGCGGGCCATCCGGGCCAGTGGGAGGCCCCCGGGGTGGCCGAGCAGTTGCTGGCCATCAAGGACGCCATTCGCCGGCACGGCAAGCACTGCGGCGTCCTCACCACGGGCCCGGAAAATCTCTTGCAGCGGCGCGAACAGGGCTTCGCGCTGCTCGGCCTGGGGCTCGACGGCGGGCTGTTCCTGCGCGCCCTCCTCGACTTGTTGGCGTGCGCCGGTCGGGCGCCGGCCCTCACCCCCGCCCTCGATCCTCGGAGCGAGCCCTCATGAGCTCTCGCAAGCGCTTTTGCCTCGCCTGGACCGGCGACTTCCAGGGCCCCGACGGCCGGCCCCGCTACCGCGACGTGGGCCCGTCGGTCCTGGCAGGGCACGATCACGTCGAATGCGTGGCGTTCGCCGAACATCGGCCCGTCATCGCGCCCGATCAGATTGGGGGCGCCAACGGCGTGATCGTGCTGACGCCGCGCGTGACGGCCGCGAGCCTGATAGGCTGTCCCGACCTGCTGGCGGTGGGTCGCTTCGGCGTCGGCTACGATGGCGTGGACGTGGCGGCGTGTACCGCCGCCGACGTGGTGGCACTGATAACGACCGGCGCCGTCGATCGCTCGATGGCCGAGGCGACGCTCGCATGGATGTTGGCCCTGACGCACCACGTCCGCGCCAAGGACGCGCTGGTGCGCCAGGGAAAGTGGGACGAGCGCTCGGCATTCATGGGCTGCGAGCTGCGCGAGCGAACGCTCGGCGTCATCGGCCTGGGCGGGATCGGGCGGGCGCTGATCGAGTTGCTGCGCGGCTTCGGCATGAACGAGCCGCTGGCGTACGACCCCTTCCTCGACGCGGGCAAGGCGCGAGAGATGGGGGCGAAGTTGGTGGGCCTCGGGGAGTTGTTGGCGTCGGCCGACTTCGTGTCGATTCACTGCCCGCTCAACGAGAGGACGCGCAACCTGATCGGGGCGGGCGAGCTGGCGAAGATGAAGCCGACCGCTTATCTCCTCAATACGGCGCGCGGCGGGATCGTGGAGGAAGGCGCTCTTTATGAGGCGTTGAAGGGGCGGCGCATCGGGGGGGCGGCGATCGACTGTTTCGAGGAGGAGCCACTGCGCGGGCCGCACCGGCTGGGGGAGCTGGACAACGTGCTGCTGGCGCCGCACTGCATCGGCTGGACGGAGGAACTGTTCCGCGACATCGGGCGGATGGCGTGCCGGTCGATGCTGGAGCTGTCGCTGGGGAAGAGGCCGCGGGGGGCGGTCAACCCGGAGGTGTTCGAGCGGGCGGGGTTTCGGGAGAAGTGGGGGCGGGTCATAGGGGGGTGAGGCGCCTCCGCCGCATGCGCTCACGTCAAGGCACGAGTTTGCCCGCCGTGCGTGCCGACTGAATCGCCGTGGTGTTGGCCGTGTAGAGGGTGATGCCGTCGAAGGTGAGCAGGTCTACGTCGTCGGAGAGAATGTGGGGGATGCCAGCGGAACAGGCATTGGCCACCATCAGGGCGTCGGCATAATCGCCGGCCGAGCTCTGCCAGGCAGCGTTCGATTGATCGATGGCGTCGGCTGGGGTGGGAAACGGCAGGAGTGGTTGAACGGTCGCACGCAGTTGAGCCAAGTCGCTCAGGACAGTCTTCCGGATCATCCCAAGGTAGGAGGAGTAATCGTATCGAGCCTTCTTGCACTCGGAAGGACTGAATCGGCTTCCCAGCGGAGTTGCTGGGTCGGTCAACCACAAGGCTTCGAGTTCGGCGTACTCGATCAGACGGACGAACTCGCCAAGCGTGACAACGGGGGCAAAGAAGCGGCATCCGCTGCGAAGGGCCAGCGCCTGCCAGGTGCGATAGTCGCGAAGTTGATAGGCTTGCGGGGCTCGCCCGCCAGCCGCGCTTTGCTGCGCGAAGTTCGAGTAGGCCACAAAATAGCAGACGTTCGCATCGATCACCACTTGCGCGGGCACCGAGGAGCTCGGCCGTGTGACGTCCGCGACCAAGGCCCGAACGAGGAAAGGTGGAACCATGGTCTAGAGCTGCTCGACAGGATGGGTGGCCGCTTCGACCAGACGAGCTTGCACCGCCGGCGATTGAGCATAAAAGAAGATGGCCTTCTCACGCGCCCTCCTGGCGGCGTCATCGTGAGCGTTGCCCAGCCCCGTCCAGGTGAGATGGTTCGCGAGAAAATCGTTGGCAAACTCGCCGTGCAGCGCCCCGATCACATCGGCCAGGAAGGGGGGCGTCACCACGGACGCACCCGTAAAGTCGAGGCACACGGGCTCGCCGCGCCGCAGAAACTCGCGCGCTTCGCTGCGAACTCGTTCGCCGTCGTCGGGGGCAACACAGATTGGTCCGATTCGATCAACGACGGGAAGGCGCACCATGAGCAACCTCGGTTCGCGGTCAAGCGCATCAACCAGCAAGCGCAGTATAGCGACGGAAGCGCGAAGCGGGAAACAGCAGACGGCGCCTTCTTTCACATTCGCGCCAGCGGATGTGCCCTCTCCTTGAGCGGCAGTTCCACCGGCTTGCCGAGCCGGTGCGACTCGTACACCGCCAGCACCATCTCCAGCGCCGCTCGCCCGTCGTACATGCTCCCGCGCGGCTGGCGGTCTTTCTCGATCGCGTCGATCAGGTCCTTGACGATCAGTACGTTCCCCGCCAGCAAGCTGGCGTCGCGCAGCGTCTCCGGCTTGCCCAGCCCGGCGCTGCTCACCTCCTGCCAGGCGACCTTGCTGCGCCCCGGCCACCACGACGGGTCGTCGAGGAAGTGGACCGCCGGCAGCGTGCCCGTGGCGATCTGCAACACGCCGCGCGAGCCGAGGACCGTCAGCCCGAAGCGCTGCCCGGCACCGTGCCGCGCCTTGTGCGTGGCGAACGTCCCCTGAAGCCCGCGCGCGAAGCCGTAGGTCGAATTGATCTGGTCGCCCAGGATCGGCCCCATGCCTTCCGCGCCCTGGCGGACGTCCGCCTTGACGGCCGGCCTCCCCGCCTGGAGGATGCGCGCGAAACACCACGACGCATCGCCACCCAGGAAGCGCATCAAGTCCATCAGGTGCGTTCCCAGCACCATGAGGTCTTGCCCCCCGCCGCGCGCATCTTCCTTGCCGCGGGCGCGCATCTCCAGCACGTCGCCCAGACGCCCTGCGGCGATCAACTCTTTCACGCGCTGGAGGCGCGGGCTGTAGCGCGTCTGGTGGGCGATGGCCAACTTGACGTGGTGCATCTCGCAGGCCCGGATCATCGCGTCGGCCTCGGCGAGGGTGCGGGCCATCGGCTTTTCGAGGAAGATGCTCGCCCCCGCGCGAGCGCACGCCACTACCATCTCCTCGTGCAGGTCGAGGTGGCGGTCGGCGACGCTGACGATCTGCGGCTTCTCCTTGGCGAGCATCGCGCGGTAGTCGGCATAAGCCGTTTTGGCGCCCAGCCTCGTCGCGGCAGCGGCACGGCCTCTGGCGTCGGGGTCGGCGACGGCGACGATCTGCGCGTTGGGGAGCGCCTTCCAGACGACGTCGAGCCCGTGGCCGTAGTTGCCCCTGCCGGTGCGGCCGATGACGGCGACGCGATAGGTCTTCATGGGGACGTCTCCGAGGGCCTTGCTTGTCGTTTCGCGGGAGAGCAGCGCGCCTCAGTTCTCTTCGATCCCACCAGCCCCGCCTCACCGCTTCCCCGCCACCCGCCGCACCCGCAGCGCCACGTCTTCCACGTACGCCGGCGCCGTCAGCGTCCGCTCCCCGCCCGCGTGCCGGAAGTCCTCGCCCTTGTCCACTTTCCCCGTCCGCGTACACACCCACTCTGCCCGATACGCTCCCGCCGGCATCTCCAGCGTCAGTTCCGCCCCCACGCCCCCGCGCACGTACGCGGCGTACTGCCGCCCCGGCTCGGCCAGCAGACGCGCCGTCGGCGCCGGCCCCGCCTTGGCTCCCTTCGGCGCCGGCGCGATCCGCTGCTTGCGAATCAGCTCGTTGTGCGGCCTCATCTTCACGAAGTCGAGGCCGTCCATGAACCGCTTGAGGATCGCCAACTGGTTGCGCAGTTCCGGCCCGCCTCCGCCCGGCGAGGTCTTGACCTTCCCTGTCCCGTCGGGGTGTTTGCACGAGAACGAATAGTCGAGGTTGCTGTAGGCCGCCCCGCCGGCGAGGAGGAAGTCCCAGCCCTCGGTACGGTAGGCCAGGTCGCCCGTCCCCCGGAAGCCGGTCTCGTCGTCGCCGATCGGCCTGTTGAGATGGTAGTTGACGCCGACCGTCGTCGGCGGGGTGGCGTAGTGGAAGTTGAAGATCGAGACGTGCGGGCTCGGCTTCGAAACCTTCGCCGAGCCGTTCGCGACGTTCTGGGCGATCAGGTGCTTGTGGCGCAGCCCCTTCTCCGCGCTCACGATCGCGTCGAGGACGCGCTCCTGCCACGCCATCGTGACGCCCGCGAAATAAGGCTCGTTGCAGATCTCGAAATAGACGTTGTCGAAGTCCTTCAGCTCCATCACGATCTTGCGCGTCACCGCCATCTGCACGTCGGTCAGCCCCTTCTCCTTGAGGGCGAGGACTTCCTTGTGGCCGACCTTGCCGACGCCGTTGACGTTGTTGCCGGCGCGCATGGGGCAGACGTTCCACGGCTTGTCGTCGTAGAACGTGCAGAACAGCACCACCTCGACGACGACGCCGCGCTTGCCCGCCTGGGCCACGAAGTCCTTGAGCCGCCGGAAGTAGGCGTCGTCCCATTTCGTCAGGTCGAACTTGTTGCCGCCGTCGGCCGCGCCGGGCCGGTCGCTCCGCGCCCAGGGGCCGAGATAGCGCCCGCGGGCAGGGGCCAACGTGTTGTCCACGATCCCGAAGGCGCCGGGCACCTCGAAGTAGGTGCCGGTGAAGGTGCGCGTGAGATTGAGGCCACGCTTCTTCAGTTCGTCGAGATAAGGGAGGTAATCGAAGTCGCGGTTGAGGACTGCGCCGTAGTGCTCGCCGGACGCGATGAGGACGGCCGGCTTGCCGCGGAACAGGAAGTAATGCGGGTTGTCGGGGTGCAGCGCCAGCGGCCGGTCCGGCGCTGCCGCGAGCGAGCCGGCCAGGGCCAGCAGCAGGCCGACGGGCAACGAAGCGCGCTTCACGGGGCATCTCCTCATCGAGATCAAAAACTTTGAACAGAAGGCAACGAA
>JBBSEZ010000050.1:0-32829 GCA_038239195.1 Gemmatales bacterium
CGCCCGGCCGGCAGGCCTCGCGCACGCCGACGCGCGTCGCCTCCTCCACGCTCGCGAGATCGACCCCGTCGATCACGATCTCGTAGACCGCCCCCACGTTCTCCGCGAGGGCGCTCTTCACCTGGCCGCGCAGGGTCGGGCAATAGGCGTCGTTCGTGCTGGCCTTGAGCTTCTTGTAGCGCGAGCCGATCTTGCTACCGGAACGCACCACCCCGCCGGGAAACGGCGCGATGACGCCCGGCACTTTGTGGATGGCGGCGATGGCGGCCTCGGCGGCGCCGAGCCCGACCTCCTGGCTCTGGGCCAGGATCAGGAAGTTCCCGCCCGCGACGCCCTTGACGGTGCCGAAGAAGTCCTCGCAGACAAACTCCCCATCCATGACGGGCATTCGCCAGTAGCGCTTCCCGTCGAGCAGCTTGCTGAACTGGAAGGTGTCGCCGAAGAAGCGCAGGCTCCCGCCGATGCGGAGGGCCTTTTCCTTGACCACCGGCAAGCCGTTGTAGCAGGCCGTCGTTGGGCAGGTCAGCACGCACTGACCCACGCGGTTCACCGCCGCCTTCTGAAGCGCGTCGCGACTGAAGGCGAAGAGGAGCAGGGCCACGCCGGGCCGGCCGTCGGGCGTCTCGGCCGGGGCCAACTCGCGCTCGATGCCCGCCTCGGCGTCGCAGCCGATCACCGAGGAGGCGTAGCCGGTGGCCGTGCGCCCCGCGACGCGTGCCCACTCGGCCGTCGCTGCCGTGACGATCAGGCGGGCCGCGGTCATCGGGAAGGCCTCGGCGAAGGTGTCGTCGAGGGGAACGTCGTTGATGGTGAGCACGATGCTTTTCGCCCTCTCGCTCTACTTGCCGCATGCCACAGCGGTCCCGCCGTGGGCCAGGTAATTCTCGTCCACGGGGTAGTTGGCGAACTGGATCGTGTAGTACGCCTCGAACCACTTCTCGACGTCGGCCAGCGCTCCCCTGTCGTACTCGGGCGCGACGTACGCGGTTCGTCCAAACGTCTCGGCGCGTATCTCGCCCTGCGCGACGATTACTTCGCCCGCCTTGAGCACGAAGCGCGGCAGTTCGAACAGCGCCTTGCGATCGGCGCCGGGGGCGTAGATCGTCACGTCCGCATCGGCGCCGACGCCGAGGTGTCCTTTGTGACGCAGCCCCAGCATGCGCGCGGGGCCGGCTCGTGTGATGATCGCGATCTCGTTCAGGCTGTATTCGCGGTCGAGGTCCTTCAGCACCGATCGCTCCAGCACGCGCGGAGGCACCCGCTTCAACGCCTCCTGGCGATAGGTGCGGTCCATGAGGAGTTGAACGATCTCAGGGTAAGCGAGGAACGACGCGCCGTTGGGGTGGTCGGTGGAGAGGGCGACTTGCCAGGGGTCTTTCACGAGCAGATACCACTCCAGCCCGATGGCCCACTGGAGGGCATGGACGAAGCTCTTCTCCTTGTAGGTAATCGGCACGATGCCGCAGCCGGCCTCCATCTCGGTGTCGGCGTTGGTCCACTTGCGGCCGGTGACCTTGTGCAGATAGTAGGCGAGCGGGCCATCGCCGGTCATCGACGTCGTCTCGCCGAACAACACCTGGCCCACGTCCACGGTCAGGTTTGGGTGCGAGTTGACATAGTCGGCCAGCTCGGGCACCTTCGAGCAAAAGGCGCCCTGGTCGTCGGGCGAGCCGCCGTAGCTGTGGAACTGGACGTGGGTGAGGTGAGCGCGACGGCCTTCGAGGGCCTGCATCGTCGCCAGCGTCGTCCGCCAGTTGCCGGGCAGGCCGAGGTTGTTGCAGTGGACGTGAATGGGGTGAGGCAACCCGAGGTCCATCGCCGTCTGGGCCAGCCCGGTGATGATCTGGCGCGGCGTGACGTCGAACGCCTCCACGTTGGTGTCGAGCTCGTGAAGGGTGGCGCCGCCGCTCTTCCAGACCTCGACCCCACCGGGGTTGACGAGCTTGACCGCGTACCCCTTGGCCGCCCCCAGCACCCAGGCCACGAACGCGCGAACGCGCTCCGGCTCGTTGGCGGCAAGCTCCTGGAGGACGTAGTGGTTGTTGCCGAGGAGGACGAAGAAGCCCTTGTCGAGGATCGGTGTGTCGTGAAACTCCTCGTGGGCATGGCGGGCGGACAGCGGCGGGATGGCGGCGTCGAAGGCCGTCGTGTAGCCCATGCCGGCGTAGAGGTAGCCGGTCGCAAAGGTGCTGGGGACGCTCCCGGTCGTGCCGGAGCGCGTGAAGGGGGTGCGGCGCACGACGGGGGCGCCCCGTTTGTCCTCGGGGCGCATCTTGCGGGCGAGGTTGACCTTGGGCCCGGCGATGTGCGCGTGCATGTCAATCCCGCCGGGCATCACGACCAGCCCGGAGGCGTCGAGTACCTTGTCGGGGCGAACGGTCGGCGAGCTGGGTGGGGCGACGATCTTGCCGTGCCGGGCCCAGACGTCTTGCACGACGCCCTCGACGCCGTTGGCGGGGTCGTAGACGGTGGCGCCAGCGATCTTCAAGAGCATGAGGGCCTCGGTCCTGGGGGCGGGAGCGCCGCACCGGGTCAGTCTAGGTCGGACCGGGGCGCGTTTCCAGCGGGCTTTGAGGGCGTTGGCGAGATTCGTCATTCCCCCGGGCCCGCGACGGCTCCGCCATCGACTGTCCGTCGCTTTCGGAGTAGACGATTTCGCCAGACTGAGCCCGCCTTGACAACTGACTCATCGTTCCTCCTCCTGCGGACCGGCCGCCCGTGACCGGCAGCATTGGCCGGGCGACGATGCTTCCCTCGTGCGAGCGCTCAGGGCGCGTTGGACGGTAGAAAGAGCTGTTGAAGCTCCAGGACCTCTTCGGGCGTCGCTTGTTGTCGCAACAGTTTGCCGCTCAGTTCAGCCAGCCGGGCCGCCCGTCGCTCGGAGGCCTGGAGCTTCTGCTCGGAGGCCTGGAGCTTCTGCTCGGAGGCCTGGAGCTTCTGCTCGGAGGCGACCCGAAGCCGAAATTGCTCGGCGCGATCGGCCTCCAGTTCCGGGAACGTAAGGAAGCGCCGTCCGTCGGGATAGAAGACCTGCATCTCGTCGCCGCTCACGTCGAAGCGGATGCCCAGGCGCGGGCTGACCACCTCGTTCTGGAACCACTTGCGGCGCAGGACCGTCCCTTTACGGACGCTGACCGTGAGATAGTCCTTGTCGGGATCGTAGATGTAATATTCCTCGACGCTGTGATCGTTGTAGAACGCGTCCTTCTCCTCCATCTCCTCGGGCGTGTTGCCCGGCGACAGCACCTCGAACACCACTTGGGGCGCGACGTCCCCCTCCTCCCACTGCTTGTACGATTTCCGGTCGCCTGCGGGCCTGCCGAGCGCCACGAACACGTCCGGGGCGGCGCACACCGAGGGCTCGTTCTCGGTGGCGTACCACATCAGGTTCACCGCGACGAACGCCACCGCCTCCCGGAGCAATACCTCCAGGTTGCCGTGGAGGACCATCATCCACCGCGCCTGTTTCGTGTTGTCCGCCATCGGCTTCCCGTCGCTTTCGGGGTAGACGATCGCCGCCGGGGGCGCGGCCGCCACTGTCGCAAGCATCTCCGGTCCCCTCCCTGGCCTCGTTTCAGTCGGCCTCAGCCTAGCACGTAGTCGCGGGGCGGGGCAATCGCTGCCTGCCGAGGGAACTGCCCGGGCCGGTATCGCGCTGGTGCGCCTCTCTCCGAGCTTTGAAGGCCCATCCCTTTGCCTTGCCCGCTCCGGGGCAGTAAGCTTATGCTTGGTTTGCCTGTGCGCAAGGTGGAAGGGGAGAAGCGATGCCGAAGTTGACGGTGGAAGGGGTCGGAGAATTCGACGTCCCGGGCGGCAAGCGCCTGGTGCTGGCGTTGACCGACGACGCGAAGGTCGATCAGTTGCACGCCTGCGGCGGCAACGCGCGCTGCACCACGTGCCGCGTCGAGTTCGTGGCGGGGGAGCCCGAGACGATGACGGCGGCGGAGAAGGCCGTGCTGGCCGCGCGCGCCCTGACGGGAGTGCGCCTGAGCTGTCAGATTGTTTGCGACCACGACATGACCGTGCGCGCCATCAGCCGGCTGGCAGGCAGTGGCCGCAAGGACGCGGGCGGGCGCCCCGCCGCCGACGTCCAGCCGCAACCCGTGAACTGGACGACCAAAGGATGAGGGCCGAAGGATGAACCGATCTCTGGGCGCCGTCGTGCTGGCCTGCCTGTGCGCGGGCGTTGCCGAGGGAGAAGACTGGCCCGAGTTCCGCGGGCCCACCGGGCAAGGGCTCGTCAAGGGCCCGTTGCCGCTGGAGTGGGGCCCCGCCAAGAACGTGGCCTGGAAACAACCGATCCCCGGCTCCGGCTGGTCCTCGCCCGTGATCCACGCGGGCCGCATCTATCTGACGAGTGCCGTTCGCGTCGGAAAAGATTACTCCTTGCGGGCCATCTGCCTCGACGCCACGAGCGGGAAACAACTGTGGAGCCAGGAAGTCTTTCGCGAGGATGGCGCGACGGCCCCGGCCATCCACCGCAAGAACAGTCACGCCAGCCCGACGCCCATCGTGGCCAACGGCAGGCTCTACGTTCACTTCGGCCATCAGGGCACCGCTTGCCTCGACCTCGACGGGAAGGCGATCTGGAAGAAAGCGATCAAGTACAGCCCCGTCCACGGCAATGGCGGGTCGCCCGTCCTGGTGGACGGGCTCCTCGTCTTCAGTTGCGACGGCGGAGAGGAGCGCTTCCTCGTCGCCCTCGACGCCGGCACGGGCAAGGAGCGCTGGCGCAAGGCCCGCTCGGGCCGGGCCGGCCGGTCGTTCTCGTTCAGCACTCCTCTCGTGATCGCGGTCAACGGGAAGAAGCAGATCGTCAGCCCCGGCAGCAGCATGGTCGGGGCCTACGACCCCGCCGACGGAACAGAGCTGTGGCGGGTGGCGTACACGGGGTATTCGGTGATCCCGCGCCCGGTATTCGGGCACGGATTGGTGTTCCTCAGCACCGGCTACAACTCCCCCAGCCTCTTGGCGATCAGCCCCGACGGCAAGGGCGACGTGACGGCCACGCACGTGAAGTGGCGCCTGCCGGCCGGCGCTCCCCACACGCCCTCGCCGCTGCTGGTGGGCGACGAGCTCTACCTGGTGGCCGACAACGGCGTCGCGCGCTGTCTCGACGCGCGCACCGGCAAGCAGCACTGGCAGGGCCGGGTCGGCAACGCCTTCTCCGCCTCACCCATTCACGCCGACGGCCGCATCTACTTCCAGGCCGAGGACGGCATCGGCGTGGTCGTCAAGGCCGGCAAGACCTTCGAGCGCCTGGCCCGCAACGAAATGGGCGAACGCACCCTCGCCTCCTACGCCGCCGCCGACGGGGCCCTGTTCCTCCGTACCGCAAGTCAGCTGTATCGCATTCGCCAGTAGCCCGTAGTTCTTAGTTCGTAGTGCTTAGCAAAGAGGGCTCACGCTGGCTTCTGTCTTTGCTAAGCACGAAGCACTACGGACTACGGGCTCCCCGAAGGGGGAACGATGAAAGTCGCCGATCTGCAAAAGTTGTTGCGGGCCGCGGACCCGGCGGCGGTGCTGGTGTCGCCGCGCATCCTCGAGCGCGTGATCCGCGAGGCGTGCGACCTGCCGACGCTCTACTGGAACATCCCCCACCCGAAGAGCTACGTCGTCGATCGCCAGACGCTCTTTCGCCACGCCGAGCAGGCCGACCTCGAAATCGACCCCTCCCAGCTTCTGCCCAGCACGGTCATCCTGCTCGCGCGCCCCGCGGCCGAGGAGCTCAGCGGGCCCGAGCGCCAGGTCCTGCTCCTGAAATACTGGCGGGCCCTCTTTCACTGCGAGATCGACTTCGCCCTCGGCCCCTACCGTCCCGGAGGCCCGCTCTCGCCCGAAGCGCTGCGCGAGCGCATCGAGCAGATCGGCCGGACGGAGTTCGAGGAAATTCGCGTTGTCCTCGAGCAGGACCGCAACCTGGCGCCCAACGCCGACGACCGCACCACCTACGTCGAGTTCGCGGCGGTCTTCCTGGAATTGACCTACTTCGCCTCCAACCTGCTGCCAAACGTCTTCCCCGGCATCCGCGACTACAAGCGCGTCGAGCAACTGCTGGGGCGCGACGTCGATGCGCCCGCGCTGTTCGCCCGGACGCGCCTCCAGGGGGCGCCGGACCCCGAGCTGCGCCGCGACACGCGCTCCGACGAGTCCGACGAGGCCTACTGGGGCCTGGTGCGCGCCGCCCAGCGGGGGGCGCTCAACGGCAACCTCGTCCGCGCCGCGATCCTGCGCACCCGGGCGGCCCGCATCGCCCCCGCCGCCCAGACGGGCCCCACGCGGCTCCAGGCCCAGCAGGACGTGCAAGCCCTCACGGGGCGGCTCAAGGAGGCCCTGGAGCTCACCCCCACCGAGGCGGAGGAGTGGTCGAGCTACCTCACCCTCCTCCTCGACAAGGCCGACCAGGGCTCGCACCCCATCGAGGCACGCTTGCTCTTCGACCTGCAAGAAGTTTGCATCGATGCCGAGCGCGAGGTCCACACCCTCGACGTGGTCGAATGGCTGGTTTCCGGCTTTCGCCGCCCGATCAAACGGCCTCTGCCGAGCCAGCGCATGGTGCGCATCACCAAGCACCTCCGCAACGCCGTCAGCCGGCTTGGGGGAGTGCGCCTGTCCGACTCCGATCGCGCCCACCTCCACCGGCTCCTCCAGACGGCCCTGCGCGCCAGCGAGGAGGGGATGCGCACGAAGTTTGGCCCCGTGCTGATCCAGGCGATGCAGGACGTCGGGCTCCAGCCGCGCAACGCGCTGGAGCGCGTGGCGTTCGAGAAGATCGTCGCGGAGTTGCTCGACCGCATCATCAACTACGGCTTCCTCACCTTCTCCGACCTGCGCGACGCCATCTCGCGCAACCAGTTGAAGTTCCCCGACCTGACGGGCCCCGAAGACTTTCTCCGCGGCGACCCGCTCGTGCTCCTCGACCGGCGCCTGGCGGCGCTGCTCGACGGCGTTTACCGGCCCAGCGAGTTCTACGTCCGCTGGCTGGAGCGCTTCACCTCGCTCAAGTTTGGCACGGCCCTCGGCCGGTTCGTCACCCGCTTCGTCACGCTGCCCTTCGGCGGGGCCCTTCTCCTTCTCTACGTCCTCGGGGCCCTCGTCAAGCTGTTCGTCGCCCCCGAGCGCTACCCGTTGCTCGAGTCGTTCGTGCTCTTGCTCCAGGGCCCGCTCTACCACCCCGAAGGCGCCCCGCCCACCGAAGCGCCCGACGTCGTCGAGGCCTACCTCGGCCCGCGCTGGGCCTGGCACTACGTCCTGGTTTTCGGCGTCGGCATCTTCCTGCTCGCCCTCCTGCATTCGCGCGCCTTCCGCCAGCGCTGCAAGGCGGGGGCCCTGGCCGTGTTCCGCGGCCTGCGCACGGTCTTCTTCGACTGGCCGCGCCGCGCGATGCCCGTTGGCTGGGTCAAGCACTTCGTGACGAGTGGGGCCTTTCAGCTCGTCTACTGGTATCTCGTCAAGCCGGCCTTCGTCGTCTCCATTCTCGTGCTGCTGCGCCCCGACCCCTTCGCCTCCTTCCCGGTCCTGGTCCTCTCGTTCGGGGTGGCGCTGCTCGTCATCAACCTGCGCGTCAGCCGGGCCGCCAGCGAGGCGGTCAGCGACGGGCTCTCGCGCTTTCAGGTCCTGCTGCGCGCAGGCCTGCTCCAGAACCTCGTCCACGCCATCATCCAGGTGTTCAAGTTCGTCCTCGACATGCTCGAGTATCTGCTCTTCACCGTGGACGAATGGCTGCGCTTCCGGGGCGGGGACAGCCGAACGTCGCTGGTCGTGCGGACCATCCTGAGCGTGCTGTGGTTCCCCATCTCCTACGTGGGCCGGTTCTACATGGTGGTGCTGATCGAGCCGGGGATCAACCCGCTGAAGTTCCCCATTTCCTCGATCGCGGCCAAGATCGTCTACCCCTACACCTACTCCAACGTGGCGCTCCAGGAGCAACTGGCCGAGCCGCTCGCCCCCCTCATGGGGGCGTACCTGGCCAAGGCGTTCATTCTGTTCGGCGTGTTCTTCTGGCTGCCCGACGTCTTTGGGTTTTTGGTGTGGGAGATGAAAGAGAACTGGAGCCTGTACCGCTCCAACCGCGGCAAGGCGCTGGCGCCCGTCATGGTCGGCGCGCACGGCGAGACGGTGCGCGGCCTCTTGCAGCCCGGCTTCCACTCCGGGACGATCCCGCGCCTCTACGCCAAGCTGCGCGAGGCGGAGAGGCACGCCTACAAGACGCGCAACTGGCACCCCGCCCGGTATTACCGCGAACAGCTCGAAGAGGTGGCGCGGGCCATGACCGTCTTCGTCACGCGCGAGCTGATCGCCCTGGTGGGCCAGAGCCGAAGCTGGCAGGGCCAGGCCATCGAGGTCGGGCAGGTCCACCTGACCATCAACCGCATCCGCTTCACGCTGCGGCACAGCGCCTACCCCGCTTCCGAGGTCGAGGTCGAATTGCAGCTGCGCGACGGCTGGCTGGTGGCCGGGCTGGACGACCTCGGCTGGCTTTGCCGGCTCACCGCCGACCAGTTGCGGGCCTTCACCGCAGCGCTCGCCGCCCTGTACAAACTCGCGGGGATCGACCTGGTCCAGGAGCAGGTGCGCGCCAACCTGCCTCCCTCGGTGACGTCTTTCGAGATCGATGCCAGGGGCCTGGTGCTGTACCCGGCCGAGGGCCCGCCGCTCGCGCTGAGCCCGTGGGACCGGCCCCGCGCGCGGGCCGACGAGGAACGTGCGGCGTCGCTGCCTGGCCTGGCGATCGAGCGGCTCGTGTTCGCGCGGACGCCGTTGAGCTGGGAGCAGCTCGCCGAGAGCTGGGGGAAGGACGAGGCGGGGCAGGGCCATCCGGCGCTGCCGTGCATCGGCGTGGAGCTCGTCGGCGTGGTGGGGCCCCCGGCGCCCCCCTGTGGCGACCATCAACCCGCGGCGCCTCCCCGAGAGCACGTCCTTCCAGCGCCGGCGGCAGAGCGGCCCGTCAACGGCACAAACCAGGCCGACGTCGAGAAGGAACAGGCCTCCCCTTGAGAGGATGAAGGCCATGCGTTACCGCCACGCGCCGATCGTATTCCTCACGTCGATGGATCGCTCTGAAAACTCTCGCATGCTTTTTCCGCGTTCGGCTACGGGAACGAGCACGCCGGGATACGATAGGCCAAGGCGTTGACAGGAGGGGAAACCATGCCATTTGAGCCGGAGTTAACCGTTGCCCTCGAGGCAGCGACGGCTGCGGGACGCGCCGTCCTCGACGCCTACGCGGCCTTCGAGGCGATCCCCGACGCGCGGGTGGACATCACCACGGCGGCCGACCGGGAGGCCCAGGAGATCATCCTCCAGCACGTCCGCCGGCACTTCCCCGCGGACGCCCTGTGCGCCGAGGAGCGCACGGCAACGCTCGCGGAGGTTGCCCACGGGGGCCCCCGGCTGTGGATCGTCGATCCGATCGACGGCACGCGCGGTTTCGCACAGAAAAACGGCGAGTTCTCGGTGATGATCGCCTTCGCGGCCGAGGGAGAGATCGTCGTCGGCGTGGTGCTGGAGCCGGTGCCGGGGCTGTTGACCTACGCCGTTCGCGGCGGGGGCTGCTGGAAGCGCGACGGCGAAGGGGCCGTCGAGCTTGCGCGGGTGACGACGACGGCCGACCTGGCCTCGGCGACGCTGGTGCAGAGCCGATCGCGCACTCCCTCGCAGCAAGTGCTGGCGCTGGCCCCGGCGCGCATCGTGCAGACGCATTCGGCGGGAGTGAAGCTGGCGCGGGTGGCGCGCGGAGACGCCGACCTCTACGTGAACCACTACGCCAACTTCCACGACTGGGACATTGCGGCGGGGCACGTTCTCGTCGAGGAAGCGGGCGGGACGGTGACAGGGCTAAAGGGACAGGCGATCCGGTACGGGTCGGAGGGGGCGTGGCAGCGGGTGGGGTTGCTGGCGAGCAATGGCGTGCTGCACGCAGCGGCGCTGGCGCGAATCACGTCGGTGTAGGTGCGGCGAGTCGAGCGGGGCCCGCAGCGCCCAGCCCGTGGCCCCTGCTGAGGGATGAGGCAAGTGTCGGGCGGGCGCCGCTCGGCTCGCGGGCCCTACGAGCCCCCTTCCTTCTTCGCCGCCGGTCGCGCCGGCGCCCCGCGCAGCTGCGCCAGCCGGGCCCGCGCCGTCTCCGCGAAGCGCGACGTCGGGAACGCGACCACGATCCGTTCCAGGTAGAACATCGCCTGCTGCGGCTGGCCCTTCTTGAGCCAGCCGTCGGCCAGCGCCAGGTACAGCACGCTCAGCCGGTCGGCGAGCTGGTCGGCCGCCTTCTTCGTCCACTCGGGGTTGTCCTTGATCTCGGCGGCCAGTTCTCGCGCCCGGGCCGCCTCGGGCAGGTCGGCGTACTGGTTGGCCAGCTCCTCGCAGCGGTCGAGGCAGCACAGGAATTGTTGGGCGCGATAGTCCGCCCGCGCCTGCGCCAGCAGGTCGCGCGCTTGCTTGCCGCGCTGCGAGGCCCCGCTGTCGCCCTTGCTGGTGAGCGTGGCGTGCAGGCGCTTGCCCTCGTGCGAGGCCTGGGTGCCGGGGTAGGCCCTGGCGAGCTCGTTGAGCGCCTCCAGCGCCTCGCGGTCCTTGCCCTTGTCGGCGAGCTCCTTGGCGCGGCCCCAGCGCTCCCGGGCCTGCTTCTCCAGCTCCTCGATCATCTTCCGCGCCCGCCCCTGGATCGGGCGGTCCTTGCCGTCCTCGACGATGCCCTTGAGCAGCGACAGGGCCCGCGCGTAGTTGGCCGCGGTGACCGCCTTGCCCGCGTCGGCGAAGTCGCGCACCATCCAGTCGGGGGCGGCCACGGCCGTCAGCACTTTGATCAGCTTCTCCTTGAGCGCGGGCGGCTCGAGGAAGCCTTCCTGGTAATCGACGATCTTGCCGTCGGGGCTGCCGAACACCAGGGTCGGATAGCTCTGGATTCGCAGCGCCTGAGCGAGCTGCGGCGCTCGGTCGGCGTCCACCTTGAGCGGGACGAAGCGCTCGTTGAGCAGGGCAACGATGGCGGGGTTGTTGAAGGTGCGGGCGTCGAGCTGCTTGCACCAGAAACACGACTCGGTGCCGATGTCGATCAGCAGGGGCCGGCCCTTGGCGCTGGCCTCGAGCCGGGCCTTGTTGTAGTCGGTGCGCCAGGCCACGGCGGGCTCGTCGGCCCGAGCGACGCCGACGAGGAGGGCCAGCACGACGCAGCCGGGGGCCACACTTCGAGTGAGCGTGCGGATCTTCATGCCTTCAGCTCCGTGCTGCGTTCGTTCCGCCCGCGGCGCGGGCCCGAGTCAGGCCCGGGGGTGGGCCTTGTGATAGCTGTCGCGCAGTCGTTGGGTGCTCACGTGCGTGTAAATCTGCGTGGTCCCCAGGCTGCGGTGCCCGAGCAACTCCTGCACGCTCCGGACGTCGGCCCCGGCGTCGAGCAAGTGGGTGGCAAAGCTGTGGCGAAGCGTGTGGGGGCTGGTGCGCGGGTCGAGCCCCGCCTGGGCGAGGTACTTCTCCAGGAGCCGACCCACGCTCCGCGAGGTCAGCCGGGTGCCGTTCTTGTTCAAGAAAAGCGCCGGCTGGGACGCGGCGCGAGCCCCGGCAAGTGCCCCGCGATCCGGCAGCCAGAGCCCCACCGCGGCCGTTGCCGGCGGGCCGAGCAGGGCCAGCCGTTCGCGCTTCCCCTTGCCGCGCACCGTGGCCAGGCCCTCGTCGAGGTCCACGTCCACGACGTCGAGCCCGGTGAGCTCGCCGACGCGCAGCCCGGCGGAGTAGAGCGTTTCGAGCAGGGCCCGGTCGCGCCGCCCGAGCGGGTTGTCGCCGGGGGGGGCTTCGAGCAAGCGCGCCACGTCCTCGCGGCTGAGAAAGTGGGGGAGGTTCTTGTCGGGCCGCGGCCCGCGCAGGCCCACGGCCGGGCTGGACGCCAACGTCCCCTGCCGGCACAGGAAGCGGCACCACGAACGGAGGGCGGCCAGGTGGCGTGCGATGGTGCTCTTGGCATAGCCTTGTTCGCTCAGCCACGCCACGTGCGCTCGCAGCAGGCGGGAGGTCAACTGGGCCGGGCGGGGGGCCCCGCCCAGCTTCTCGCGAAAAAACGTTAGCGCCTGGGTGAGGTCCTCGCGGTAGGACTTCACCGTGTGGGCCGAGGCGTTCTTCTCGAGGCCCAGGTGGCGCAGGAACTCGGCGAGGGCTTCTTGCATGGGAGGCTCGTCGCGCTTGCCGCGGCGGACCGCGGCGAAACGGGTGGCGGGTGGTCAAAATCGTGGGGCCGAGGCGTGGGCGGGGCAGCCCTCCGCTTGCTCGTGGGCCTTTTGCGCCAGCACGGTGGCGTCGAAGAAGTTCAAGCTCAACTGGCCGTCGGCGGCCTGGTCCTGAAACGCGGCGAGCAGGGCCGCGCGGCTGTCGTCGTCGTAGACGTAGACGTAGCGCTCGTCGCCCTTGATCAGCGCCAGCACGTTCAACTCGGGCCCCATCCCACACCTCCTGTTTGCTCGGGCGCCGATACACGCAAGAGGAGATATCGGCCAGGCGAGGGGGGGCGGAGCAACAGAAGTTGTCGGCACTTCCCGCGCAGCCGCCCCGGGGGCCCCCTGTCGGCGCCCCAGACGCGCCAGTTTGCCAGGAGGGGCACGCGCAGGGCCTATCCGGGAACGGGAGGGAGAAGTCCCGGCCGGTCGCTTGACGATCCGGGCGCGGGCACAGAAGAATTTGAACAGAAGGCAACGAAGGCAACGAAGGCAACGAAGAAAGTAGAGGAGGAAGGGGCCCGTGCCCACGCTGCACGTCGCGAGCGCAAGGGGCGGGAGGAGAAAGGCCGCCCTATCTTCTCCGCTTCTTCCTTCCCTCTTCTTTCTTCGTTGCCTTCGTTGCCTTCGTTGCCTTCTGTTCAAATTCTTCCGCAGGCTCGGCGGAAGCCTCGCCCTCCCACACCACCGCTTCTCGGATAGCTGGTCAGATCATCTCGCCCAGCCCGCGCAGGCCCACCTCTTCGCGCGAGACGAACGCCTCCCCGTAGCGGGCCCCGATGGCCCAGCCCCAGTAGCGGGCCCGATCGCGCACGTCGTCGAGCAGGGTGGGCGGCGTGAGCGGGCGGCCCGCGATGAGCTGGGAGCGGTAACACTCCAGGGCGCGCATCTTCGTTTCGAGGTGCGCCGAAACGTCGAGGACGAACGACGGCCGCGGGTGGATGCGGAGGTGGATGGCGAAGTAGTAGAAGACCTTCTGAGGGTAACAGGGCTCGCCGGGGAGGTCGCTCTTGGTGAGCTTGGCCCAGAAGCGGGCGGCATCGACAAGGGCGCTGGCGGCGACGTGGTCGGGATGAGAGTCTTCCCAGTAGGGGGCGAAGAGGCAGCGTGGCCGAAGCTGGCGCAGGGCGCCGGCCAGCCGGGCGCGCGCCTCGAGGTCGGCCTCCAGCCTTCGGTTGGTCAGCCCGAGGTTGCCGCGCCACGTCAGCCCGAGCACGGCACTGGCTGCGTCGGTCTCGGCCTTGCGAAGCTCGGGGCTGCCGTGGGGCGTCGGCTCCCCATCCGTGAGGTCGAGGACGCCGACGCGATGACCTTGCGAAAGCAGCAGAGAAATGGACCCGCCGGCGCCGAGCTCGGCGTCGTCGGGGTGGGGAGCGATGAAAAGATAGTCGAGCGGCGTCACAAGGGGCCCTCGCGGAAGAACGAGAAGACGGGGCGCGGCCGCGCCGCGAACCTTGCCCTCTGGTATAGCGGCGGGGGAAGGGGAGGGACGGTTGCTTTCGGCTCACCGGGCCCCTACCATGCGTGGTATCTCTGCGCGTTTGCCCGCAAGCGACCTCCGGTCGATCCCGTCCTGTTCGCCCAACCGCGTGCTCCACGATCTCGAACTGGTCGCGCTCGCGCCCTCCAGGGCCCGGTTGGACACGAGGACGGCATGGCCAAGAAACGCACTCCCCGACCCCAGCCCGCGAAGCCGGCGCCTGTCGTGGCGGAAGCGCGCAGTTCCATCACGGCGGAGCGCTTCTCGCGCCTGTATCGGCTGGTGCGCTATCTCGCCACAGGGGCCAAGACCCGCGAACAGCTCACGCGCCACCTCCGCCTCGACGTGCGAGGCTTCTACCGCGACCTGGAGGCGCTGCGCGCCGCCGGCATCCTCGTGGCGCTCGCGGAAGGGCGCTACGGGCTTCTCGGGCCCCTCGACGACGTTCTCGCCCGCTTGCCCTTTCCCGACGCTCACCTGAACCTCGGCGAGGCCCGCCAACTTGCCAAGGGCCGCACCTCCGCCCATCGCTACCTCCGCGAGCAGATCGCGCGCGCCGTCACCTGATCGCTCCGCCCGCTAACGAGCGTTTACGTGCGAAGTATCCTGGCGTTAGCGCTCCCCCGGACCAGCGCTGCGCGGCGGCCCGAGCTGATAGACACCTAACCTCTTGTCGCAAAGTTGGTTGCGCCGCGCCTGGATCGAACGGGACGGCTTCGGCATCGGACGTGCAATGTCTCTCTTCCGTGAAGCAGCGTGGCAAGGCAAGAGGGAGAGTGCGATGCACAACATCTTGCGGCGGTTCTGGCACGACGAGCGCGGCTCGCTGGGCATGGAATGGGCGTTCGTGACGACCGTTCTCGTTCTCGGGGGCATCACCGGCGTGGTGGCGGTGCGCCAGACCGCCCTGGCGCCGGTCGAGGCGCCGGCACTGACGAGCACGCGCTGAGGTAGCTGCCGCGAGTCGAGCGGCACCCGCATGCCCCTCATTTCTTGTCGGGCCCCGGGCGCGAGCCCGTGATGGTCAACGTCGTCGTCTGGGCCTGGCTCAGCTCGATCTCGGACTCGCTGCCGCCAATCTCGATGGTAAACTTGCCCGTCAACGACGTCTTCATCTCGGCCCTTTCGACCCGGCCTTTCGCGGGATTGAAGAGCACGAAGCCCGCCGCGCCCGCGCTCTTCAGGTCGCTGCTCTTGATCTTGAACGGCAGCCCGACGGCTGCTTTGCGCTTCGGGGGCCGGTGGGTCAGCTTGCTCTTCACCACCACCTTCTGGAGCCCCTGGGCGGGGCCCTCGTAGGTGCAGTCGAGTTGCGTGTCGAAGTCGCCCATCGGGCCGAGCGGCAGGAGGCTCTGCCGGCGCCAGCGCTCGCCTCGGCGGACCGCCCGGTTGGGGACCGCCGTCAGGAGCGGGCCGATCATCTCTTTGCAAGCACCCTCGCTCAGCAGCTGTTCGAGCAGCGGCTTCATCGCCGGATTTCCGTCCCCCAGTTTCCGGACAAGCTCCTCCCGGCCGACGACCTTCGTCACTCTCATCTGAGGACTGATCGTCAGCGTGAGCTCGGCGCCGACGAAGCCCTTGAAGACGGCGGCGAGTTGGCCCTCGCCTGGCTTGGCGGAGTCGTAACTGATCTTCGAGCCGCCGACGTCGACGTCGAGGGTAAGGGCCTCGATCGTCTGCTTGATGACCAAGCTTCGGTCGGGCTGTCGCCGGACCGGGGCCCACTTCAGGACGAACGTCTGCTTCTGCTTCTGCGTCGTCGTGGCCCCGCCCACCTTCATCTGCTGGTCGGTCTCCGTGACGATCTTCTGGTAGAACGGTTTGCCCTTCTCGAACTTCCACTCGAGCCGGGCATCGGCGAAGGGGGCCGGCGCGGCCGGGACCAGCAACAGCCCACCCAGGGCCCAACCGGAAAGGAACATGCCGAACGCCCTCTCGGAACGAAGGACAATGCCGTCCGCGGAAGAGAAGCACCTCTCCCATCTTTCCTACTCCGGGCGCGTCGCGAAGCAAGCCGATGCGGACGACGGGAAGGAGGCCCGCCGCTCGCGAGGGGCGCGAACGCGAAGGTCGTGGTTGACAGGCGTCGGCGCGCCGGTATGATAAAGCGCGCCCATCCTTGGGCGTTTTCCTTCTCGGCAGGCCAGCCACGCTCCTCGCGAGCCCCTCGCATCCGCTTGCTCGAGGACGATTCTCCCCCCGGTCCCGGAACGGCTTCCGCGGCCGACCAAACGATTCTTTCACAATCCGTTGGGAAAGGAATCCCGGCGATGCTACAATCTCCCGTGAGCCTCGTGGACGCTGTCGATCCCCCACCAGACATTCGGGTGCTGCGCGAGCCGACCGTGTACGTGGTCGGGCGGCAGACCACGTGCCCCTCCGAGGTGGATCGTTTCCTCACCGACCACGGCGTGAGCTGGCAGACGGACACGGAAGTCGCCGGCGAGCACCTGGCCGAGATCGCCGGCCGTTTGTGCTACATGAGCTTCGCGCGGCCCCGGCCGGGGGGCAACAAGGCCTATCTCGACCACATCCTCGAGGTGGGCCACGGCTCCGTCCTCGAACACGCGGTGTGGAGCTTCGTGTTCACCGGAGTCAGCCGCTCTCTCACCCACGAATTGATTCGTCACAGGGCCGGGATGGGCTACTCGCAACTGAGTCAACGCTACGTGGACGAGTCGGTCGCGGAATACGTCGAGCCCGACGTCATCGCCGGCGACCCCGAGATGCACGCCCTCTGGTTGGAAGCGGTCGGGCAAGTGCATCGCGCCTACGTGGGCCTGGTCGAGAAGTTGACCGCCCACTTCAAGGACGAGCCGGACCGCACGCAGCGCCGCAAGCTGGCCCGCCAGGCGGCGCGCAGCGTTCTTCCCAATGCGACGGAGACGAAGATCTTCGTGACGGCCAACGCCCGGGCGCTGCGGCACTTCATCGAAATGCGGGCCAGTCGCCACGCCGAGGTCGAGGTCCGCAAGCTGGCCCTCAAGGTTTTGGAAGTGATGAAAGTCGAGGCCCCCAACCTGTTCGCCGACTATCAGCTCGTGCCCCTGCCCGACGGCACCGCCGAAGTCGATACCCCACACCGCAAGGTATGACGCACCTTCGCCCCAGCGGCGAACGGCTGACGCCCTTCGCCGCAGCCCCCTGCGGGGCGGTGCCCTCTCCGAGGAACCACATGTCTCTTGAAGACCAATCCGCCCAGGGCGTCCTGGAGCTCCATCCCAGGGGCTTCGGCTTCCTGCGCAACCGCGTCCGCAGTTACGCGGCCCAGCAGGCCGACGCCTACGTGCCCGCGCCCCTGATCCAGAAATTCGGGCTGCGCGAGGGGCTGCTGCTGAGCGGCCCCGTGGAGCCGGCCCGCAAAGGGAGCGGCCCGCGCCTGGCGCGCGTCGAGGAGATCGAGGGCAAGCCGCCCGAGCAGTTCGCCCGCCGCAACTTCGACGACCTCACCCCGATCGACCCCCACCAGGCCATCCTTCTGGAGACCGGCCAGCAACCGCTGACGACCCGCGTGATGGACCTGCTCACGCCGATCGGGAAGGGGCAGCGAGGGCTGATCGTCGCCCCGCCGCGCACCGGCAAGACGGTGCTGTTACAGCACATCGCCCATGCGGTTTCAGTCAACCACCCCGAGATGGACCTGATGGTGCTGCTGATCGACGAGCGGCCCGAGGAAGTCACCGACATCACGCGCACGGTACGGGGCGAGGTGATCGCCAGCAGCTCGGATCGGGACTCGACCAGCCACGCGCGAACGGCCGAGCTGGTGATGGAGCGCGCCAAGCGACTGGCGGAGCAGGGCCGGCAAGTGTTCGTCCTGCTGGACAGCCTGACGCGGCTGGCCCGAGCGTACAACAAGAACGTCACCAACAGCGGCCGGACGATGAGCGGCGGGATCGACGTGCGCGCCATGGAAGTGCCCAAGCGCCTCTTCGGCAGCGCCCGCGTTTTCGAGGAGGGGGGCTCGCTGACCGTCATGGGGACGGCGCTGATCGACACGGGCAGCCGGATGGACGAGATCATCTTTCAGGAGTTCAAGGGCACCGGCAACATGGAGCTGGTGCTCGACCGAAAGCTGGCCGAGCGCCGCGTCTACCCCGCCATCGACATCGCGCAGTCGGGCACGCGCAAGGAGGAACGGCTGCTGCCGCCCGAGGTGCTGCAGCGGGTGACGATGCTGCGGCGCACCCTGGCCGGGATGCAGCCGATCCCCGCGATGGAGATGCTCGTCAAGAAGCTGGGCGAGTACCCTTCTAACGCCGCTTTCCTCGAACGCATCGCCGTGGCGACGCGCTGACACAGGCAAACCAACGGCCCGCTGCCCAACCCCCGTCATCTGCCAGCGCTGGTCAGCGGCACTTCGTACGTGTGCTTGTCGCCCGTCACCTCCAGCAGGAGCGGCGTCTGGGCCGCGATGGCGTAGGCGCGGGGGAGCGCGACGTTCGGCGCCGGCCCCGGATCGCCCCCTTCGCGGTCATCTCCCGCGGCGCCCCCGCGGCCCTGGATGACGACGACGCGGTGCTTGCCGAGGGCGGCCCCGGATTTGTTGTTGCCGTACGCGAGCCGAAACTCTCCTTTGTCGTTGGTCACGGCGCTGGACGTCGGCGCCCGCGCGTCGCGCGAGCCTTCGGGGATGAACTCCACGCGCACGCCGGCGACCGGGGCGCCGTCCAGGGTGACGGTCCCCTCGACGCGGTCGTTGCAGGCGACGGGCTTCGCGCCGCAGCCCGCAGCGAGCAAGAAGGCCAGGCCGAGCGCGCGGGGGAAACATGCGATCATGGGATTGGCCCCAACAGGGATGGAAGAAGAGATCGGCGGAAGGACCGGCCCTCGGCCCTCCGCCGCGAGCTGCTGTTGAGGGCGGCCCGCGGCGGATCGAGGGCAATTTCAGTACTGGCTGGAATCGACGGTCTCGCCGCCGGCGCGGGTCGAGAGTTGTTGGAGGACGACGACCGGCACGCTGTTGGTCAGAAACTTGACGGAGCCATCGGCGAAGCAGAAGTTGGCCCCGCTGGTGTGGCCGGAACCGTAGACCGAGAAGCGCAGGTCCTCGTAGACGAAGCCGGGGTCGGAGGTCAGGCCGACGGGCATGACCCAGTTGATCGGCTGGACGGCGCCGAAGAGATAATCGAAGCCCGGCAGGGTGTTGGCCCAGGCCCAACCGCTGCGCTGCCCGAAGGCGCCCGCAACGCCCCCACCGTAGATGCGGTCGTAGGTGGGATCGAGGCGATTGCGCTCGCCGAACATCAGGGTGTTGCTGGTGCCGTCGGTGATGCCCGCGATGGTGACGGAGCTGTTGATGTAGAAGATGCCGGTCTGGTCCATCGAACTGGTGTAGAAGCCATAGACGCCGGGGTTGCCGCCGTAGCTATTGGCGCCGAAATAGTAGGTCTTGCCGCCGGTGGTGTAAGTCGTCTGGTTCGGGGCAACGTCTGCCGGGCAGAAGTAGGTCTTGACGACCGTGGCGCCCGGCGAGCCGGCGCCAAGGGTGTTGCCGTACTGGCTGGTGGTGAAGTTCATCTGCTTGTAGAGGTTGTCCTGCTCGACGTAGGGGAGCAGCGCCCCGAACAGAGGCAGATACGTGCCGGGGATCACGGGGCCGGCGCTCTGCCCGCCGGCGACGGCGGCCGTGAACGGCAGATTGACGCCGGACGGGAAGCGCTGGTAGGTGCCCTCGTAGTTGAAGGCGGCGAGGCCGAGCTGCTTGAGGTTGTTGGCGCACTGGATGCGGGCCGCGGCCGAGCGCACCTTCTGGACGGCCGGGAGGAGCAGGCCGATGAGGATGGCGATGATGGCGATCACCACCAGCAACTCGATCAGCGTGAAGCCCTTGCGTTTCATCAGTGGTTCTCCTCTGGGGAGGCCTTCGGATGAGAATGAAAAACATCTCACACCCTTCTACCGTTACCGGCGCCGTCAGGAGAAGGCGAGTGAATAGGGGATGAAGTTCTCCGGTGCGGGGCAGCGCAATTTCTTCACGTGAGCGCCGGCGAGGGGCGAGGGCACGTGCCACGCGCCGGGGCCGGCGCACGACGGCGCCAACCGCGCCTTGGTTTGTAAAATAAGAGGCGTGGTCGTTTGAGAGAGAAGCCCGAGCCGGCTGCGAATTTCACTCATTTGAGAGAGGAAGAAGGGCCCCTGCCATGGAAAAAACGTTGATCTTGCTGAAGCCGGACTGCATCCACCGTCGCCTCGTCGGCGCGGTGCTCCAGCGCTTCGAGCAGAAGGGCCTGCGATTGGCCGGGCTCAAGTTGGTGCAGGCCGACCGCGCGCTCGCCGAGAAACATTACGCGGTCCACAAGGGCAAGCCGTTCTACGACTCGCTGCTCGCGTTCCTGACCTCGGGCCCGACGATCGCGTTGGTGCTCGAAGGGCGCGAGGCCGTGGCCGCGGCGCGCAACTTGATCGGCGCCACCGACGGGGCCAAGGCGGCGCCGGGCACGATCCGCGGCGATTTGGGCATCAGCGTGCAGAACAACCTGATCCACGGCAGCGATAGCCCCACCAACGCCGAGGCGGAGATCGCGCTGTGGTTCAAGCCGGCGGAACTGGTCGGGTACGCGCCGGTGGATGCGGCGTGGGTGACGGGCAGTTGAGTGGTCCCCGTCGTTCGGCCGCGGGCCCGCGAGCCCCGGCCGAACGAGCTCTGCTCTTGTGAGGGGCCCGCGATGTCCGCACCTGAACCGCGCAATCCGCTCTACCTGCTGCTCCTGCTTGCCGGCCTCGTTTTCGTCGCGACCGCGCTGGCCTACGCCATCGTCCCCGTCCTCGAACAGAAGGCGGCGGACGCGGGGGAGCCGCCCCCGCCCTCGGAGTTTCGCGACGCCTTGCGCGCCGACGGGTGGAAGTGGTTGCTCGCCGAGGTGACGGTTTTAATCGCCCTCTCCGTCGCCAGCATGGTGTGGGACCGCCTGCGGAGCTTGCAAAAGGAGCGCGCGGCGACCACAATCCCCCAGGAGAAACCACCAACCCTCTCTCCCTAACTTCCACAACGGTGTGTCATGGCCAGCCGCAAGTCTTCCCAACCAACCTCCACCGGGCCCGTCGCGCGCATCGAGGAGCTGCGCCGGCTCCTCCACCACCACAACTACAAGTATTACGTCGAGGACTCCCCCGAAATCTCCGACCACGAGTTCGATCGGCTCCTGAAAGAGTTGGTCGATCTCGAAGCTGCCCACCCCGAGCTCGTCACGCCCGACAGCCCCACGCAGCGCGTGGGCGGGGAGCCGATCGCGGCGTTCAAGCAGGTGCGGCACAAGGTGCCGATGCTCTCCATCGACAACACCTACAACGCCGCGGAGCTCCGCGAGTTCGACGCCCGCATTCGCAAGTTGCTCGAAGGCGAATCGTTCCGCTACGTCGTCGAGCCCAAGATCGATGGCGTGGCCATGTCCCTCACCTACGTCAACGGCGGCATCGCACAGGGGGCGACGCGCGGCAAGGGCGACGTGGGGGACGACGTCACCCACAACATCAAGACGGTGCGCGGCGTCCCGCTGAGGTTGAAGACCAACACGCCGCCTCCGCTCTTCGAGGCCCGGGGCGAGGTCTACATGACCAAGGCCGACTTCGTGCGCCTCAACGAGGAGGCCAAGACCAAGGGAGGGAAGACCTACGAGAACCCGCGCAACACGACCTCGGGCTCGCTCAAGCTCCTCGACCCCAAGATTTGTGCCGAGCGCCGGCTGCGCTTCTTCTCCTATTCGCTGGGGGCCCTCGAAGGCATCGAGGTGCAGACGCACACCGAGAGCCTGGACCTGTTGCGGCGCTACGGCTTTCCGGTCAGCCCCGACGTCAAGGCCTTCGAGACCATTGACGAGGTGATCGCACATTGTGAGGGCTGGGGCGAGAAGCGCTTCGCGCTGCCCTACGACGCCGACGGGCTGGTGGTGAAGGTGGACGACCTGGGGCAGCGCCAGCGCCTGGCATCGACGAGCAAGCACGTGCGCTGGGCGACGGCCTTCAAGTTCGAGGCGGAGCAGGGCATCACCAAGCTCCTCGGCATCGAGATCAGCGTCGGCAAGTACGGCGAGCAAACGCCGGTGGCGCAGCTCGAGCCAGTACGGCTGGGGGGCACGACGGTGCAGCGCGCCTCGCTTCACAACGCGGCCCAGGTGCAACAGAAGGACATTCGCATCGGCGATACGCTGGTTGTCGTCAAGCGGGGGGAGATCATCCCCTACGTCGAGCACTGCCTGCCGGAGCTGCGCAAGGGCGACGAGAAGTCGTACGTGTTTCCCAGCAAGTGCGTGGTCTGCGGCGCCCCGACGAAGTTGAACGAGAACGAGAACGGCTACCTCTGCACGGCGACGGGGACCTGCCCGGCGCAGCTACAGGGGCGGATCGAGTCGTTCGCCAAGCGCGAGCGCATGGACGTCGAGGGGCTGGGCGAGGTGATGGCCGAGGCGCTCATCCGCAGCAAACTGGTGCGCTCCGTGGCCGACCTGTACAAGCTGACCAAGGAGAACTTGCGGACACTCGACCGGGTGGGCGACCTGTCGGCGCAGAACCTGCTGGACGGCATCGAGGCGAGCAAGGGGCGCGGCCTGGGCCGGCTCCTGTCGGGGCTGAGCATCCCGCAACTGGGCGAGAGCATGGGCCCGCTGCTGGCACAGGCCTACCCGACGATCGAGCAGCTCCTGGCGGCGTCGAAGGAGGAGTTGGCCCAGGTGAAGGGCTTCGGGCCGAAGCGCGCCGAGAGCATCTACAACTACTTCCACTGCCCCGCGGGCGAGAAGCTGGTCGCCGAGCTGCGGGCCGCCGGGGTGAAGCTGAGCGAGGACGTGAAAGCCGCCACGGTGGGCCCGCTGACGGGCTTGACCATCGTGGTGACGGGAGCGCTGGTTAAGTACAAGCGCCACGAGATCGCGGCGCGCATCGCCGAGCTGGGCGGCAAGGCGGGCGACAGCGTTTCCAAGAACACCGATTACGTCGTGGTCGGCGCCGACGCCGGCAGCAAGGCCGACAAGGCCAAGAAGCTCGGCATCAAGATGCTGTCGGAGGAGGAGCTCGAGGCCCTGGTGGTGAAGTTGTCCGCGGCGGCGCCCCCTGCGCCGGCGGTCGCGACGAAACCGACCGCGCCGGCTGCGCCGGCGGGCCCCGCGTTGCTGGCGGGGAAGACGGTCGTTGTCACGGGGACGCTGGTGAAGTACAAGAGGAAGGAGATCGAGGCCCTGGTCGTGCAGTTCGGCGGGAAGACGTCGAGCAGCGTCACCAAGGCCGTGAACCTCGTGGTGGCGGGCGACGATGCCGGGTCCAAGCTCGACGAGGCGCGGCAGCGGAACGTGCCGGTGATCGGCGAGGGCGAGTTCGAGAAGATGATCGGAAAGAAGTGAGTGGGAGCAAGTCCCATGTCCTGGTGGCGTCGTCTGTTGGGCTGGCGCGAGGCGCCCGTCGTTGCTCGGGGCGGCCGGCGCCCTCCGGTCTACCGTTCGCTCGTCCCCGATGAGTTCGAGCTCTTCACGACGGTCTTCGGTCTGGCCGCGGAGGGGCGGCTCGTTCAGGACGGCGGATTCACGCAGTTCTCGGGGCAGGGGGGCTTCCTCGGCCAGAAGGGAACGCACGGGATCGCCTATTTCCCCGCGGAGCAAATGGAGGGGGTCAATTACCCATCGCCTCCGCTGTCCGCCAGCCTGTTGACGGCAGAGGAGGTGGAGGTGGTCGCCGGGATCGGCACCTACCGGGTGCTGGCGCTGCTCGGCCAGCGCCACCGCCACTATCCCTGCCCGCCGTGGTCGGAACGCGGACGGCCCTCGGTCCTCACGCTGGCCGACTTCGAGCAGAGCCTTCTGAGCAAGGTGCCCGTGGCCCACTTCCGCCACGCCCGCGCCTTGCTGCAAAGCGACAAGCTCGCCTTGCGGATCGACGGGCGCGCGCTCTCCGACCTGCGGGAACTACTGGCCCCACTCCCGCCCGAGGCCGCCTTCGCACTGCTGACCGCGGCGGACGGCCAGGCCAACGCCCGTCTGGTCTATCGGCCGGGACAGGGCGGGCCCGAGGCCATCGCCCCACCCGACAGCGCTGGCTCGCGCGTGACGGGTGGGTTCGTGGCCGTGGTCCCCTCGCCGGACCGGCAGGGCGGGGAAGCGTTCGAGGACGGGTTTGTCGTGTGGGGCAGCGCGGAGGTGCTGGGAGGCCTGCGCGAAGCGATGCGGGAAGGGCGGTCGTTCGCGCTGGCGGGGAAGGGGGGGTGCCACAACGTCGAGCTGCGGTTGGATGGGGGGGCCAAGGGCCCGGGCCGGGTGCAGCTGGTGCAAGGCGTGCTCTACCAGCCCGATCCGATGTTGCAGCGGCGCGTCGTCGATCGGCAAGAGTTTACTTCGTTCGTTGGGGAGATGGGCGCCGCGGTCACGCGCCACGTCGAAGGGGTGCCGGAAGGGCCTGGGCAAGCGCTGACGCTCGTGGTGGCGATTCGGCCAGGGCGCCGCGCCCGCTTCTGGCTCGAGTTCGCGCCGGGCGGGGAGGTAGCCGAACTGGAGGCCGGGCTCCAGAGGGCGCTGGGCGAATTGCGCGCGCCGGCCGTGCGCGAGGGGCCGGTCGCGTACGCCTGGCACGTGTTGCTCTGGGGCGGGCCCGGCGCGAGCGGGCCGAGCTTCGCCTTCCTCCCTCGCGCGTGGGCGGAGGCCTGCGCGGGAGAGGAGGGGATCGTCCCCGACGCGCCGCTGGACCGACTGTGGCCGGGCTGAGAGAACGAGAGCGCCATGAACGAGGCCGAGTGGCTGGCTTGTGTCGATGCCGTGGAACTGCTGAAGCACTTGCGCGAGGGGGCCACATCGCGCAAGTTGCGGCTGTTCGCCTGCGGCTGTTGCCGGATGGTGTGGGACAAACTGGCAAAGAGGACCGGTCGCGCCGCCGTCGAGGTGGCGGAGCGCTTCGCCGACGGCAAGGCGAGGCGGGAGCAGTTGAGTACCGCATGGAACCGCACCCGATCGTACTGCTGCGAGTCGCTGGCGTCGTCGATTTTGGAGCCTTACCCGATCCACTATTTCATCAACGGCGAGTGTACGAACTTCGACGTGAAGGACGGCCTGCCGCTCGTCCGCGACGTCTTCGGGGGCCCGTTCCGCCCCTGCGCGGTCGATTCGAGATGGCTGGAGTGGGATGGCGGAACTGTGAGGAACATGGCCCGGTCGATCTACGACGAGCGCGCGTTCGACCGCTTGCCAGTGCTGGCGGACGCCCTCGAGGACGCGGGCTGTGCCGAGGAGGAAATGCTCGCCCACCTGCGGGGCGGAGGGCCCCACGTTCGCGGGTGCTGGGCGGTGGACCTGTTATTGGGGCTGGAGTGACGGAGGTCAGGGCTTGCTCTTGCCGTTTGCGGGCTTGCGACCTTTGCCTCGGGCTGGTTTCGGCAGGGGGCGCGGTACTCGCGCAAACACCTCGCGGACGGGCAAGGAGAGGCCGGGGAGGACGTCGGCGCCGTCGAGCACGTCGTTCTCCGTGAGGAGGATGGACTGATCGGGGGCCGTGAAGACCTCGACGGTGAACTTTCGCACGTTGACGAACCAGACGAGTCGGGTGCCGGAGAGGAAATACTCCTTCAACTTCCGCTTCATCTCGCCCTTGGTGTTGCTCGGGCTGAGGACTTCGACGGCCAGATCGGGTGCGGGGCCAGAAACCTGCTCGCGCGGGCGCTCGCCGTTGGGAAGGCGCTCCCGGCTTATGAAGCACACGTCGGGAAGACGGACGAGGCCCGGCATCAAGCGCCAGCTAGCGTCGGCGCCGGCGACCTCCCCTAACTTGTGCTGGTAGACGAAGGACGCAAGCAAGTGAAGGACGTCGCCCGCGAGGAATGCTTCGGGAAGCCCCATCACTTTCTCCACCAACGTCCCCTCAACGAGCTCGTAGAGCCGATCCGTGCGGCCGTGCAGCCGGACCAGGTCGCGCTCGGTGGCGGTCCCGGGGGTGGGCTTGAGGAGGACGCGGTGGGGGGCGACGTCCCCCAGGCGCTCGAGGAGGTCCGCGATCGTTTCAAATGGCGCCGGCGCGGTGCGTGGCATGTCGCCTCCCTTTGGGGCCCTCGGGCGGGCCACGTTAGCGGGTGCCAGGCGGTGGACCTGTTCTTGGGGCTGGAGTGGGGACGAGGCGCTCACGGCTTGCTCTTGCCGTTCGCAGGCTTGCGACCTTTGCCTCGGGCTGGTTTCGGCACCGGGCGCGGCACGTTCACAAACACCTCGCGGACGGGCAAGGAGAGGCCGGGGAGGACGTCGCCGCCACCGAGCAAGTGGTCCTCGGTCAACAGGACGGACTGGTCGGGCGCGGTGAAAACCTCAACGGTGAGCTTGCGGGGATCGACAAACCACACGAGTCGGGCGCCGGAGAGGAAATACTCCTTCAACTTGCGCTGCATCTCGCCTTCGGTGTTGCTCGGGCTGAGGACTTCGACGGCGAGATCGGGGCCAAATCCTGCGATGGGGGTGAGAGGTGCTTGCCGGTTGGGGAATCGGTCCCGGGAGACGAAAGAGATGTCGGGGCCGCGAACAAGCCCCGGCATCAGGCGCATCGTTCCGTCCGGGCCGGCCAGGTTGCCCAGCTTGTGGGCGTCGATAAAGTTGCCGAGGAGGCGGCTTAGGTGCATCGTCAGCGAAGATTCGGGGTAGCCCATGACCTTTTCCACCAACGTCCCCTCGACGAGCTCGTAGAGCCGATCGGTGCGGCCCTGTAGCCGGATCAGGTAGCGCTCGGTGGCGGTCCCGGGGGTGGGCTGAAAGCGGACGCGCTCGGGGGCAACACCCCCCAGGCGGTCGAGGACGTCCGCGATCGTTTCAAATGGCGCCGGCGCGGTACGTGGCATGTCGCCTCCCTTTGGGGCCCTCGGGCGGTCCTTCGCCCTGGCCCATGATGCCTCGGCGGCGCGATTTTGACAAGGCGAGCCGGCTTGACCCAGGAGGGCTTGGAGTGCGGCGCATTCATCGGCGCTTTCTTTTTTCTCCTTTTCCTCTCCCAGAAGGCTGCTCCGTTCGCGGCGCCCCGAAAAAGAGGAAAAGAAAGCGCCGATGAATCGGACGCACTCCAAGATTGCCGCTTTGACGCCGCGGCGCTTCTCGCCGCGCCCCGTCAGTCCGCGAACTTCGCCTTGCTGTCGCTCAGCGCCGCGGTGCCGGTGCTCACCTGCCTCGAGCGCTTCTCGCGCACCTCGTCGGCGAAGCGCTGGATGGCGTCGGCGATGGGCAGGGCCCCCTGGTCGCCGTCCACGCGGTCGCGCACCGCCACGGTGCCTGCGGTCTGCTCCTTCTCGCCGACGACGAGCATGTAGGGGATTTTTTCGAGCTGGGCCTCGCGGATCTTGTGGCCGATCTTCTCGGGCCGGTAGTCGCCGGTCGCGCGGAAGCCGGCGGCGCAGAGCTGGGCCTCGACGCGCTTGCCGTAGTCGTTGTACTTGTCGGTGATCGGCAGCACGCGCACCTGCTCCGGGGCCAGCCAGAGCGGAAAGGCGCCGGCGAAGTGCTCGATGAGGATGCCCATGAAACGCTCCATCGAGCCGAACGGCGCGCGGTGGATCATCACCGGGCGGTGGGCCTTGTTGTCGGCGCCGACGTACTCCAGCTCGAAGCGCTTGGGCAGGTTGTAGTCGAGCTGGACGGTGCCGAGTTGCCACTCGCGGCCGATGCAGTCGCGCACCACGAAATCGATCTTGGGGCCGTAGAACGCCGCCTCGCCCTGCTCGGCGGAGTAGTTCATGCCGCGCGACTTGACCAGCTCGAGGAGGGTGGCCTCGGCCTTGCTCCAGTCGTCGGGGCTGCCAACGTACTTGTCGCTGGCGGGATCGCGCAGGCCGATGCGCACGCGGTAGTCGTTCAGGGCGAGGGTGGAGAGGACGAAGAGGACCAGATCGACGTTGGAGCCGACCTCGGCCTCGATCTGCTCGGGGGTGACGAACAGGTGGGCGTCGTCCTGGGTGAAGCCGCGCACGCGGGTCATGCCGGACAGCTCGCCGGTCTGCTCGAAGCGGTAGACGGTGCCGAACTCGGCGAGGCGGACGGGCAGGTCGCGGTAGCTGCGCGGCTCGGCCTTGTAAATCTGGATGTGGTGGGGACAGTTCATCGGCTTGAGGAGATAGGCCTCCTGGCCGTGCAGCCACTCTCTCAGCGCGTTGGCCTTCTCCTCGGCGGTGGCGGCCTTCTGGTAGTTGACCGACAGCGCGCGGAGCAGCGAGGCCTGGTGCCTTTCGTCGTTCGATTCGCCAACGGCGGTCGCCTTGGCGTACTCGTCCACGAGGCCGAGGAGGGAGCGCTCCGCCTCGTCAGTGAGCCGCTGGGCGTCGAAAAGGTTGAGCCAGGTATCGACCGCCTGCCCGATGGGATGGAAGAACATGGGCGGGAACTGGGCGTCTCGGTAGTAGGGGAAGTGCCCGCTGGTGCGGTACAGCTCGAGCCGGCCGACGTGCGGGGTGTAGACCGCCTGGTAGCCGCGTTTGAGGAGCTCGTCCTTGATGAAGGCCTCGAGGGTGGCGCGGACGATGGCGCCTTTGGGCATCCACAGGATGAGCCCGCTGCCGACGGCCTGGCTGATGGTGAAGAGCTTGAGTTGTTTGCCGAGAACGCGATGGTCGCGTTTCTTGGCCTCCTCGACCTGGTGGAGGTAGGCGTCGAGGTCTTTCGGGGAGAAGAAGGCGGTGCCGTAGAGGCGCTGCAACTGCTTGCGGGTGGAGTCGTTCTTCCAGTAGGCGCCGGCGATGCTGAGGAGCTTGAAGGCGCCGACCTTGCCGGCGTGGGGAATGTGGGGCCCGCGGCAAAGGTCGATGAACTCCCCCTGGCGGTAGAAGCTGACCGACGGGAAGTGCGACAGTTTGTCGTCGATGTGCTCGACCTTGTAAGTCTGCTGGAGGTCGGCGACGAGGCCGCGGGCGTCGGCGGTGGGGCGCTCGAAGCGCTCGAACGGCTCGGCGTCCTTCACGATCTTGCGCATCTCCTCCTCGATGCGGGGGAAGTCGTCCTCGCGGAGCGGGAGGGGGGCGTCAATGTCGTAGTAGAAGCCGTTCTCGATGGTGGGGCCGAAGGCGAGCTTGACGCCGGGGAAGAGGCGCATGACGGCCCGGGCCATCACGTGGGCGGTGCTGTGGCGCAGCACGTCGAGGGCCTCGGCGTTCTTGTCGGTGAGGACCTGGAACGACACCTCGCCGTTGTCTCCCGCGGGGATTTCGCGGTCGAGGTCGAGGATGGCGCCGTCCACCTTGGCTGCGATGGCGGCCTGGGCGAGGCGCTTGCCGATGGACTCGGCGACGTCGCGGACGCGGGTGCCGGGGGGGACCTGGCGCTGGGAGCCGTCGGGGAGCTTGAGAGTGAGCATGGGAACGGACCTCCTGCAAGTCGAGCGCGATCGGCCCGCCCCTACGACGGGCGTGCCCTCGGCCAGACACACGTGCGCCCGCCGGGGCTCACCGGTGGGGGGCTGGTTGGTGTTATCCTACCGGGGGAGAGGAGGCGCGACGAGGCGCTCTCCTGCCTGCGGTTGCTCAGGAGCGCGCCACCCAACAACGTCAGCATCGGCGCGTGTCGCATCGCCCGGTGGCACGACCGCAGAAAACCAGCGAGAGCGCAAGGTCGCCCAGTCCCGCGACGGTTTTTCAGTCGGTTCGCGTCGCTCAACTCACCCTTGAACGGCGCCAAAGAGCCCGGAAGAACAACACGGCGGCAACGGCCCCCGTTCCCAGGAGGCCAGCGAGCGCCCAGCCGCCCAGATTGCCCGGGGGCGCTGCATCCGCAGGGGGCTCGGGGAGCTCGTCGGGGCTTTCCTCCGAACCGGGCACCTCGGGCTCGTCCTCGTTGTCGGCGAACGGCTCCGCTATCAGGAGAGGGCTCGCGAAATGTCCCCGCGCCAAGACGGGGCTTCCGGTTCGCAGATCGAACAATCGCGTCGCGTGGGGGCGCACGTCGAGGACGTTGACCTCCTCGACCGACCCGAACGGGGACAGGAGCTTGCCGTCCTTCTCCCGATAGGGCCCGATCGGGTCAGCTTCCATCCCAGCGACGAACTCGGTCGAGGCGCGAATGAGCCTCGCGGGGCAAGGCCGTCGGTCCGGCGAATCGGCGCGTGTCTCCCTGGGCGGGAGGCCCAGGACCAAGACGGCCAAGATGCCAGACGTCGCGGAGAGCGGGGGCCGCATCGGACCTCCAAAATGGCGGCTTTCGTGGCTGTGGCGATCCATCGGCGACCAGATAGGAGGCGCTCACAGGCGAAGGGCGGCAGGTCCTTGAGGCGAGGAACCTCTGAGATGCTGCTGGAAAGCAGTGGGTTTGTCAAGAAGCGGACGAGAAGGCGCGCGGACTCGACAACGGGGGCACCGGCTCCATCTGGGCTCTGAAAAAGCCCAGGATCGTGGTAGGATCGCTGGCGCTGCCTGCGGGGCCTTGCCTCATGCTCCTGCGTGCGAGCAAAGGACGCACGCGAGCGACGCCGATGTGCCGGGCCCCGCGGGAAATGGCCGCCCTTGCGGCGCGGTCGGCACGATGAGCGGACGTCGCTCGTCGTCGCTCTCCAGCACTCAAAGGGAAGCGGCTCGCCGTCAGCCCACGGTGTTGACGAAGTGCTCGGGGACCGTCACCCGTCGGGTGCGACGGGGGGCGGGGCGTGCGCTCCGCTTGTGTGCGCGAAGGCGCTCGCTGTCGGGCAAAGGCGATCGAGGAGGACAGATCGCCCGTCACCCGACGGGCTTATCGGAGGCGCCGGGCCCGTCAACCCACGGATGTTGGGGTGGGCCTGGCGGAGGGGAGGAAGGACGACCCTTGGCACTTTTGGAGCGATTCCGATTCATCGCCGCTTTCTTTTCCTCTTTTTGCGCGGCGCTGCGAACGAAGCGGCCTTCTGGGAGAGGAAAAGGAAGAAAAGCAAGCTCCGACCAAAATGGCGGGGAGAGATGGGGGGGGGCGGCGCCGAATTCGGAAAAACGAGGTCGCAAATGACCCGATGCACCGAGAACGTTCCCCGTGCCGAGGCGCCCCTCGCGCCCCCGCTCGCGCCCCGCGAGCCGGCGAGCGGCACCTACCCGCTCGCCGGTCGTGCAGCAGCCCCTTTTCGCGCTACCGGGCAGGGGCGCGCGCCTCGCGGCGCGGCTCCTCGTAGGGCGTGAGCACCTCGCGGGCGACGACGCCGGCGCCGCCGAGCTCCGTGTAGGTGCCGAACAGCCGAGGGCCCTTGTCGATCTCGTAGACCGACACGCCGAGCGAGCCGCGGTTCGTCCAGGCGACCGAGAGCGTGTTGCCCTTGCGGATGCCGACGCCGACGTAAGCGGTCGCCTTGCCGACGCTCCAGCGCACCAGGTAGGCGTCGCCGTGCCGCTGGACCTCGGCCGTGACGGGCTGAGCGGCGAGAGGGAGGGGAGGGGCCGGGGCGCCGAGCGATTCGGCCTTGTACTTGCCGAGGATGGTGACCGCCTCGCCCGGGGGGAGCACGCGCTTGTAGACGGCGACGTACTGTTGCGTGCCTTCCTTGGTGCCGAACTTCTTGGGCCGGGCCTCGCCCTCGGGGTCGAAACAGACCTTCAGGGTGTCGCCCTTGATCTCGTAGACGCCGAGCATGGTGTTGCCTTCGTGCGCTCCCTTGCGGACGACGGCATCGACGCTCCGGGGCGACTTCCAGGGCACGAGGCGCAGGGTGCCGCCCTGCACGACCTTGTCGCCCTCGCGGACGAGGAAGACGGGCCCGCCGACGAAGAAGGTGCGCTTCTTCAGCCAGGTGGGGGCCTTCTTGGTGCTGTCCTCGAGCGACTCGAACTTCCAGGTGCCCTGGATCTTGAGCAGTTCCTTCTGGGACTCTACCTCGCGGGCCTCGGGCCCTTCCATGGTGTTGGCCTCTGCCGCCAGGAGCAGCAGCGCCCCGACAACGATCGCAACGCGAAGCCTCATGGTCCACCTCCGTGTGGGGGGAGAAAAGTCGTCCCGAGCATAACCGGGGGGGCCGCGGGAAACAAGACGACTGCGCAGGGAGGAAAAACACAATGGAACAGAAGGAAACGAAGGGAACGAAGGAAGAAGGGGGATGGGCAAGCCCCGAGCAGGGGGGCTCGTTGAGCGGGATTGTGTTGAGGGAAGGCTTTTTGCTAGGGTGCGCGCCGTCGGCCGTTGGACGGTTGGCGGTGGGCAAGGGAGAGGTTGGCATGAAGTGCCTCGTCACCGGCGCTGCGGGGTTCATCGGCTCGCACCTCTGCGAGCGCCTCTTGCAGGGCGGGCACCAGGTCGTTGGCCTTGACGCTTTCCTGCCCTATTACCCACGCCCCCTCAAGGAGGCCAACCTCGCCGGCGCCCGCAGCCACCCCAGCTTCGTCTTCCACGAGCTCGACCTGCGCCAGCACGTCCTCGCCGCTGCCCTCGAGGGCGTGGCGGCCGTGTTCCACCTCGCCGCGATGGCCGGCCTGACGCGCTCCTGGACCGAGTTCGACCTCTACCAGGGCTGCAACCTGACCGCCACCCAGCACCTCCTCGACGCGGTGCGCGGCCGAGCGCTGCACCGCTTTGTCTACGTCTCCACGTCGTCCGTCTATGGCCGCTATGGATCGGGCGACGAGGCGCTGCCGCTGCGGCCGACCTCGCCCTACGGCGTGACCAAGTTGGCCGGGGAGAACCTCTGCCGCGCGCATGCCGATGAGCACGACCTGCCGCTCGTCGTGTTGCGCTACTTCTCGGTCTACGGGCCGCGCCAGCGCCCCGACATGGGGTATTACAAGTTCGTGGATGCCCTGCTCGCCGGCCAGCCGATCTCCGTCTACGGCGATGGCTTGCAGGCGCGCGGCAACACCTACGTCAGCGATTGCGTCGACGCGACGGTGGCAGCGCTGGAGGCGCCGCCCGGCGAGGTGTACAACGTGGGCGGCGGCGAGATCGCCAACGTGTGGGAGGTGATCGCCAAGCTCGAGGCGATCACCGGGCGCCGGGCGCTCGTTCGCCGCGAGCCGGCGCGGGCGGGCGACCAGCGCTTTACGATGGCGGACACGAGCAAGATCCAGCGCCACCTCGGCTGGCAGCCCCAGGTCGGGCTCGACGAGGGGCTGGCGCGACAGGCGGCGTGGCAGCAGCGGCAGACAGTGCGGGTGGCGGCGTGAGGCGAATCCCTCACCCCCCGCCCCCTCTCCCAGAACGGGAGAGGGGGAGAGGAAACGTGGACGGTCCAGAGAGAAGGTCGCGCTTCCTTTCCGGCTCCCCCTCTCCCTCGGTTGGGATA
>JBBSEZ010000051.1:0-32543 GCA_038239195.1 Gemmatales bacterium
AGGCATCGGCTACCGATTTTGGCGACCGGAGCAGTCAGACGAGCGACAGAGACAAGGCAATTCGCCCCGCCCGACAGCCTCGCCTACTGATCTGTTGTTCAGAAGCCGGCCGTTTCGCTCGGCCCCCGGGAACTGCTGCCCAGGCGCCCTCTGGGATGGGGGGGCCAGGAGGCGGCATGGCCAAGGATGGGAAGGGCAAGGGGGGGAAGGGCAAGGGGGGGAAGGGCAAGGGGAAGAAGTAGGGGAACGAGCTCCGGAAGACACGCGGGCCCAGGCAGGAGGAGATCTGGTGATCGACGCTCAGACGCAGGCGGTGCTGCAAGAGATCGTGCGCCGCGAGAGCCGCTCCCTGCTGATCTACGTCGGCGATGCGTTCCCGTGGACGACGTCGCGCGGCGAGGCGACGCTCGGCGCCTTGCGGTCGGTCATCGAGGCCGAGCGCGCCGCCGTCAACGCCCTGGGCCAGTATCTCGCGCGCCGGCGCCTCCCGCAGGCGCCGCTGGGGTCGTACCCGAGCTACTTCACGACCCTCAACTTCGTCGGGCTCGATTACCTCCTGCCCCGGCTGGTCGCGGCGGAGCGGAGCTCGATTCTGGAGTTGGAGCAGGGCCTGGGCCGCGTGGGCGATGCGGAGGCGAAGGCCCAGGTTCAGAAGCTTCTGGGAGCGAAGCGCTCGCATCTGACCGCGCTGGAAGGGCTCGCCATCCCTGGCCCGCCGGTTGCGGCGGCCGGGGGGGCGACCTGACGTGGCCGAGCTGATCGACACGCACGCGCACCTGGACGCCGAGCAGTTCGCCAACGACTTGCCCGAGGTACTGGCCCGCGCCCGCGCGGCTAGCGTCGTGCGCACCGTCGCCGTCGCCACCACGGCGGCGTCGAGCCGGGCGTGCCTCGATCTGGCCCGGCGCCATCCCGAACTGTCCCCGACCGTCGGCATTCACCCCAACAACATCCTCGAAGAGGCGGAGGGCGCCTGGGACGAGGTGGTTTCCCTGGTTGCTTCGCCGGGGGTGGTGGGCGTGGGCGAGACGGGGCTCGATCGGCACTGGGACAACACGCCGTTCGCGGTGCAGGAGGACTATTTCGCCCGGCACCTGGACCTGGGCCGGCGGGCGGGCAAGGTGGTGGTGATCCACTGCCGCGAGGCCGAGCCCGACGTGCTGCGGCTGCTGCGCGACGAGTACGACCGTCACGGGCCCCTCAACGCGGTGATGCACTCTTTCGCCGGGAGCTGGGAGTCGGCCGAGGCGTGCCTGGCGATGGGGCTGCACCTGTCGTTCTCTGGAATGCTGACTTACAAGAACGCCGGCGACCTCCGCGCGGTGGCGGCGCGGGCCCCCCTGGAGCGCGTGCTGGTCGAAACGGACTGTCCGTACCTGGCGCCGGTGCCCCTGCGCGGCAAGCGGAACGAGCCGGGCCACGTCGCGCATACGGCGGCATGCCTGGCGGAGCTCCACGGAATGACGCCCGAGGCAACGGCGGAGCAGACGACCCGGAACGCGCGGAAACTGTTCGCTCTGCCCGGGTGAGCGGTTGTGTCGCGGAGGGCCCCGGACGTAGAATGGCGCCACGGTCATTTCGCAGACGGCACTCTCGAAAGGGGGAAACCCGTGGGCCCCGTGGACATGGCGCATCGGTTGAGCCAGATTCAGACGCGCTGGTCGCTCGTCACGCAGGCGCACCAGGAGGTGGCGGACGCCGCCACGCGCGCGCAGGCGGCCCTGGCACAGCGCTATTACGCCGCGATCTACCGCTACATCCTCGGCGCCGTTCGCGATGCCAACGTGGCCGACGATCTCGCCCAGGAGTTTGCCCTCCGGTTGGTGCGCGGCTCCTTCAAGAGCGCCACTCCCGAGCGCGGGCGCTTCCGCGACTTCATCAAGACCGCGGTCTACCATCTCATCGTCGATCATCAGCGCCGCAAGGCCCCCGTACAGTTCGCGCCGGACATGCCCGAGCCGCCCGAGCCGCCGAAGCCCGGCGGGCTCGAGGAGTGCTGGCGCGAGGAGTTGCTGAACCGCGCCTGGGACGGGCTGGCCCAGGTCGAGAAGGAGTCGGGCCAGCCGTTCTACACGCTCCTGCGCTACCGGGCCGAGAACCCCGACGTGCGCTCGGCGCGGATGGCCGAGGCCCTCGAGGGGCAGATTGGCAAGGCGCTCACGGAGACGGCCGTTCGCAAGGCGCTCCAGCGGGCACGCGAGCGCTTCTCCGATCTGCTGCTCGAAGAGGTGGCACGGTCTTTGCAATCGAACGACCGCTCGGACGTCGAACAAGAGCTGATCGACCTCGACCTGCTTTCCTACTGCCGCTCCGCTCTGGAGCGATTCGGGGGCAAGCAGGGAGGGGCCGACTGAGCCGGGCGCGCGGGAGAGGGTGAGCCATGGGGGAATGGTGGGACTCGGTGCAGCGGGAGCTCCTCCACATCGCCGACCGGCTGGTGGGCGTGGTCGTGATCCTGGTCGTGGGGATGCTCGCCCTGCGCTACCTGATCGGCCCACTACGGCGCATGCTCGCGCGCACCCGGCTGGAGCCGACCGTCGCTTCGTTCCTTCTCAACTCGGTGCGCACCCTGTTCCTGGTCGCCATCTTACTGGCGATCTTGCAGCAACTCGGAGTGCAAACGACCTCGCTGCTGACGCTGCTCGGCGCCGCCGGGCTGGCGGTCGCGCTCTCCTTGCAAGGCTCGCTGGCCAACTTCGCCTCGGGGCTGATCGTCCTGGCCTTTCGCATGGTGCGCCTGGGCGATCAGATCGAGGTGGGCGACGTGCGCGGCCGGGTCTGCGAGTTGCTGCCGTTTCACGTGGTCGTCGAGACCGCCGACAACCAGCTCATCACGCTCCCCAACTCCATGCTCACCGGCGGGGCCGTGCGCAACAACTCGGTCCTGACGACGCGGCGCGTGCAGTGGTCGCTGCCCGTCTCGGCCAAACAAGACCTGTCCGCTGCCAAGGAAGCACTGCGGACGCGCCTGTTGGCCGATGGCCGGGTGCTGAAAGAGCCGGGGCCCGTCGCGTTCGTGCAGGAGTGGGCGGACGACAAGCGCGTGCTGACGGTGCAGGCGTGGGCGAGCACGGCGGAGGCGCCGGCGGTGCAGCAAGAACTGCTCGAGGAGCTCGGCAGGTCGCTCGGCGCGACGGCCAGGGAATGAGAAGGGAGAGAAAAAAGTGGACGAAACGAACTCGAGGGGCTTGCTGCGCCTGCTGCCGATCGTGCTGGCGGTGCTGGCGATCGGCTTCGTGGTAGTCAAGGGCTGCCAGAGTGGCCCGTTCGGGCGCAAGCAGGTGGTGGCGCTGAGCCCCCAGCAGGAGGCGGCGCTGGGCAAGCAGGCCTATGCGGAAACGCTCCAAAAGGAGAGCGCGAACGTCGTCGAAAGCGGGCCCGTGGTCGAAGCCGTCAAGGGCGTGGCGAGCCGGCTGACCAAGGCGACCACCAACCCCGCCTTCCTCGAGGCCACCAAGCAGAAGCCCCAGCCGATGCAATGGGAGGTGACGGTCCTGCGCAGCAAGCAGATCAACGCCTTCTGTCTGCCGGGTGGGAAGATCGTCGTCTACACGGCCATTCTCAAGGTGGCCGAGACGAACCAGGGCCTGGCGACGGTGATGGGGCACGAGATCGCCCACGCCCTGGCTCACCACGGGGCGGAGCGGATGGCGCAGGGGACGATGGTGAAGATCGCCATGACGGGCGCGACCGCGTCGCTGGGCGACATGAATCCAGATCAACGCGACTCCGTGATGAAGGCGCTCAACTTCGGCGCCCAGGCGGGCGTGCTGAAGTACAGCCGCAACCACGAGTCGGAGGCCGACCACATGGGGCTCCTGCTGATGGCGGCGGCCGGGTACGACCCGCGCGAGGCGGCGAAGTTCTGGAAGCGCATGAGCGCGGCGACGGGGGGCTCGCACAGCCCGGAGTTCCTGTCCACGCACCCCAGCCACGGGACGCGCATGCAGAACTTGCAGAGCGACGCCTGGCTCAACCCGGCGCTGGAACTGTACAAGGCGGCCGACCCGAAGGCGCCGGTGCGCAAGTTGCCGGGGGTCGATTCGTGACCGTGGGACAGGCTGGAAAGCCTGTCCTACGGCAAGAAATCGTGCCACGCATAGCCATCGGGCAGCGCGGGCGAGGCGGCGAGCTCGAGGTGCAGGATGCGCCGATGCCTCGCGGTCGTCGGGTGCGACCTCCCGCTGGCGTGCGCCAGCAGCGGCCGCATCAGCAGCACGTCGCCCGCCGCGCTCAGCACGGTGCGCGGCTCGCCATCGAGAACGAGCTCCTTGCCGGTGCGGTGCGAGCCGGGCAAGACCTTGAGCGGGCCGTTCTCGTCGGTGATCTCGTCGAGGTGGATGCGCGCGGTGAGCATGCCTTCGAGGACGCTTCGCGGCACCTCGACGTGAGGGATGCCGGCCTTGGTCGTCGGCTTCCCGAACTGCGCGCTCGGCAGGCGATTGTCGCGCACGGCGATTGTCAGGTCCTTGTGCCAGGGCAGCGCCCACGACTGGCCGGGCGGCTTGTCGAAGAAGAGCGCTCGCACCAGACCGCAGGCAGGGCCAAGGACAGCGTGAAGAAGCTCCCCGAGCGGCGCTCGGCGCCAGACGTCCCCGGCGTCGGGCCAGAGGGCGAGGACGTTGCGCGAGGCGTAGACAGCGCCTTCGAGGCCGCGAATGGCCGGGCCGTCCGCGCCGGCGGAAAGGGCGGTGGTGAGAGCGCGCAGGACAGCGGCAACCTCGTCGGGGCCGAAGGCGCCCCGCAGCAAGGCGTAACCGTCCCGGTCGATGGCGGAGCACAGTTCGCGCAAGCTCGGCATGCTCCTCAAGGCGCGAAGATCTCCGCGAAGGCGGAGTCGATGGTGGGGTATTTGTAGACGTAGCCGAGGGCGAGCGGCCGGCGCGGCACGACGCGCTGTCCGGTGACGACGATGTCGGCCGCCTCGCCGAGGACGAGGCGCAGCACGAAGCGCGGCGTCGGAAAGAAGGACGGCCGATGGAGGGCGCGGCCGAGGGCCTTGGCGAAGTCGCGGTTGGGGAGCGGGTTGGGGGAGGTGCCGTTGAGCGGGCCTTTCGCCTCGGGATTGTCCAGCGCGCAGAGCAGAACGCCGACCATGTCCTCGTGGTGAATCCAGCTCATCCACTGCTTGCCGCTCCCGGCGCGCCCGCCCGCGAACATCTTGAACGGCGTCAACATCTTCGCCAGCGGCCCGCCTTCCTTGTCCAGCACCACCCCGATGCGGACGATCGCCAGGCGCACTCCCGTTGGCTCGGCGGCGCGGGCCGCCTTCTCCCACTCGACGCACAGGTTGGCGAGGAAGTCGTTGCCGGGGCCCGTGGCCTCATCGACCTCCTCGTCTCCGCGCGGGCCGTAGACGCCGATGGCCGAGGCGTTTACCAGCACCTTGGGCTGGCCGTCGGCGCGCTGCGGCTTGCGGGCCATCGCCTCGACGACGTTGCGGGTGGACTTGACCCGACTATCGACGAGCATCTGCTTGAAGGCGGAGCTCCAGCGCTGGCCGAGGACGTTCTCGCCGGCGAGGTGGATGACAGCGTCGCAGGTGCCGACGGCGTCCATCCAGGGCCCTGGCTGCATGGGGTCGCCGGATACGACCTCCACTGTCGGGCCGAGCTTTTGCTGCACGGCGGGGGCCCGGCGCGTCAGCACGACGGGGTGATCGCCGCGCTCGCGCAGCTTTTTCGTGAGCCGGGTGCCGATCAGCCCGGTCCCGCCGGTGAGAAAGACGCGCATGTCCGAGGGCCCTCTGAAGGTGGCGCCTGAGTTCGTCCATGCTATTGATAGCAGCCGACTCGCCGCGAGACCACCGAGGGGGAGAGCGTCAATGCAGAACGCTCTGCGCCATCACCTGGGCCACCGCCATGCTCTCGCGGAACACCGGGTCGCGGGCGCGGTCGGACAGTTGTCGCCCGATCAGCTCCGCCGGCGTGTGCGGCGGGGTCGTCATGGTGCGCGGCTCCCCTTCGGCGCCTTCCAGCGAGACCGCCAGCCGCTGGTCCTCGGCCGCGAAGCACAGCGCGCCGGGCTTGCCATCGAGCTTGCAGGCGATGCGGATGCGCCGCACCTCGGGCGGGCCGTCGTCCAGCCGGCGGATGCGGACGCGCGCATCGCCGGCAGGGCCCGCGAAGCGCCAGCTAATTTCGACGCCCGGCGTGACCTTGCCGCCCTGGACGCGCCATTCCAGATGGCGCGTCAGCCACGACGCCAGCTCCCACGCCTGCACCACCGCGTGCGGGCCGTGCTCGAGCAACACCTCGGTCGCAGACTCTGCCGCGCCGGGCGCCGAGACCGGCTCCAGCGCCTGCGACAGGATTCGGCGCCAGTATTTCGAGCGGCGCCAGTTGAGGTCCGACGTCACACGCCACTGTCCGCCCGGCCTCTCGACCTGCTCGATCCAGCTCGCCGTCGCCGCCACGCCGCGCAGCGGGTCGGGCCAGCCGATGCTGTCGTACATGATCTGCTGGGCGTGCTCGGCCAGCTCGTAGAGGAGTGGCCCCGCCAGCGCGGGGGGCGACGGCGCCGCCCACCACAGGTTGATCGGCAGGTCGCCAATGAGCAGCGCGCGCACGGCGAAGGGCAATCGGTCCACGGCCCCCCCCGCGGCGTGCAGCGTCACCTGCTCGGCGCAGGCGTAGTGCTTGTGCTTGCCCTCGACCAGCGGACGGACCATCACGCGCGCCGTCACGTCGCGCTGAGGCCGGCCTGCCTCGCCGACCACCACCAGCACGCGGGCCGGGTGGACCGCCGAGATGCCGGGGACCTGTTCGTTGATGGCGATCGACTGCTCCAGGCTGCTGCAGTAGACGACGAGGTTGGACATGCGCGCCCGCCGCAACGGCGCGCCGGGGCCTTGCAAAGCCTTCATCTGTAGATGGAGCTCGCGCTCGGCGTCGCAGACGGACACGAGGAAGTTGGTCATAACACCCTCCACTGCCGGCCGTCCGGCTGGATGATGCGGTCGGCCTCGACGGGGCCCCAGGTGCCGCACTGGTACTCGGGCAGGTCGCGCACCCGGCACCGCTCCCAGAGGTTGAGGATCGGCATGGCGAACTGCCACGCCGCCTCGACCGCGTCGCGCCGCATGAACAGCGTCGCGTCCCCGGCCATCACGTCCAGCAGCAACCGTTCGTAGGCCTCCGGTGACTCTCCCCCGAAGGCGGTGTAGTTGAACTCCATCTGCACCGGGTAGATGCGCACCTTCGGGCCCGGCAGCTTGCAGGCGATGCGCATGGCCAGCCCCTCTTCCGGCTGGATGCGCAGCGAAAGCACGGTCGGCTCCAGGGGCACGTCGGGGTGGTCGTTGAACAACACCTGCGGCACGTCCTTGAACTGGATCGCCACCTCCGACGCTCGCTTGGGCAGCCGTTTCCCGGTGCGGAGGTAGAACGGAACGCCCGCCCAGCGCCAGTTGTCGATGAACAGCTTCAGGGCGACGAACGTCTCGGTCGTCGAGTTGACCGACTCGGGCGGGAGCGGTTTGTTCATCACCGCGAACGACTCGCGCACTTCCTTGCGATAGCTCGGCACGCGCTTGCCCAGCACGTCCCCCTCGATGTACTGCCCGCGCACCACGTTGCGCTCCACGTCGGCCGGCGTCATGTGGCGCAGGCAGTTGAGGACGCCGACCTTGGCGTCGCGCACCACCTCCGACCCCAGCGACCAGGGCGGTTCCATCGCCACCAGGCAGAGCACCTGGAGGAGGTGGTTCTGCACCATGTCGCGCAGGGCGCCGACTCCTTCATAATACCCCGCCCGCGTGGCGGTCATCTGGCCGCTGTCGTCGTACTGGGCAAGGCCCTCCTCCTCGGCCACGGTGATCTGCACGTGGTCGATGTACTTGCCGTTCCACAGCGGCTCGAAGATGCTGTTGGCGAAGCGCAACACCATCACGTTCTGGACCGTCTCCTTGCCCAGGTAGTGGTCGATGCGGTAGGTCTGCGGCTCGGCGAACGCCTCGCCAACGGTGCGGATCACCTCGCGGGCGCTTTCGAGGTCGCGGCCGATCGGCTTCTCGACGATGACGCGCGTGAAGCCGGTCTGCTCGTGCGGGTCGCTGATGAGCCCTGCACTTTTCAGATGGGTGACGCACAGCGCGACGACGCTCGGGGGGACGGCGAGGTAGTAGACGCGCGCCCCGGGGATGCCGAACTGCTGATCGACGGCGTCCATGCGTGCCTTGAGCTGGGCGTAGGCGCGCGAATCGTTGAAGCTGCCGGGCACGAAGAAGAGGGCGCGGGCGAAGTCGGCCCAGTGGCCCTCGTCGATCTCCTGGCGCGAAAAGCGCTCGATCCCGCTGCGGGCCCGGTTGCGCAGGTACTCGTCGGGGTCGCCCTGGACGCTGCCCTCGGAAGGCAGGCCGAAGCCCACGACGGCGAAGTGCGAGGGCAAGAGCCCATCGACGTTGAGGTTGTAGACGGCGGGCATCAGCTTGCGCCAGGCCAGGTCGCCGGGGGCGCCGAAGATCACCAACTGGCACGGCTGCGGCACCAGGGAGCGCTGCCCGCTGGCGCCAAACACGTCGAGCGGTTTGACGGCCTTGGGGTCGGTTGCCACGTCATCTCCTCCTTCGCCAGGGGTCAGGAGCGTCGCTTCTCGGCGATCAACTCGAACTGGTTTTTTTCGTCTCCGAAGAGGACCACGTCGGCCATGCCGAGGAATAGCCCCGTGCCGACCACGCCCGGGATAGCGCGCAGGGCAGTCTCCAGCCAGGCCGGGTCGGGGAGGACGGCGACGCCGCAGTCGAGGATGTGGTTGCCATTGTCGGTGACGAACGGCTGGCCGTCCACTTCGTAGAGCACCGGCCGCAGGCCCAGCTCGGCGATGCGCCGGCGGCACAGGGGCAAGGCGAACGGCAGCACCTCGACCGGCAGCTTGCCGCGAGCCCCCAGGGCCGGCACGTCCTTGGTTTGCCCAACCAGAATGACCAGCCGGCGCGAGGCGGCCGCGACGATCTTCTCGCGCACCAGGGCTCGGCCCCAGCCCTTGATGAGGTCGAGGTTGGGCGCTACCTCGTCGGCGCCGTCCACGGTCACGGCCAGAGGCATGCCCTCTTCCAGCGAGACGAGCGGCACGCCGCGGTCTTTCGCCCGGTCGGCGGAGGCGCGCGAGGTCGGCACGCCGCGCACGCGCAGCCCGGCGCCGACGCGCTCGCCGAGGAGATCGAGGAAGGCCAGCGACGCCCGGCCCGACCCCAGGCCGATGGTGTCGCCATCCTTCACGAAGGTCAGAGCGCATTCGTAGATCGTCATGGTTCGGGCACCTGCCAGCCCCAGGAGCGCACACCATTGGCATATCCGGGCCGGGCGCTGTCGGCCAGCAGGCGAGGAGGGCCACTCTTTCCCCGGGCCTCGAAGGCGGATACGATGCGCCTGGTGTCGCCCGAGATCGCGAGGGCCCCATGCGCAGCCGTCAAGCGTCCCTTTCCTCCATCCCCGGTTTCCTGTGGCGCTACGCGCTGGCCTGGGCGATCGTCTTCGGCGCGTTCCTCGCGGTGATCTTCGTGCGTGCCGTCGTGCTTCAGTTGCCCGGCGAGTACTTCACCGCGCTGCTCTGGGCCTGTGTGGCCTTCGGTTTTGGCGCCTTCGTCCTCGAACAGGTCTACGAGGAGCTCCTTCCCGGGCACGATCCCTGCGCGGCCGGGGAGGCGGAGCTCGCGACGAAAGCGATGATCCTGGCTGCGCTGACCGTCGTCGGGGCCATCCCGGTCGGCCTGGCGATGACGCTGTTGCTGCTGGCGAGCAGCGTGTGGGCGCCCGCGGCGCCAAGTGCTGGCCCTGGGGGCCCGACGCCAGCGCCGCCGGGCGAACTCACCGCCCCCGCCGCGCCGGCCTTCAAGGAGCCGCCGCCGGCCCAGCGATTCCCCGGGCTGATCGCTTACTGGCCCTTCGACGAGGGCGCCGGGGCCCACGCGGCGGACGCCTCCGGCAACGGCCACCACGGTCGGGTAATCGGCTCGCGCTGGGTGGAGGGCGTGCGCGGCAAGGCGCTGCGCTTCGAGCGCCCCGACGACTACTTCGACTACGGCGCATCGCCCGACTTCAACTTCGCGGCCCGTGCGCCTTTCACCTTCGCGGGCTGGATTCAGACGAGAGCGGGCCAGGGCGCCATCGTGTCGCAGCGCAACCGCAACGACGGCGGGGCCGACGTCGAGATCGCGCTGCGGGCGGGGCACCCCTTCGCCCTGGTGCGCCAGGACGGGGGCGAATGGGGCCAGCCGGCGCAGGTGGTCGGCCCGTTCGTCGCCGACGGGGCCTGGCACCACTTCGCCCTGACGCGCAACGCCGGCAACCGGATTGCGCTGTTCGTCGATGGCCGGTGGCGCGGGACCGCAGTCGGGGCGCACGCGGGCGGGGCGATCACCACCGACCTGCGCGCTGTGGGGCGAGAGCAGTACTGGCTGCTGGTCCGTCGGATCGGACACCCTCACTGGGACGGGGCCCTCGACGAGCTCGCCATCTTCAACCGGGCGCTGAGCGCCGAGGAAATCGCCTCGCTGGCGGGGCGGTAGGGCCTCGGAAGGTCGATCGTCACTCCGCGGGCGTCAGGCGCAGGCCGCGCGAGACGAGGAACCGCTCGATGACCTCGAAGAGCGCCTGCGCCAGCAGCGCCATCAGCACGGCCGGGATGGTCCCTTCGAGGATCATTTGCCAGCTGCTCTTGTTCAGGCCGATGATGATGGGCCTGCCGTAGCCACCCGCCGCGATCAGCCCCCCGAGGGTGGCGTTGCCGATGTTGATGATGGCCGCCGTCTTCACGCCCGCGAGGATCAGCGGCATCGCCAGCGGCAACTCGATCAGCCGCAGCCGCGCCCACCACGACAGCCCGAGCGCCTCGGCCGACTCGCGCACCGGCACCGGGACGTCGCGCAGTCCGGTGTAGGTGTTGCGCACGATCGGCAGAAGGCTGTAGAAGAACAGCGCCAGCATGGCCGGCACCACGCCCAGGCGGTGCAGCACCACGCTGAGGAGGAACAGCAGCGCCAGCGCGGGGATGGTCTGGATGACGCCCACGACGCCGAGCACGACCTGCCCCATCCAGCGGAAGTGGGCCGCCAGCACGCCCAGCGGCACCGCCACGGCGATCGCCAGCGCCAGCGACACGCCCACCAGCAACAGGTGCTCGCCCGTGCGGGCCACCAGCCGCTCGGGCAACGTCGGCACCACGGCGAGGACGTGGATGCCTAGCCGTTCTCCCAGGAAGTCCGCCGTCGCCTGGCTCTCATGCACGTCGTCCACCTCCACGCGCGCGTTCAGCGCGGTCATCTGTCGATCGTCGATCTTGCCCTGAATCCGCAGCAGCGAGCGCACGACCTCGGGGGCTCGCTCTTCCAGGTCGGCCCGGTACAGGATCACCGCCTTGTAGACGGGGAAATAGCCCAGGTCGTCGCGCAGCACTTTCAAGTTGTAGCGCACGATCTGGGCGTCGGTCGAGTAGACGTCGGTGACGTCGAGGGTGCCGTTCTCGAGGGCCCGGAAGACCAGCGAATGATCGAGCCCGGCGGGGCTGTCGAACGGCAGATGGTAGTGGGCCTTCAGCCCCGCCCAGCCGTCGCTGCGCTCGGCGAACTGGTTGCTGAAGCCGAGGCGGAGCTTCGGATGTTTTTTCAGGTCGGAGATGGAGGCGATGCCGAGTGCCTCGGCGCGTTCGGCGCGCATGGCGAGGGCGTAGTTGTTGCTGAAGCCGAGCGGCTCGCTCATGCGCACGCCGCGCCGGGCCAGCGCCTGCCGCAGTTCCTCGGTGGTGCTGAGGCCCTCGTCGTCGAGTATCTCCTTGAAAAGCGTGCCGGTGTACTCGCAGTAGGCGTCGATGCTGCCGTCGAGCAGCCCGTTCCACACCTTGCTCGTGTCGCCGAGCCAGTCGTAGTAGCGCGCGTCCCCGCCGGCGTCGCGGACCAGATGGCACAGCAATTCGCCCAGGATCACCCCTTCGGTGAACGCCTTGGAGCCGATGCGCACCACGCGGGGCCGCGGCGCGGCTTGCGCCAGAACCGGGGCGGGGCAGAGGAGGGTGGCCAGCGCGGCGAGCCCGCCGGCGAGATGTTTCATCCCGTTCATGGGCTGGGCCCCTCGTGGAGTGCCTCGGGCTGGCGCTGAGCGTTGATGAACCGGCGCACGAAGTCGTCGGCGGGGTGGCGGACCAACTGGGCGAAGGAGTCTTCCTGCACGATTCGCCCCTCGCGCAGCAGCACCAGCCGATCTCCCAGGAACCCCGCCTCGGCGAGGTCGTGCGTCACCAGCACCACCGTTTTGTGCAGGGCTTGGAAGATGCCCTTGAGGTCGGTCTGCAATTCGGAGCGGATGAGCGGGTCGAGGGCCCCGAGCGGTTCATCGAGCAGGAGCAGTTCCGGGTCGAGCATGAGGGCGCGCATCAGGCTGACGCGCTGCCGTTGCCCGCCCGACATCTGCACCGGGTAGTTGTCGAGGCGGTCGGCAGGGAAGTGGGTCAGCCCGGCCAACTCGGTGAGGCGGGCATCGATGCGCGGCTCGCCCCAGCCCAGGTGTCGGGCCATGAGGGTGACGTTGCCGCGAGCCGTGAGGTGGGGGAACAGCCCGCCATCCTGCACGACGAAGCCGATTTGACGGCGGAGCTCCTGGGAGTTGGCGCGGGTGACGGGTGAGCCCTTGAACGTGACCTCCCCGGAGTCGGGCAGGATCAGCCCGGCCATCAGGCGCAACAGCGTCGATTTCCCGCAGCCGCTCGGGCCGATCAGGACCGTGGTCTCCCGAGCCGGGACGGTCAGGTCGGTCGGGCGCAAGGCCTGGGCGCCGCGGTAGGACTTGCTGACACCGGCGAGTCGCAGCATGGATGATCTCCGGGGGCGCCCGCCCTCATGCTACGACCTGCACGCCCTTCCAGAAAGCGACGTACCCGGCGACGTTCTTCGCCGCCTCCTTCGGCGACGGGTAATACCAGGCCGCGTTCTCGTTCGTCTTGCCTTCCACAGAGAGGGTGTAGTAGCTGGCCGTTCCCTTCCAGCCGCAGACGGTGTGGTGGTCGCTGGCCTGGATGAAGTCGCGCCGGATGGCGTCGGGCGGGAAGTAGTGGTTGCCCTCGACGACGAGGGTCTTGTCGCTCTCGGCGACGACGGCGCCGTTCCAGATGGCTTTCATGGGTTTTCTCCATGCCCAGAGGGTGGATCGTCAGTCAAGGCAGTCCGGCGGCAGCGAAAAGGCGCGGCGAACGCGCGGGGAGTGAAGCACCCGGGTGCGCGGCTCCTCGGGAGGGGCCGCCGACAGGGCCTGTTCGGGGTCGCGGTACGCGGCCGCCAGGACGAGGATGATGGCCAACTGGGCCTCCCCCCCGCAACTGCTGCAACCTCCGTCCCCGCCGCGCCAGGTGAGCGGCGGGGAGCAGATCTCATCGCAATACGTCTCGTGCGCGATGGTCAGGCCAAAGGCATTGGGCTGTCGGAGGATGGAATAGCCGTCCTCCGGGGGAAGGCTGTTGCCCCAGCGCCACACGGAGCGCGAGCCGGCGGCGCAGGCGTGCTCCCACTCGTCGGGGGCGGGGAGGCGAAAACCGCCCGCGGCGAGCTCGGCCTCGATTGCTTCCGGGGCCATCGGGCAGGAATAGACGTCGATCATCATCCCGCCCTCCGACATCGTTGTCCGAAGGCGGTCGGGAGGCCTTGGGGAAGGCCCGTCCGGGGGCCTCGGTTCTCGCCTCTCCCGGTAAGGGGAGGAGGTAAGCTCGATCAGGAACGGCTTCAGGACAACGCATCGCTCCGGCGCGAGACAGAGATCGAGGTAGTCGGGGAGGGTGGGATAGGAGGCGCGATAATCTTCATGCGCCTCCTCCCATTCCTGGGCGTGCCGGGCGACCACCTCGGCGCGAGCCTCGGGCCCGACTCCGAGCGTGACGGCCCCGCCGGGGACGAGGGCAAACCGCGCCTCGTTCCAGGTGAAGAACGCCACCTGCCGGGCCTGGTCGCCCATCTGGTGGTACGCGACCGAATCGAAGGCCCAGGGAGGCGGCAAGCAATGGGCCAGCGCGCGGGCGATGGCCTCGGCCTCGCCCGCCGTGAACTGGTCCCAGACGTCGAGTTGCAGGAACTCGCGCTCCATCGTCGGGCACCTTCGCTGTCAGCGGAAGCCGTGCTCGGGCCCTGGGAAGGCGCCGTCGCGCACCTCCTGACAGTAGCTCTCGGCCGCCTGGCGCACCTCGACACCGAGCTCCGCGTAGCGCTTGACGAAGCGCGGCTGGAGCTCGTCGAACAGCCCGAGCAGGTCCGGCGTCACCAGTATCTGTCCGTCGCAGTGGGGCCCGGCGCCGATGCCGATGGTCGGTATCTTGACCGCCTCGGTGATGCGCGCCGCCAGGTCCGTCGGCACGCACTCCACGACCAGCGCGAACGCCCCGGCCGCCTCGATGGCCAGGGCGTCCTCCAGGAGCCGCTCGGCGTCGCGCTGCACCTTGAAGCCGCCGAGGCGACGCACCGACTGCGGGGTGAGGCCCACGTGGCCCATGAGGGGGACGTCGGCCGCGGTGATGGCGGCCACCGCCGCGGCGCTGCGCACGCCCCCTTCGAGTTTGACGGCGTGCGCGCCGCCTTCCTTGATGAGCCGGCCGGCGTTCTCCAGCGCTTGCTGCGGGCTGACCTGGTAGCTCATGAACGGCATGTCGGTCACGACGAGGGCCCGCCGGGTGCCGCGGACCACGAGGCGCGTGTGGTAGATCATCTCTTCGAGCGTCACGGCGAGCGAGTCGGACTGGCCCTGCACCACCATGCCGAGGGAGTCGCCGACGAGCAGGGCGTCCACCCCGGCGGCGTCGAGGAGCCGGGCCATCGTATAATCGTAGGCGGTCAGCATGGTCAGCCGCTGCCCGCGGGCCTTGGCGGCCACGAAGTCCGGCACGGTGACGGGGCGCAGCTCGCGGTGCGCGGCGCTGCCATGCCCGTTGGTCGAGGTCCTGGCCGGGGCAGACATGCGAGGCTCCCTTGTCGAGGGTGTTGGAGAGGGCGCTTCCCTGCGTACTTCCCACCTTGCCCTTTCATTATAGCCGCCCGCTCTTTGCGGCGTCGATGCCGACCGGCTAGACGATGCCCTCTTCGGTCTCGCGGATGAGCTGATCGACCACGTCCTTGAGATCGCCCGTGCGCTCGAACGTCGCGACCTGCCGCTCGGCGCTGGCGCCGTTCTCCATGATCTTGAACGCATACTCGCATTCCTTGCGTGTGCCCAGCTCGTCGATCACGTCGGCCAAAAACCACTCGATCAGCTCGTGGATCAGCTCGCGGACCGGCACCTCGCGCTGCTTGCCCAGGTCGAGCAGCTTGCCGTCCAGCCCGTAGCGCACCGCTCGCCACTTGTTTTCCTCGATCAGCGACAGCGGGTAGGTGCGGAACGTCAGGTTGTCGCGCCGCAACTTCCACAGTTTGGCGATCAGCGCCTGAAACAGTGCCGCGATGCAGACCGCCTCATCGACGCGCGTGCAGACGTCGCAGACGCGGAACTCCAGCGTGGGATACTTCCAGTTGGGGCGAATGTCCCACCACAACTTCGTCCCGTCGGGGATGCAGTTGGTCTTGACCAACGTATCGACCAGCCCGCTCAGCTCCGCCCACGAGCCGAACATCGGCGGGATGCCCGAGCGCGGGAAGTGGCGGAAGATGATGCTGCGGTAGGAGTGCAGGCCCGTGTTGCGGCCCATCCAGAAGGGCGAAGAGGCCGACAGGCAGAGGATGTGCGGCACGAAGTAGCGGGCCACGTTCATCGCGTCGATCAGGAACTCGCGGTCCTCGATGGCGATGTGAACGTGCGTCCCGAAGATCAACAGTTGCTGGGCGAGGTCCTGCATGTCCTGCTTGACGCCCAGATAGCGCTCGAACGGCGTGATCTCCTGGTTGACCCACGAGGAAAACGGGTGCGTGCCCGCGGCGGCGATCTTGAGCCCGCTGCGGGCGGCCAGGCGCATGATTTCGCCGCGCAGGCGCACCAGTTCGGCGCGGGCGTCGGCCGGCGTCTTGCAGACCTCGGTGCCGACCTCCACCATCGACTGATGGAGCTCCGCCTTGACCTGCTCGCGCAACAGCAGTTTGCTGTCTTCGAGGATCTGCGTGATGTAGGACTTCAGCTCGCGCGTTTCCGGGTCGATGATCTGATACTCTTCCTCGATCCCGACCGTCAGCGAGGGGGGCTTCACGGTTCTCTCCGTTTCTCGAAGGCGGGCGTGTTTGGGGACGCCGCAGTTTCGCACGCGGGGCGACGCACCGCCAGCACTTTCATGGTAGGGCGGGCGGCCTCCCTTGTCTCCGACGTCCTCGAGGGCAGGTAGACAGGCTGGAAAGCCTGCCCTACGATGGTCGGTGCCCCTCGCCCGCCCTCGCAAGGCCCCCGGCCCCACCATGACCCCTGGCCCTCCCGACGAAGCCCCCCTGCACGTCCGCCGCAACTCGCGCTTCGTCCTGCTGCTCCTCGCGTTGCTGTTGCCGCCCGGTGTCGTCGTCCTCTATCGCTTCGAGCCGGGCGAGGGCACCTTCTACCCGCCCTGTCCGTTCTACTACCTGACCGGGCTCTATTGCGCCGGTTGCGGCACCACGCGCTGTCTGCACGCCCTGCTCCACGGCGACCTCGCCCAGGCCTTCGCCTCCAACGTCTTCGCCGTCCTCGGCGTGCCCTATCTCGTCTACTGGTTCGTGCGCGAGTGTCTGACCGCTTTCCTCGACGTCCCGCCGCCCCGGCGCCGACTGCCCGACTGGGCCATGCGGGCCATCGTCGGCCTGGTGTTCCTCTTTTGGGTGTTGCGCAACCTGACGTTTCCGCCCTTCACCGCCCTGGCGCCTCACCGCCTCGAAGGGAGAGGGAATCAGCGCGGCTCGACAATGAAGGTCGGCACCGTGGAGCCGCCGCCCGCCGTCACGTTCAGGAGCGGATCGGTCGCGATGCGCGTCAGACAGCCTTCCACGTACTGACCGTGGCAGACGTAGGGCGCCGTGTCCAGCATGCGATCCCCGATGACGACTTTGCCCTCGACGAGCGCGGGGAACGGTTCCTGGGGCAGGGCGATGCGCTCCTGCACGACGTAGGGGGTTGCCAGGGCGAGGCGCACGCCCTCTTCCCAGCGCGCGTCGTCCACCGTCCAACCGAGCACGATGCCCTTGCCGCCATAGTCGTCGTTGGGCTTGAGCACCAACCGTTCGCGGTGCTTCAACACGAACGGGACGAGGTCGATGGCCTGGCCCTGGTACTGTGTGTGCCGTTCCTCGACGACGCGCGACCAGGGGACGTGGGCGGCGATGGCCTGTTGCTGCGCGGGCCCGAAGAGGCGGGCATTGGCGTCGTCGCTCAGCACGGCCAGGCTCGCCTTCTTGTAGAGCGCCTTGCAGCGGAAGGGGTTGGCCATGCACACCGCCCCGTCGCGCACGGCGCGCACCACGGGCTGATCGAGCCCCCCACGCTCGAGGAGCTCGTTGATGAGGACGCGCTTGTAGATCAGCGTCACGTGAAAATCGCCGCTGAACAATTTGCCATCGCGATACTCCACTTCGCGCGGGTCCGCGATGACGCACTCCAGGCCCTGTTCCTTGAAGTAGCGCTCGAACAGCACGAACTCGGAGTAGGTCGGCACCTCTTTCCAGTCGAGGATGGCGATGCGCGGGAGCTCCGGCTTGCGCGCCCATTCCTGATACGCCTGGACGAGGGCGTGGTAGGTGCCGGGCCGGGCGGGGTGCAGCGTGGTGCGGTAGCGGCGCTGGAACGCGCCCATGATGGGCAGCGTCAGGAACAGCTCGGCGAGCTCGTCGGTGTAGGCCGCCGCCGCGGGCGTCTCGGCGTTGTACTCGGTGAAGCGCAACTCTCCCCCCCCTGCCTCATCGGGGACGAAAAACGCATCGAGGCGCGAGTTGGGCATCGGGCACTTGTACCCCGGATCGAGCGCGAAGAGAGTTTCTTCGTCTTCGGTCAGGTGGAACTGGCGGCGAAACTTGGCATCGGCGAGGGCGGCCTCGTGGGCGACGTTGAACGCCTGGAGCAGGACGCGCGAGCGGGCGCATAGGAAGCGATCCTGCTCGGGGGTGAGGAAGCGCGGCCGAAGGACGGTGCAGAGCGGCCGGCCGCCGTAGCCGAGGCCCCGCCGCTGCTGTTGCGCGTCGAGCTGGGCTTGCGAGGCAGCGGCGAGGTTGTCGGTGAGGAGGTCGTGGTAGGTGCGGATGGCGTCTTGCAGCACGGCGGCGGTTCCTCCGAAGGTCAGGCGGACTTGGAAGCGCTCGCGCTCGCGCTCGCCGGGCCCGAGGCCGCGTAGAGCGGATCGGCGAGCGCGATCCGCACGTCGCGGAAGCGGAGGCGCATTTCCCAGCCGTTGGAGAAGAGGATGGCGAGCGTGTAGAGCTTCGTGTCGCCCTCGTGGACCAGGTCGAACTTGTCGTACAGGTACTCCATCACCGTGGAGCACTCTTTCCCGGGCAACGCGGCCTGATCGACGTACGGCTCGTCGGTGAGGAAGTAGGTGATGATCGCGATGTCGCGCGGCGGAATGTCCTTGCGCATGACGAAGATCAGTTGGTCGTCCCGGCGGGCGATGCTGAACACGCGCGCGTCGTGGAGGAGGAGATGGTTGAATTGCCGGACGTGTTCGGGGAGCTCCGGCTCGATCTCCCGGAGGCGCTGCTCATAGCGTTCATTGGCCTCTTCCCACAACTTATCCACCTCCTGTTGCGTGGCCTCATCGTCGGATTGCCCCCTGACGTAGAGCTCCGGGGTGAAGAGGTTCATGGGTTCCTCCGAGACTTTAGTGGGGCCATCGAGCCCCTCTGGGTATTCTACCAACCTTCGTTCTCCTCGCCGTCGCTCAAATCCGCCCGCGCGCCCAGTACGTCGCCAGGAGCGCCCACTCGCGCGCCGCCTCGTGAAAGCACGTCAGCCCGCTCAGCGACGGCACGAACTGTGCCGGCGACACGCGCCAGTCGGACGTGCGATGCCGGGAGCCGGACGGCACCACCTCCAGCCCCTGCTTGCGGAAACACGCCGCGGCGCGCGGCATGTGCTGCGCGTCGGTGACGAGGACGACGTGCGCGATGCCCCTCTCTTTCAGCAGGCGGGCGCTCTTCACCGCATTCTCGTAGGTGTCGCGCGACGAGCTCTCCACGACGACGTCCTTGGCCGGAACGCCGAGCCGGCGCAGCTCGTTGGCCATGAGGTCGGCGCAGGTCGGGCCCTCGTCGTCGGGGTCGGGCTTCCCGCCACTGACGACCACGAGGCAGGGCGCGCCGACCCGGTAGAGCCGATAGGCCTGCCAGGTGCGATCGAGCGCTAAATTGTCGAGCTGAGCGCGCGACAGGAAGGGGTCGTGGTGCGCCACCGCGCTGCCGAGCGCGACGATGGCCTTGGCCTCGGGCGGGCGATCCAACTGCGGCGGGTTGCGCCACTCCAGCGTGGCCAGGGCGAGGAAGCCTCCGGCAGGGGTGGACACGACGGTGAGGACGAGATAGGGAACGGTCGGCCACCACAGGCGCCGCGGCCGCTCGCGCTGCCACCACAGGCGGAGCAAACCCAGGCCGATCAGCAGGTGCAGGACCGTGAAGGGCTGGCCCAGCAGATGGAGCAGTTCGCTCATGCGTCCCCCGAGAAGTGGTTCACGCCGTCTCGACCGCACGTCCGACCGGCGCCTCCGAAGGCTCGGGGCTCGGAGCGATGCGCTCCATCTTGTAGAGCAGGCGGAGCACGGTGAAGCCGAGGAAGCGTACCACGTGTTCCGTGCGCAGCGTCCCCTCCTTGTCGAGGTAGACGTGGAAGAACTCGCGCAGCGTCCGTATGAAGCGGACCTTCCAGGTCTGTTCGTTGACCTCGACCATGCGATAGAACCCGGGCCCGCCGAACCGAGCTCCCGAAGAGATGAGCCGGAACGAGCCGTCGGGCAGGGCCTCGGGGCGGAGGAAGACCGTGGCGCTGCCGAAGGGCAGTGGGAAGCTCACCTTGACGCACGGATCGGGGAAGTCGGCGGGGCGCTCCGGGGAGTAGAGGCCGGTGTAGATGACCCTCTCCGTGGCGGCGAGCTGGCGCAGCCAGCCCGTGTAGATGCGCCGGCCCGACGCCTGGTCCACCATCGGCAGGACGCGGCTGGTCATCCCCCCCGGCGAGCTCGAGGGATGAGACGGGGAAGTTGAGCTGGTCCATCCGCCGGCTGACGAACCGGGTCAGGGCCCAGAGGAAGAAGCGCGTCCAGAGGCCCGCCTCGCTCCACGCTTCGAGGCGGTAGCAGGCGGTGTGCTCGTAGAAGTCGCGGATGGCGGGGTGGACCGATGCCGGATCGAAGTTCTCCCCTTTGAGCGCGTCGAAGGAAGGGAGGAGCCCTGCATCCGGCGCGGGCTGGAGCTGGAGGCGTTCCCGTTCGGCGAGGTGCTGGTAGAACTCGGCGCCGATCCGGCCCGCCGGGCCCATCGGGCAGCGCAGCCACGGGGCCGAGTCTTTGGAGATGCGCTTGCCCGTCAGGCGCACCCACGCGCGGATCAGGGCGGCGGCGCTTGCGCCAATGGCGTCGGTGATCCTGGACCACAGCATGTTCTGCCTCGGACGTGGAATCGGAGAACGAGCTCTCGCCGCATTGTGAGGCTTGCGCGGAGCCCGACGCAAGCGCAAATCGATGCCCCGGGTTACGCGTCCACGTCCCAGATCACAACCTTCCCCGTGCTACCGCCCGCGGCCATGCGGCAGCCGTCCGCGGAAACGTCGATCGAGGACAGCTTGCCGATCTTCCACTCGAAACCGTCGGTCTCGGACCAGGTGGCGGTGTCCCACAGGCGGACCGTCTCGTCGTTGCTCACCGTCACCAGCCGGCGCCCGTCGGGAGCGAACGCGAGGCCTTTGAAGTGCTTCTTGCCGACTTGCCGTTTCGCCACCTCGGTCTGGGCCTTCACGTCCCAGACGCAGAGGAGCGGGCCGTAGATGGCCGCGAGCAGGGAGCCGTCGGGGGAGAACCGAGCGGCCGTCGGGTGGGCCGAGGCGTAAGCGGCGCGGAGCTCGCCGCGAAGCTCCCCCGAGCGCCCGTCCCAGAGGTAGAACACCGAGTCATATCCTCGTTTCCCGAGGACGCCGAAACACGTCGCCAGCACGCTCCCGTCGGGGTGGTAGGCCATTGCCCCGGTCGGGAACGATCTGCCGCCGCTGGATTCGCGGGCCCCGCCCCAGCCGCCGGGGAGGGCCTTGCCGGACGGCAACGCCCAGCGCTGGAGCCCGTCGCCGGAGGAGCCGTGCGCGACGAACACCTTGCTGTCCGGCGCGAAGCAGACGGACTCGGTGTGCGAATCCGAAGCGATCAGAGGGCCCGCGGTCCCTTCGATCGGCCACGTGCGGGCCCCGTAGCCGCCGCGGGCGACGAAACGGCCATCGGGCGAGATGGCGATCGGCGCCCAGAACTTGGAGCCGGGCCATTCCCTCACCTGCTCCACCGGGTTGAGCGACCAGAGCCGAACCGTTTCGTCGCACCCGGACGTCGCCAGCGCGTTGCCGTCCGGGGAGAACGCCACCGCGTACGTGGGCTTGCTGTGGGCCTTGAAGACGATCATGTGCGGGCCCCTGGTTTGCGAAGGCGGCCGTGAATCCGTGCCCTCACGAACTGCCGATCAGGATGCCGGCGAGGAAGACCAGCACTCCTCCCACGACCACCTGAAAGAACGCCGACACCAGCGGCGTCTCCATGAAGCGGTTCCTCACCCAGGCGATCGCCATCAGCTCCACGGCCACCACCCCGACCGCGATCCAGGTGGCCAGGTGGATGTCCGAGATCAGGTAGGGCATCGTGTGGCCCAATCCTCCCAGGGCGGTCATCAGTCCGCAGACGAGCCCGCGCACCCATGGCCTGCCCCGGCCCGTCAGGCTCCCGTCGTCGGACAGCGCCTCGGCGAAGCCCATGCTGATCCCCGCTCCCACGCTGGCCGCCAGCCCTACCCGGAAGGTGTCCAAGGTGTTGTGCGTGGCGAACGCCGCCGCGAACAGCGGCGCCAGCGTCGAGACCGAGCCGTCCATCAGCCCGGCGAGGCCCGGCTGTACCACCTGGAGGAGGAACAGGCGCTTCCGCGCGGCCGACTCGGTGTCCGGCGCGTCGCGCTCCAGGTTCTCGGCGATCCCCTCGTGCTTGCGCTCCTCCTCGGCGAGGTCTCCCAGGAGCTGGCGGATCCCGGCGTCGGTCGTCCGCCGCGCCGCCGTCTCGTAGAAGCGGCGAGTCTCCACCTCCATCAGCGCGGCCTGCTTGCGCACGGCGCCCAGGCCCAACGGCCGCGTCAGCCAGACCGGCTTGCGCCGGACGAACCCCTTCACGTCCTGGCGACGGATCAGCGGGATGTGCTCGCCGAACTTTTCCCGGTACAGGTCGAGCAGGCGATGTCGGTGGCCGTCCTCCTCGGCCCGCAGTCGGCGGAACTCCTCGGCCTGGGTGGGGTAGGTGATTTTGAGGCCCTCGGCGAAGTCGGCGTAGATGCGAGCGTCTTCCTCTTCGAGGGAGATGGCCAGGGCGAGAAGGTCTTGCTCGCTGAGGCTCTTGAAGGTGCGCATGGCGGGTGTCCCGCAGGGGCCTTGGTTCATCAACGAGGCGCAAGGGACCGTCACGCACTGCCCTGGCCCGGCCCGGATGCGACGCTGCGGGTGAGCCCCGGAGGGGCCCAAAAGCTGCTGAACGTGGCCGGGTTGCGCAGGTAGGCCCCGACCCACGTGACGACGAGCATCGCCGATTGAAGCAGGTAGGGCTCGCTGTGGGACATGTGGAAGCTGATGGTGCCGCCCCAGAACCCGCTCGTCAACAGAACGCCGAGCGACGACGTGCGCGGGACGAGCAAGAGGATGGCAGTGAGGATCTCGCCCGTTCCGATGAGCAGGACCTGGTCGGCGAGGCCGTACTTTTTCAGCCCCTCGATGACCTCCGGCGAGGCGAACACTTTTCCCGATCCCGCGAACAGCATCAGCCCGCCGACCACGACGTGCAGGCCCAGGCCGGCGATCTTGCTCCAACACCACTTTGTCTCGTTCATCGTTCTGCTCCTTCTGGAACTTCATCTTTCGGCGGCGAGGAGACCGGCGAGAAAAAGCCTCCCTGTAGGACGGCTCTCCTGAGCCGTCCAGACGGCTCAGGAGAGCCGTCCTATAGCAAACCACCTCCTGCCGCTCGCCCTACCAGTCCCTGCGGGACGTCAGCGCCTCGCCGTAATCTTCCAGCCCGACCAGGTCCGCGAGTTGGTCCAGCAACTCGCAGACGTCTTCGCGCTCAATTGTGCAGATCCAGCCGTCTTCGTCGAGATCGTTGAACTGCTCGACACAGGCGTGGAACAGGTTGATCTTGAGCGGTTTAGGAGCGTCGGGGCCAAGGGCGCGGAGCGCGTCGATGGTGTTGCGAACGACCTTCCGGGAAGCGCGGAGGGCGTTCGTCTCGACAAATCCTTCCCACTGTTGGAACGGGCGCTTGCGCAACTCTTCCAGGGTATATTTCGGCAACGGTTTGTAGGCACGGCGGCGCGTTTCCCGGGCGACCCGTTCGCACTCGCGGCGGGCCTCGTCCTCGGCCTCCACGGCGGCCCGCTCGTGGTCCCAGCGCCACTGGAGGAACAGTTGAAGCGGGGAGGAGCTCCAGTCGCTGGAGGAGTTGGAGCTCGCGCTCGCCTCCTTGGCCTTGGGAGGGAGGTTGCCCAGATGGACGAACGCGGGCGGCACCGGATCGCTTACCCAGGCAAGGCAGGGGCCCTTGTCCCAGGAGTGATGGGTCAGGCGGAGGACCTTGCGGAGCGTGGGCTCGGTCAAGTCCGGCGGCGCGCTGCCAATCCAGGGGGAGGTCGCCACCAGCGCCGCGAGAGGATCGCCCTTCATTTGGAGCACCCGACAGGCGCCCCAGCGCCCGTCTTCCAGCGGCATCGCGAAGACGTCGCCGGCGCTCACCTTCGTCAGCGGTCGGGACACGGGGTTGCGTTGCCTGGCCATGAGATCGTCCCCCACCCTGTTGCCACGCAAAACGTCAGGCGTCGAGCCACACGCGGTTTACGAATCGTTCGCGCAACTTCCTGCGCGCGCGGCCCAGCGGGTTACCTTGCAGGTGGAGGGCCTGGAGCTCCTGGAAGTGGGGCGAGCTCGCCAGGGCCTGTCCTCCCGCGGCACCGATCTGGTTGCCCATCAGGTCGAGCACTTGCAGGCGAGCGAGCTTCGGCGACGCGGCCAGGCGCCTTGCCCCCTCGTCGCCCATCTGCGTCCAGCCGAGGTAGAGTTGCGTCAGCCCCGACAGGCGGGCACCCGGGTCGGTCAGCGCCTCCGCGACGTCGAGGCCTTCGGCAACGAAGTCGCCCAGCGCGAGGTAAGACAGGCCCGCGAGGTGGGGAGATCGAACCAGCGCCTGTGCCCCCTCGCTCTCCAGGCCGGCCCCGTAGAGGTCGAGGGCCGTCAATCGGGACACCGCCTTCGAGCGGGCGAGCACGCCAACCGCCTCGTCGTCCGCCGCGTAGCGCAACATCAACCGGCGGAGCTGCGTCAAGTGCGGGCATCCGACCAGGAGGCTCGCCTCGTCGGCAGTCATTCCGCCCCCCCGCAACTCGAAGGTGGACACGTGCCGCAGGTGGGGAGACGCCATCAGTTGCGGCCAGTGTGCGCGCGCCTCCAGGAACACGACGTGTCGGACGGGGGCTAGCTGGAACAGGGCCTCGCCGTGTTGGAGAAAGTCCTCCACGAGGACGAAGACTTGCTCGACGAAGCCGCGCACGAAACGGGCCCGCTGGACGATCCCGTGCAGCGGTGCCGTCCAGAGCAGTTCGTGCTCGCGGAGAAGTTCACGTTCGCGATCCCACAGTGCGGCGCGGCGAGCGGGGCCTGCGGCCGGGCTCGCGTGCTCGCACTGAACGCGGATGAGTTCGGCGCGCGCCGGCTCGGCGTGGTCGTCGAGCCAGTCGGCGTAGATCAGGCGCGGGGCGTCGTCGTCCGGGTGAGCGAGGACGTCGCGCAGAAACACCTCGTCGTGCGTCATGAGGCCTCACCCGCATCGCCCGGTTCGGATCGCCAGGACGTCCCGGCATCATACCTCTCGCGGTCCCAGCCTGCCAGGGCCGCAGCCGGTCGAACGAGCGAAATGCGAAGCCCACCCTGAGGCGGGGAAGCAACGCCTTGCGCCGATCGCCCGGGGCGTGGTGTCCTCACGCCGGGCAGCTTCCTACACTGGTAGCGCCTACTTGATTCGGTGGGGGCGGGTGAGGCCCGTTCTTCATCGACGTCCCGATTCCGTCGCCCCCGTCCGCAAGGAGAAACCCATGCACGCTGAGAGGAAGGCCCGAATCCGCCGCTATCTGCCGTGGCTCTGCTGCCTGGCAACGCTGGCCGGGCTGGCGGTCGCCGCCGATCCCAAACTGCCCCGTCCCAAAGAGAAAGCGCCAGGGGAGGCCAAGGGCGATCAGCCCACCAGCTACGACCAGATCGCGCCCGTTCTGGTGGGGAAGGACACCTTCGCGGCCGTCATGGCCAGGGACAAGGCCGCCAAGGCAGGCATCATGGCCCGGCAGAAGAAACTGCTCGAGCAACGTTACGATCTGGCAGCCCGCGTCGATCCGAAGGTCAAGATGACGCGCGGCAAGCCGATCCCGGTCGGCCCCACGGCCCGGCTGCCGAAGGACATGACCTGGGAGAAGCTGGCAGAGTTGACGCCCGATGAGATCAAGGACCGCGACGTGTTCCCCCTCGGCTTCCTGCCGCTGCCCCACCCCAACCACCCGGGGGGCGGGATGCTCTTCCCGCAGATGGAGATCAAGGCCCTGCCGCGCCTGGAGCGCTTCGACCTGGACTTCGACCTGCCGGAGCACTTCCTGCCCGAGTTCCCGCCGGCGATGTTCCTGACGACGCGCCCCGACCTGGGCGACGTCTCGCGCGGGCAGCTCGTGACCGTCGAGAACTTCCAGGAGCTGTTCAACGGCGTGCTGAACGCCAAGGACCTGGAAGGGCTGCGGCTGCTGGTGACGCAGTTCCCGCAGCAGCAGTTCAACGCCACGCGCGACCGCAAGACGGAGAAGCGCGACGGCATGCTGGGCGTCTCCTGCTTCGACTGCCACGTGAACGGTCACACGTCGGGGGCCGCCCACCTGGTCGGCGACATCCGGCCGCAGGCTCATCGGCGGCGCATCGAAACGCCGAGCCTCCGGGGGGTGAACATCCAGCGGCTGTTCGGCTCGCAGCGAGCGCTGAAGACGATCGAGGACTTCACCGAGTTCGAGCAGCGGGCCGCCTACTTCGACGGCGACATCCTGAGCGCGGCCGCGAAGGGCATCAACGTGCTGGAGCGCGGCAGCCAGGTCCACTTCATGGCCGAGGTGCAGAGCCTGCTCGGCTTCCCGCCCGCGCCGGGACTGCGCTGGGACGGCAAGCTCGACCCGAAGAAGTTCAAGCCCGATTCGGCGGAGATGAAGGGGCAGAAGCTGTTCTTCGGCAAGGCGCAGTGCTCGACCTGCCACCCGGCGCCGTACTACACGGACAACTCGATGCACGACTTGCAGGTGGAGCGCTTCTACAAGCCGCGCACGATCAACGGGCTGATGGCGACGCAGCAGGGGCCGATCAAGACGTTCGCGCTGCGCGGCATCAAGGAGTCGCCGCCGTACTTCCACGACGGGCGGCTGCTGACGCTGGAGGACACGGTGGAGTTCTTCAACCTGGTGCTGGAGCTGAAGCTCGACGCGGGGGAGAAGAAGGCGCTGGTGGCGTTCATGCGGCAGTTGTAAGGATGCTGGAGGAGCGTTTCGGAAGTCCGTCGCCAGTTACACCAGCCCGACGCGCCAGCGAGGAATTGTTCGGTCCCACGCTGGCGCGTCGAGCTGGTGTGGCCCTCCACGGGCGGAACCTCGGTGAAAGGGGCATCTGGCCTGACAAGGTGGCGCCGAGGTTTCGCATCGACGCTGTTCTCTCCTCGGCTCACGTGATGGTCAGCGAGCCGGTGCCGCTGGCGGCGCTAAAGTTGATGTCGCCGAGGAAGCTATAGGCGATTTTGTAGGTAGTCCCTTTCTTCAGTTGCGACAGTTGCGCCGTTGACAGCGCGACGGAGAAGGCCCCGGTCGTCGTGTTAACGCTCGCGGTGACGTGAATCGTCACGCTGGCGTTGGCGTTGGAAACCGTGATCTGCACGCTCTCCGGCTGTCCGTTGGCCCCGACAGGGACCAGCGCCGCGGCAGCGAGCTTGCCGGAAAAGGTCGGAGCCGTGCCCTGCTTGACCGATGGAGAACTCAGTCGGCTGAACGAAGGCGTGGCCTGCTTGATGGTGAAGGAAGCGCTGGCACTGGCGGAGGCATAGTCGGCGCTGCCCGCGAACGAGGCGGTGACTTTGTAGTTGCCAGCCGCGGTCGGCGGCGTCGAGCCGAGGTCGGCGATGACGGTGCCGTTGGCGCCCAGTTGCTGGTAGTCCAGCGTCAAGCCCACGCCCTCCAGGGTGGCGACGCCGTTGAGCGTGGCGATGGCGCCGAAGGCCCTACCGCTCCACGTACCGCCGGCGTCAGTCACTCGCACCGTCGGCGTGGCCTGCTTGATGGTGAAGGAAGCGCTGGCGCTGGCCGGGGCGTAGTTCATACTGCCGGCGAACGAGGCGGTGACTTTGTAGGTGCCAGCCGCGGTGGGCGGCGTCGAGCCGAGGTCGGCGATGACGGTGCCGTTGGCGCCCAGTTGCTGGTAGTCCAGCGTCAAGCGGGCGCCTTCCAGAGTCGTGCCGCCGTTGACCGTGGCGACGGCCGCGAACGCCCTGCCGTTCCACGTGCCCCCCGCGTCGGTCACCCGGATTGCCGGCGTGGCCTGCTTGACGGAGAAGGCCGTGGTAGCGCTGGCGGCGGCGTAGTCGGCACTGCCGGTGAAGGACGCGGTCACCTGGTAATTGCCCGCCGCAGTCGGTGCGACCGCGCCCAGGTCCGTGGTGCTGCCGTCGGGGTTGAGCCGCTGGTAGTCCAGCGTCAGCCCCACCCCCTCGAGTTTGCCCACCGGCCTCCCGTTCAGGCCGGCCAGGGTCGTCGTGGCCGAGTAAGCCCTGCCGTTCCAGGTCCCGCCCGCATCCATCACGGACAGCGTGGGCATGGCCGTGGCGATGGTGAAGGCAACGTCCGTGCTGCCGGAAGCATAGTCGGCACTGCCCGCGAAGGAAGCCGTCGCGTCGTAGCTTCCGGCCCCCGTGGGCGCGTGAGCGCCCAGGTCGGTGGAAGTCCCGTCGGAGTTGAGCCGGAGGTAGTCCAGCGTCAAACCAACTCCTTCCAGGGCTGCGACAGGCTTGCCGTCCACTCCTGCCAGGGCCCCGGTGGCGGCGAACGACTGCCCGTTCCAGGTGCCGCCCGCATCCGCGACGCCGATCGTGGCCATCGCCTGGCTGATGGTGAACAGCGTGGCGTCGGTGGCGGCCGCATAATCGGCGCTGCCCGCGAACGACGCGGTTACCTGATAGTTGCCCACCGCCGTGGGCGCGGCGGAACCGAGGTCGGCGGAGACGGTGCCGTCGGGGCTCAGCCGCTGGTAGTCCAGCGTCAGCCCCACCCCCTCCAGGGAGCCGACCGGCTGGCCATCCACGCCGGCCACCGTGGGACTGGCCGCGAAAGCCTGGCCATTCCACGTGCCGCTCGCGTCCGTCACGCGGACCGTGGGCGCGGCGGCGCTGACCGTGAACAGGGTGAAGTCGGTGGCCGGTGCATAGTCGGTGCTGCCCGCGAAGGACGCCGTGACCTGGTAAGTGCCTGCCGCCGTGGGTGCGGCGGTGCCGAGGTCGGCCAGGACGGTGCCGTTCGGGCTGAGTTGCTGGTAGTCGAGCGTCAACCCGGCCCCTTCCAGCGAACCGGCGGTCGTCCCGTCCACGCCGACCACCGTCGCCATCGCCGCGAACGGCTGGCCCCCATAGGTGCCGCCGGCGTCCGCCACGCTCACCGTGGCCGTCGCCGTGGTGATCGCGAAGGTCGCCGACGCGCTCGCCGCCGCATAATCCGCGCTGCCGGCAAAGGACGCCGTCACCTCGTAGTCGCCCGCCGCCGTCGGGGCCGCAGGCCCGATGTCGGCCAGGACGGTGCCGTTGGGATTCAGCCGCTGGTAGTCCAGCGTCAGCCCCACCCCCTCCAGCGCCGCGAGGGCGTTGCCGGCCACGCCCGCGACCGTGGCCGTGGCCGCGAAGGGGGCGCCGGCGTAGGTGCCCCCTGCGTCCGCGACCGTCACGCTGGGGCCGGCCAGGCCGATCGAGAACGTGGCGGAAGCCCGAGCGGCGGCATAGTCGGCGCTGCCGGCGAAGGAGGCGGTCCCCCGGTAGGAGCCTACCGCCGTTGGGGCGACGGGGCCGAGGTCGGCGGAGGCCGTGCCGTCGGGATTGAGCTGCTGATAGTCCAGCGTCAGGCCCACACCTTCCAGCATTGTGTCGGTGGTGCCATCCAGGCCGGCCACCTCGGCCGTCGCCGCGAACGGCTGGCCGGAGTAGGTGCCGCCGGCGTCCTCGACGGTAACCGTGGGCGCTGCCGGAGAGATGGTGAACGATGAGGACGCACTGGCGGCGGCATAGTCGGCACTGCCGGCGAAGGAGACCGTCACCCGGTAGTTGCCCGCCGCCGTCGGCGCGGCGGACGCGAGGTCTGCGAAGACGGTGCCGTCGGAGTTGAGCCGCTGGTAGTCCAGCGTTAGCCCCACCCCCTCCAGGGCGCTGACCGGCTTGCCGTCCACGCCGGCCACCGTGGCCGTCGCGTCGAAGGGCTCGCTGCTCCAGGTACCGCCCGCGTCGCTCACGGCGACGGTAGGCGTCGCCGGGGCGATCGTGAAGGTGGTCAGGGCGGTCGCGATCTTGTAGTCGGCGCTCCCGGCGAAGGAGGCCAGCACCGTATAGGTTCCCGCGGAGGTGGGCGGGCCCGCCAGTGGCGAGACGGCGGCCAGCTGGTCAGGGCTGGTATAGGCGCTTTGATAATAGGTCAGGGTCGGGGCAACCCCTTCCAGGCTGGCGCCGCCGTTGACCGTGGCCGTGGCCGGGAAGGCGCTCCCGTTCCAGGTGCCGCCGCCTGCCAGGTCGCTCACGCTGATGTCAGCAACGATGCTTCCTTGTTCAGGCTGGTCCGGTGGCGGCGGAGGGCCGTAGAACGGGAGGCCGTCGGGGCCCACCACGCTGACCGTATACTGATGACTGCCGAGGTTGGCCACAACGCTGGTCGGGCCGCTCCACCGCATGTCGAGGCTGACGAACTGGGACGATACTCGCCCGTTGAATTCCCCCGCGAAGGTGAACGACTGCGAGAGGCCCGACGCGTTGTCGGTCAGGAGGAGCGTGGCGGTAAAGAGCGCGCGAGCGAACGAGTCCGTCTGCGGCGACTGCGTGGCGCTGCTGAGACTGAGGATCGCGATGAGGGCCTCCGCCGGCCCCTGCGCCTGCTGGGCGCCAGAGGTGCTGAAGAACAGGGCCGAGGCGCCGGTGTTCGATGCGAGAACGGGGCCGCCCCCCGCCGTCCGGATCGTCCAGTGCGCGCTCCAGGAGGCCGACGCGCCCGAACCGCCCGGCCCGCTGTCGCTGACCGTCAAGGTGGGGATGCCCGGGGTGATGGAATACGTGACCGGAGCGCTGTCGGCAGGACCGTAGGCGCTGTTGTCGCCGGCGTAGCGGGCGACCACCGTGTAGGTGCCGACGCCGACCGGGGCACTGGCCAGAGGGGTGGCGCCGGCCAACTGCCCGGCGGTCAAGCGGCCGGCGTAGTACGTATAGGACAGCGCCGCATCGCCCAGGCTGGCGACGATGCTGCCCGTGCCGGCGTCGGCCACCGTGACCGTGCTGGCCCCGTGGCCGTTGCCGTCGAAGGCGAACGGCCCCGCGGTGACGCTCACCGTCGGCACGGCGAGGACGTGTACGGTGGTCGTGACGACCGACGACGAATAGAGGGCGCCGCCCCCGTCGGTCCGATCGACGCGCAGGGCGATGGTGCGCGTGGAGGGACTGGCGCTGGCAGGGGCGTCGAAGGTCGGCGTGGCGCCGGTGGCCTCGACGTTGAAAGTCGTCCCGTTGTAGTGGAAGTCCCAGGAGTAGCTCAGCGTGCCGCCGGCCGGATCGAGCGCCGAGCCCGCCAGCGTGACCGAACCGCCCGCGGCGACGTGATACGGGCCGCCGGACAGGGCCGTGGGGGCGGCGGGCGCTTGCTTGCCCGCGCTATCCGCGTTGAAGATCGCCTGGATCTCGGCCGGCGTCAGGGCGCGGTTGTAGACGGAAATCTCATCGACGGCGCCCGTGAGACGGCGGTCGTCGCCGAGGCTGCCCGGAAGGCGCCCCGCGTACAGATTGGTGCCGGCTGCGGTATTGATGTCCAGGGCGCCGCTGGCCACGGCGGTCCCGTCGAGGTAGAGCGTCACCTGATCGCCGGTATTGGTGACGGCCACGTGATGCCACTGTCCGACCGCCAGTTGCGGGCCGACCAAGGCCCCTCCCCACTGCGAGAAGAACAGCGACCCATCGCCCAAGGTCCCCAACGCATAGGACTGGCCGTTGGAGCCGAAACCGCCGTAGCCGGCCAGGAAGGCCTCGCCCGAAGGCAGCGCATCGAGGCGCACCCAGGCCTCCAGGGTGCGGTCGGCGTTGCCCGTGGGCAGGTAGGTGGCCGGGGCCTGGAACTCGCTGGTCTGGCCGTCGAACTGGAAGGCCTGACCGACCTTGCCGGCGACGAAGCCGGCGTTGCCGGAGAGGGAGCCGGCCTGCCCGCCCATGCCGTCGTTGGTGTCGCCGTTGCCCGCCCACCAGGCGACCAGGCCAGGGGGGGCGGCAACCGGAGCTACGTGGATGGTGAGCGTGCCGGGCACGAACGCGATGGCGTAGTTGGCGGAGGTGAGCCCGGACGGCGTCACGGCATACGCGCCGACGGAGCTGGCCGCCGTCGCCGCCGTGGTGAACGTCAGGGCGCCACCGAGGCTGCCCGCTCCGTCCCCGTTGACGAAGCCGGCGTAGGTTGCGGTGAAGGCCGGGTTGGCCTGTCCAGAGGCCCTCGTGGCGTCATTGGCCGTCACCGTTAGCGCGGCCTGGTGGACGGTCAGGGTCAAGTTCGCCACGGCCGCGAGGCCCGCGGTGTTGGTGGCGGTGATGGTGACCGTCTGGGGCGGGGCGGCGGCGGTCGGGGTGCCGCTGAGCACGCCCGTCGAGGCGTCGAACGAGGCCCAGGATGGGAGGCCGGTGGCGCTGAAGGTCGAGGGGCCGCCCGAGGTGGCCGTGACCACGGTGGTCGAGGCCGCCTGGCCGTAGGTGAAGACGGCGTCGGTCGTCGCGATTGCGGGCGGTGCCGTCACGCGGGTCGCGGGGGTGTACAGCTCCGCGCTCGCCAGAATGCCGTTGCTGCTGCCGCCGCCGGCGACCAGGACGTTGCCGTTGCCCAGCAGCGTTGCCGTTTGATAAGCCCGCGCCGTACTCATGGCGGGGGCGGCGGACCAGGTGTTGCTCGCCGGGTCGTACAGTTCCGCACTCGACAGGTAGTGGTCGCTGACACCGCCGCCGGTGACGAGGACCTTGCCGTTGTCCAGCAGTGTTGCCGTCGCCCCCTCCCGCGCGGCGCTCATGGCGGAGGCGGCGGACCAGGTGTTGCTCGCCGGGTCGTACAGCTCCGCACTCGCCAGATAGCCGCCATGGGCGACGCCGCC
>JBBSEZ010000052.1:0-32424 GCA_038239195.1 Gemmatales bacterium
AGGAAGGGCTGTTCGAGGACGTGGGAGACGTCGCCGATGGTGACCTGCCTTTCCTGCATGGCCTCGAGGAGGGCGCTCTGCACCTTGGCGGGGGCGCGATTGATCTCGTCGGCGAGCACGAGGTTGGCGAACACGGGGCCCCTTTTGACGGAGAACTCCCCGCTGCGCGGGTTGTAGATCTGCGTGCCGACGACGTCGGCGGGGAGCAGGTCGGGCGTGAACTGGATGCGGCTGAAGGTGAGGCGCAGGGCGCGGGCGAGGGTGCGCACGGCGAGGGTCTTGGCCAGGCCGGGGACGCCCTCGATGAGGACGTGCCCGCCGGTGAGCAGGCCGACGAGCAGGCGATCGACGAGGGCGACCTGGCCGACCAGCACCTTGCCCATCTCGCGGTAGAGCGGTTCGAGCTGCCGGCGCACGGGGTGGGGCCAAAGTTCCGGGAGCGCGGATCGCCAAGCCGCAAGCGGAACAGCGCCGGGCCCCGCCGCTTGCGGCTTGGCGGGGCGATCCGGAATCGTTGCCTCGCCCACACAATCGAGCTCGCCCACCGGTTCGGGCTGGTGGCACGGGAATTGCGTCAGCCGGGGCAGTTGTGGGGCACTCTCGAAAAGGAGTCGTCCCGCTTCCCCGAATCCACGCCGTGGAACAAAGGCACTGACGATCCCAAGAGGTGAATCCGAGAAGTTCAACAAGGAGAATTGGGGCCAGACCGGGAAGTCGCATTCGTAGCCTGGAGCGCCGCCCAGCAACGCCCCCCCAACCTCAGCCAAGCCCGGTTACCAATCTCGCTGGTAACACAGCAGGGCAAGAACCCGCCTCATCGACGCAAGTCCTTGCCCTGTCTATAGTGCCGAAGAGAGGACTTGAACCTCCACTCCCGTTAAGGGAACCAGGTCCTGAACCTGGCGCGTCTGCCAGTTCCGCCACTTCGGCTTCTCCTTCCGGCGCCCGCTCCTGGTGGGAGAAGGCCCCTGGCAACGAAAAGTATCATAGAGGCGCTCCCGCGCTTCCGTCAAGGGAGGAGACCGTTGCTGGCTGGAAAAGATGCCAGGACCTACTTTGCCGAGGCGGGACGCTTGACATAGAAAGGGAGGAAGAAGGCGTCCGGCGTTGCTGGCGCAAGTGCAAGGGAGGGAAGGGCAGGGCGAGCAGGCGAGCGAGCCCCGAAGGCCTCCAGGAAATCCGCAAACTGGCGGCCGGCTGGGGAAAAATCGTCGCCCGGCGCGCCTTCGGCGAGCAAGGCCCGGGGCTGGACGCCGACTTCACGGCCCTGGAAGAGGTGGCCCAAGAGGCCGCCGGGGGCCTGACCGAGGGCGTCCTCGCCGCCCTCCTTGAGAGCCAGGCCCAGGCCCAGCACCCCTGCCCCGACTGCGGCCTGCCTTGCCCCGTCAAGCGCCAGACCAGGCCCCTACACCTCAAAGGTGGCCAACCCCTACCGCCAAAAGCCCCGCGATTGATAAACTAGTGCTTATTATTTAATGCAAATGGCGTCCTGGCATCCTTTCCAGCCGGACACGCCCGGGGCCGACCGGCTGGAAAGCCGGTCCCACGGCTGCAATCATTCGCACGCGCGGGCCCCGCCCTCATCCTGCCATTCGACCAGCGCGAACAGGCTGCGGAGCAGCGCGTCGAGGTCGCGCGCGTCGGGCCCGCGGAAGCCGCTAGAGCCTAGGTCGAGGTCGAGCGCGGAGGCCCGGCCTTCCATGCGCAGGCGGAACGACAGGCTCGTCCAGTTCTCCGAAGCGTCCAGGACCGCTTCCACGTCGAGGTCGCGGCCGGGGAGCCCCATTTTCTTCAAGTGGTGGGCGATGAGCTCGGATTGGTCGGCCGTTAGCTCGCGGACGTGCTCGACCCAGTCGCCGTTCTCGCTGGAGCGGACGAGCAGACAGGCGCGGGCGTCGTGGGCCCCGCCGCCCGGGAGGCGAAACGCCTTGAGCCAGTAGAACAGCCGGGGGCGGCCCGCGGCGAAGCGGGGCCCGCTCGACTCGACGAGGGCGATCTCGAAGTACACGGGCGGTTCGTGGCCGAGAGAACGGGGAGCGGACATGCGGGGCCCCTGGGGGTGGGGACAGTGGGGCTGTGGCTGTATGGTAACGGGGTGGAGCGAGCTGTCAACGGGCCTGGCGGCGGGGCCCGTCCGCCTCACTCCAAAAACTCCCCCACCGTCGTCACCCGATGCTCGCTCGCCGCCGCCTGCACCGCCGCGCACAGCGCCACCGTCTCCAGATTGTCGCGACCGCCGATCTCCGGGTCGGTCCCCTCCTCCAGCGCGCAGAGCAACTGCGCCATCGTCCCCACGAACGCATCGGGGAACCACACCTCGTCCCAGCGCGGCTCGATCCACTTGCCCGGCTCCCGGAGCGTCGAATAGTCGAGCGTACTGGGCGTGCGCGCCGGGTAGCTCGGCCAGCCGATCGTCCCGCGCGCCAGGCCCTCCGTCCCCTCGACGCGCCAGCGGATGCCGACGTCCCCCGCCGCGCCTTCCCGGGTCGGCCCCGTCCACACGTCGTCCCACGACGCGGCCCGGCAGCCGTTCTCGTATTCGAGCACGTAGAGGTTGATGCCGTCGCGGTGGGCGAAGCACGTGCGCGGGTCGGGGCGCGTGCTCGCCAGCACCCGGTCGGGCGTGCCGAACCAGTAGCGGAACGTGTCGAGATGGTGGATGCTCATGATGAAGGTGGAGAGCGACGGCAGCCCCTCGCTCCAGGGCATCCAGTGCGGGATGGCCCGCATGTCGATGGTCGCCAGCACCGGCTCTCCCAACCAGCCGCGATTCAGCAAGTCCTTCATCGCCCGCACCGACTGGTCGTAGCGCATGTTCTGATTGACGGCCAGCACGATCCCGGCCTTCTCGCACGCCTCGACGCACGCGCGCGCCTCGCGCACGCTCAGCGCGAGCGGCTTCTGGGCGAGGATGCCGCGGACGTGGCCCTTGTGGGCGCACGCCGCCTCGATGAGCGCCGGCTGGGCGTCGGGCGGCACGGCCACGTCGAGCACCTCCACCGCCGGGTCGGCGAGCACTTCCTCGTAGGTGCGGTAGACACGCGGGACAGCGTGCAGTTCGGCGACTTCGCGGGCCCGCTCGGGGCTCCGCGAAGCGATGGCGACGGGATTGAAGCCGGCCTGGCGGTAGGCGACGAGGTGGCAGTCGCGCACGATGAACCCGGCGCCGAGGCAGCCGATGCGGACGTCCTTGCGGCGCGGCAACCGCGGCAGGTGGTTCAGGGGGAGGTCGCTCACGGGCTCAACTCCGCGGGTTGACAATCAGCTCGAAGCCCGGCAGCAAGCGCGTGCTGTAGACGTCGTTCGGTTCCATCTGCTTCGGGCGCCAGCGCTTCCCGTGGCGCACGTGGGCGGTCATCCGGGGCAGGTTGGGGTCGCCGCGGCCGTCGACAACCCAGTACTCCTTGATCGACGGCACGGCGAAATAGAGCTCGACGTTCCTTTTCAAGTCCTTGTCTGGGTCGTCCTCGGGCACGACCTCCGCCACGAGGATCGGGCTGAAGTCCTGCCAGCGCACCTCTCGGAAGTCCATGTCGAGCGGAAAATTGTGGTAAGCCGCCGCGTCGGGCTCGGGGACGGTCGCGCCGGGGCGGTTGGGGACGAAGACGCGGGTTTTCGTCCAGACGAGGTTGATCACCTCGGGGTGGGCGAGCGCGTAGAGCTGGAGCTTCAGGTTGATCCACCGTTCGAGGATCCCGCTCTGAAAATTCGCTTCGGGTGACACGTACACTTTTCCGTCGATCAGTTCATACTGGTGGCCTTCCGCGCCCTCCGCGGCATTGAACTCTTCGAGCGTCATCGGCCGGCCGTGGTCGGTTGGCCCGATCCTCACCAGCGTCGTCATGAGAACACTCCTTCGCCTCGCCCGCAAGTTTCTTCACTCCGAGCAACGAAGTACCCGCCACGGCACGGGCTCAGCTCCAGGGATCGAGAACGAGCTCGAAACCGGGCAACAGCCGCGTCGCGTAGGTCTCGCCCGGTTGAACGTGGATGAGGCGCCAGCGCCTCCCGTAGCGACGATGGACCGTCATGGTGGGCCGGTTGGGATCATCGCGCCCGTCGATCACCCAGTATTCCTTGATCGAGGGGACCTGATGGTAGAGATCGGCGTTGCGGGTCAAGTCCTTTTGGGGATTGTCGGCGGAGAGCACCTCCGCGACCAGCACGGGGCTTACGTCCTGCCAGCGGAGGTCGCGCAGGTCGATGGGGCGCGGGAAGTCGTGGTAGGCCGCCACGTCGGGTTGTGGGTTGGTCACGTCGGCCTGGTTGGGCACGAACACGCGCGCGTTGCCACAGGCGTGGTTGATGACGGCCGGGTAGTCCTCCGCGTAGCGCATCAGCTTGCGGAGGGCCCAGGTCTCGAGAAACCCTTCCGGGGCGTTGGCGGCAGGGGACACGTACAGCCTTCCGTCAATGAGTTCGTAGCGATGTCCTTCCGCGAGCTCGCTCGCCTCGAGCTCTCCCAGCGTCATCGGCCGCCCGTGCTCCGCCGGCCCGATCTTCACCAGCGTCGTCATCAGAACACCCCTTCGCCTCGCCCGCAAGCCTTTTCACCGCCCGTTCGTCAGCACGCGCAGCTCGCGCGGCAGGGGGAAGCTCACGTGCTCCTCGCGCACCGTCCGCGACTCCACGGTCGCGCCGTAGCGTTGCCGCAGCCACTCGACGCAGTCCTGCACCACCTCCTCCGGCGCGCTCGCCCCCGCGGTAATCAGCACCGTTTCCGATCCGCTGAATGCCCCTACCGGCACTTCCTCCGCTCGATCGACGAGGTAGGCCGGCTTGCCGTGCGCCCGCGCCAGTTCGGCCAGGCGCAGGCTGTTGGAGCTGTTCTGGCTGCCCAGTACGATGACGGCGTCTACCTCGGGCACCAGCTCCTTGACCGCTTCCTGCCGGTTCTGCGTCGCGTAACAGATGTCGTCGCGCGACGGGCCGACGATCTGCGGAAAGCGCCGCTTCAGGGCCCGAATGATGCGCTCGGCGTCGTCGATGCTCAGCGTCGTCTGCGTCAGGTAGGCGAGCTTCACGTCGGGGGGCAGGTCGAGGCGAGCCACCTCCTCCTCGTCCTGCACCAGCCGAATGTGCTCGGGCGCTTCGCCCATCGTCCCGAGCACCTCGTCGTGGCCCTCGTGGCCAATGAGGACGATGGTGTGGCCCTCGCGCGCGAAGCGCACCGCTTCGAGGTGGACCTTGGTGACGAGCGGACAGGTCGCGTCGATGGCCCGCAGGTTGCGCTCGGCCGACGCGGCGCGGATGGCGGGCGCGACGCCGTGGGCGCTGTACATCACGGTCCCGCCGTTGGGGACCTCCGACACGCGATCGACGAATACCACCCCGCGGTTGCGAAATCGCTCGACGACCGGGCGGTTGTGGACGATCTCGTGGTAGACGTAGAGCGGCGTGCCGTAGAGCTCGAGAGCGCGCTCCAGGCTCTCGATGGCCATGTTGACGCCGGCGCAGAAGCCGCGCGGGTTGGCGAGGAGGATCTTCATCGCAGAGGCACCTCCATTGTGCGAGCGGATCGGGCCGATCGGGGCGAACAAGAGAACAACCGCAAGAGTCGGGCAGGGATCAACCAGGGCTCGTAGGACAAGCGTCCTCGCTTGTCGTCTTCGTCTGACGTAGCGCCCACCACCAGGCGACGACAAGCGAGGACGCTTGTCGCTACGACCGGGCAGGCAAGCCGGCTGTCCCTCGACCCGTATCGTACCCGCCCCGCCACTCAACGAGAACGCCACCTTCCCCGCCGTGCGGGGAAGGTGGCGTTGCGATCTCAGGAAGGCCAGGACGAGCGCCGTCGCTCAGTCGAACTTCACGCCGTCCTTGCTCGGCGTGATGAAGTTCTTCTTGCCGTCCTTGGAGACGACGCCGGTGACGCTGCCCGGGGCGGACTCGGTGCAGATCTTCCCGTGATACTTTTCCGCTTTCCGCTTGTCCTTCAGGACGTAGATCACGTCCTTGCCGTCCACCTTCGTCTTGATGGCGTTGCCGCAGGTCTTCTCAATGCCGAAGACGCACTTCGGGCAACCCAGCTCGCCCTTCAGCGTGACCGCCTTGGCCGGCTCCGCCTTCTTCTCTTCCTCGGCGCGGGCCACGGTCAGCACCGTCACCGCGAAGATCGCCACCAGGCCCAGCAAAATCTTGCTCGCCACCTTCATCGTCGAACCTCCCATCGTGGAGAAACTCTCAGCCCCCCAGGCGCAGCGCCCGAGGCCGCCTTCTCTGTTTCCTTGTGAAGGAGATGATAAGCGCCTTCGCGCCACAAGGCAATGGGGCAGCCAAGAAAGAAGGGCCCTGGCTTGCCCATCTTGTGCGTTTCTCGCCATTGACAGCGCCTCCTCAAGGTCTACAATACCTTTTTCTTTTCGCGAACCGAGAGGCGAGGGCGGCCATCAACCGCCGAGCGCGATGGACGATGCCATACGAAAGGCTGAGGCCCTGATCGAGGCCTGTAGCTACATTCGCACCTTTCGCGACCGGCTCACCGTCATCAAGCTGGGCGGCAGCGCCATGGAGAACGAGGCAGCGCTGAAGGCGACGCTGCAGGACGTGATCTTCATGGAGACGGCCGGGATGCGCCCCGTGCTCGTCCACGGCGGCGGCAAGCCGATCGACCGCGCCATGTCCGCCGCCGGCCTCCAGCCGCGCAAGGTCCTCGGACGGCGCTACACCGACCGCGCCACCCTCGACATCGTCGTGCGCGTCCTCCTCGAAGAAATCAACGCCAGCATCGTCTCCCAGATCCGGGCGCTCGGCGGCCGGGCCGTCGGCCTGCACACCGGCACTCTCCAGTCCCTCTTCGGCGAGCGCCTCGCGCTCCCCGGCGAAAACGGCCACCCCATCGACCTCGGCCACGTCGGCCGCGTCACCCGCGTCGATACCGAGATCCTCCAGTCGTTCTGCGCCGGCAGGGTCGTTCCCGTCATCCCCTCGCTGGCCCTCGACGAGGAGGGAGGGTGGTTGAACGTCAACGCCGACACGGCCGCCTCGGCGGTCGCCGCGCAACTGCGAGCCGAAAAGTTGGTCTTTCTCTCCGACACGCCGGGCGTGCTGTCGGACCGGCAGTCCGCCGACACGCTGCTGACCCACCTCGACGCGGAAGGCTGTCGCGATTTGATAGGGCGCGGCATCATCGACGCGGGCATGATCCCCAAGGTCGAGGCGTGCCTGGATAGCCTGCGGGCCGGCGTGCGCAAGACGCACATGATCGACGGCAGGGTTCGCCACTCGCTGCTGCTCGAGATCTACACGGACCGCGGCGTCGGAACGGAGATTGTACTTTAGTCCTTAGTCCTTAGTCCTTAGTCCTTAGCAAAGAAGTCCCAGGTGACGGTCTTTGCTAAGGACTAAGGACTAAGAACTAAGGACTGGGGAATGATGATGAACCAGGCCACCCTCGACCGCTACCAGCGTTACGTCATCGCCAACTATACGCGCTACCCGGTCTGCCTGGTGCGGGGCGAGGGCTCGCGGGTGTGGGACGACGTCGGCACGCGCTACCTCGATTTCTTCCCCGGCTGGGGCTGCGGGCTGCTCGGCCATTGCCCGGCCCCCATCGTCGAGGCGGTCCGCGAGCAGGTCGGCCGGCTCATTCACGTCCCCAACACCTGGTACACCGAGCCGCAAGGGGCCCTCGCCGAGGCCCTGAGCCGCCGCACGACGTGGAAGGGGCAGTGCTTCTTCTGCAACTCCGGCACCGAGGCCAACGAGGCCGCCATCAAACTGGCACGGCTCTGCGGCAAGCCCGGGCGCTACAAGATCATCACGGCGCTCAACGGCTTTCACGGCCGGACGCTCGGCGCGCTCAGCGCCACCGGCCAGCCCAAGTACCACCAGGGCCTCGAGCCCCTGCTGCCCGGCTTCGCCTACGCGCCCTTCGGCGACCTCGAGGCCACCGCCCGGCTCATCGATGCCGAGACGTGTGCCCTCATGGTCGAGCCGATCCAGGGCGAGGGTGGGGTCAATCTCCCCCCCGCCGGCTACCTCGAAGGCCTGCGCGAGCTGGCCGACCGCCACAAGCTGCTCCTGATCTTCGACGAGGTCCAGACCGGGATGGGCCGCACCGGCCGCTGGTACGCCCACCAGCACTGGAACGTCGTCCCCGACGTCGTCACGCTGGCCAAGGCCCTCGCCGGCGGCATCGCCTGCGGCGGGCTGATCGCCCGCCCCGAGGTCGCGGAGAAGTTGCGCCCCGGCACCCACGCGGCCACGTTCGGCGGCAACCCCATCGCCTGCGCGGCGGCGCTGGCCGCCATCGACATGATCGAGTCCGGCGGGCTGCTGGCCCGCGCCGAGAAGATCGGCGCCCGCTTCCAGGCCCGCTTCGAGGCGCTCGAGGACCGCTGTCCCTTCGTGCGCGAGGTGCGCGTCAAGGGCGCGATGATCGGCGTCGAACTGAGCGTGGACGGCGCCCCCGTCGTCAAGGCCTGCATGGAACGGCGGCTGCTCGTCAACTGCACGCACGCGACCGTGCTGCGCCTGCTCCCCGCCCTCACGCTCACCGACGCCGAACTGGACGAGGGCTGTGACATTCTGGAAGACGTCCTGCTTCAACAGGGATGAGGAAGGAAGAAGCAAGAAGAAGGCGGATGGTCCGTTCTTCTTCGTCCTTCATCCTTTGATTTGGGGTTGCTGCCATGCGGCACTTCTTGACCTTGCTGGACCTCAACGGCACCGAGCTCCGGGAGCTCCTGAGTGAGGCCGTGCGCCTCAAGACTGACGCCCTGCGCGGGCACCGCCCCCCCTTGCTCGGCGGGCGCGTCCTCGGCCTGGTGTTCGAGAAACCGTCCCTCCGTACCCGAGCGAGCTTCGAGGCCGCCATGATGCAGCTCGGCGGCAGCACGCTCTTCTTCAGCGCCACCGACGGCGCCATCGGCCAGCGCGAGAGCGTCGCCGACTTCGCGCGCACCTTCAGCCAGTACGTCGATGGCGTGGTGCTGCGCACCTTCCACCACGAGACGATCGAGGAGTTCGTCGCCCACTCCGCCGTGCCGGTCATCAACGGCCTGTCGGACCGCGACCATCCCTGCCAGGCCCTCGGCGACCTGCTCACCATTCAGGAGACCTTCGGCGAAATTCGCGGCCGCACGCTGGTCTTCGTCGGCGACGGCAATAACGTGGCCCGCTCCGTGGCGGTCGGCTGTGGGCTGCTGGGGGCGCGATTCATCCTGGCGGCGCCCGAAGGCTACGGCTTCGACAAGCCGTTCCTGGAGCGCTACCGCCAGGTGGTCCCGGAGGGCGAGCTGCTGATGAACGGTCACCCCGGGCACGCCATCGGGCAGGCCGACGTCATTTACACCGACGTCTGGACGAGCATGGGCCAGGAAAAGGAGCGCGAGGAGCGGCTGGCGCGCTTCGCCGGCTTCCAGGTCAACGCGGCCCTGCTGGCGCAGGCACCGGCGCACGCCAAGGTCATGCACTGCCTGCCGGCGCATCGCGGCGAGGAGGTGAGCGGCGAGGTGATCGACGGCGAGCGCAGCATCGTCTTCCAGCAGGCCGGCAATCGGCTGCACGCCCAGAAAGCGCTGCTCAAGTGGATGCTCGTCGATCATCGCTGAGGGGGCCGCCCGCTCGCCTCCCCCACGTACGCCGCGCCCTCGTTGGCGCTTGCCCGCCCAAGCAACAAACCGCGCGGAGCCGTCGTGATGAGGCTGGGACGTCGCGGCGAACCTCAACCTGGGAGGTGCCCGGAGACAGGCACGCCAGGGACGGAGTTGCTACTCTCTTGACGCTGCCCGCTTCTTCCGCCACGCCTGGGCCTGGTCCGGCTTGCCCCATTTCTCGTAGAGCGCGAGGACGCGATCAAAGGCATCGCCAACCCACTTGGCGGGCGCGTCTGTCGCCTTGGCCAGGCCCTCGTAGCCGGCCAGGAGGAGCGGCTCGGCCTCCACGAACTTCTTCTGCCGGGCGAGACAACCGCCGAGCAAACTGCGGGCGTTGGCCGTCCGCCAATCTTCGGGCGGGAGCTGCTTCTCCCAAATGGTCAGGTACTCGCGGAGCATGGGCTCGGCCTCTGCCGCCCGGCCGGTGTCGGACAACAGGCTGCCGAGGGTGGCGAGCTCACTGGCGAGGTCGGGGTGCTCCGGGGGCAACAGTTTGCGCCGCGCAGCCAGGAGTCGGCGATAGAGGTTTCCGGCCCCCTCCATCTGGCCCTGTTCCTTGAGGCAGAGGGCCAGGGCCCTCGAGGCGTCAAGCGTTTCAGGATGTGCCGGGCCGTCGCGCCGTTGGCGGATCGCGAGTAAGGAACGGCACAACCGTTCCGCGTCGGCCAATTTGCCATGGTCTGCGAGGAGGTCCGCCAGCAGTTCCTGCGCGAAAAGGGCATCTGGATGATCGGGCCCCAGCACACGGCGGCGGGCCTCCAACACTTCACCCAACAGCGCCTCCGCTTCCGCCTTCTTGCCCGTGTTCGAGAGCAACAGCGCCAGGTCGATTTGCCTGAGGAGAGTGCCAGGGTGCGTGAGGCCGCGCTCGCGGCGCCGTGCTTGCAGGGCCTGACGGTACACGGCCTCGCTCGCCTTCGACTTCGTCAACACGCACGCCCCGAAGTACGTTCCCCCTGTATTCAAGCGAAAGGCAGCATACTTCAAGAGCAACTTTCCGTCCTCGACGGCCCCCACGCCCCGGTAGAAGCGCGTTGGGGTGTGTCCCTGGAAGAGAAAGATCCTGCTGGTGAAGCGCTCTCCCCGGATGCGCACGCATCCCGACCAGGCCCCTGCGATCGTCCCGTCGGCGGGCCGCGCAAGCGGCGGTGCGTTCGCAGCGCCTGGCGGGAGAGCGCTTCCGCCTCGCTCGCCTTCCCTTGCTGTTCCAACAGCCAGGCCAGGTCGGTTTGCGCGAAGAGGGTCGTGGGCCACGAAGAGGCCATCCTGAGCCCCCGGAGAGGCGCCGGTGCGGGGACGGGGAGATGCGACGGCGACCGCAGCGCCCGACGCTGGCCTCTAGCATAAAATATATAGACGGGGCCCGGTTTGTCGGTTATATTCGAGCAAGATCAAGATCGCCTCGGAGGAGCAAGCGGCGGGACAGGCCCCGCCGGCTCATTTCCCGTTCGAGCCGGCGAGGAGGGCCTGCGTCCTCCCGCGCCTTTTTCGACTTCCTGTCTGTTCTCAGCCTGGGCCCCAGCATCCGGGCCAGGTGGATAGGTGCCATTCGCGCCCGACGTGGGCCCGTGCCTGGGCCTGCCTCGAGACAACTCGTCCGACGAACCGGAGAAGCAGCATGGCTCAGCGGCGTTGCTTGAAGGGCATGCGCGCACTGGTGACGGGCGCATCGCAGGGAATCGGCCGGGCGCTGGTCGAGTCGGCGCTGAAGCGAGGGATGCGCGTCCTCGCCGCCTCTCGGTCTTTCGACCTTCTCCGCGAGCTCGCGGAGAAGCCCGCTTCGCGGGGCGCTCTGGCTATCGTGCAGGCCGACGTGACGAGCCCCGCCGATCGGCAGAAACTGCTCGAGGCGGCCGAGCGCGAGCTCGGCGGGCTGGACGTGCTGATCAACAACGCCGGGATCGGGGCAACGGGCCACTTCGCCGACTCGTCGCCCGACGTCCTGCGGCAGATCTTCGAGACGAACTTTTTCGGCCCGGCCGAGTTGACGCGAGCCTTCTTGCCGATGCTCGCTCGGGGGGCAAAGCCGGCGATCGTGAACGTTGGCTCGATCCTGGGCAAGCGGGCGTTGCCGGCGCGAGGCCTCTACTCGGCGAGCAAGTTCGCGCTGCAAGGGCTCAGCGAGGCCCTGCGGGCGGAGTTGGTGCGCTTTGGCATCGACGTGCTGGTGGCCAACCCCGGGCTGACGCAGACCAATTTCGCGCGGAACATGCTGGAGCGCAAGGGCAAGGTCGCCCTCGACCACCTGCGTGGCATGACCTCCGAGCAGGTGGCCGAGGCGACGCTGGGGGCGCTGGAGCGCGGCCGCAACGAGATCAACCTCACGTTCCCGGGCCGGCTGCTGCTGCTGGTGAACCGGTTTGCCCCCTGGATGATCGACCTCTTCGCCAGGCGGAAGGTGCGCCAGCTCTTCGCCGACGAGGCCGCCCTGCGGCGGCCGCAAACCTGGCACCTCCCGGGGAGCTCGCCCGCCGGCGCGTGAGCGTCGCCTCAGCCTCCGACGCGGCGGATGGCGTTGATCGTCTCATCGAGGCGCGACAGGAAGCGCGAGCGGTCCCTGGGGCCCAGGGGGGCGGGCCCGCCGGTGAGGTGCCCCATCTGGCGGAGCTCCTCGGACAGGGCGCGGCTGGCGAGGGCCTCGCCGATGGAGCCTTCGGTGAAGGGGTGGCCCTTGGGGCCGAGGACGTGGGCGCCTTTTTGCAGGCAGCGGTCGGCGAGGGGGATGTCGGCGGTGATGACGACGTCCCCCTCGCCGGCGCGTTCGGCGATCCAGTCATCGACGGCGCCGAAGCCCCCGGGCAGGACGATGGCCTGGAGCCAGTCGCCGGCCGGGACGCGCATGCCGCTGTTGCTCACCACGAACACGCGCAGCCCGTAGCGCTGGGCGACGCGGTAGGCCTCGCTCTTGACGGGGCAGGCGTCGGCGTCGAGGTAAACGTCCAGCAAGCCTCATTCTCCCTCAAGGGCCCAGGCGTTCAGCGCCTCTGGCGCTGCCAGACCTCCAGCCAGCGCCGGGGCCTGTTGCCGTCGAAGTCGGCCGGGCGATCCACGTCGTAAGTATAGCAGGTGGTGAGCGTATCGCCCTTGAGGTCGTAGAGGCCCCGGGAAGTGGGAGCGTGGGCGAGCTCCTGCTTGGTGTCGAGCGTCTTGGGGCCCTTTTTGGCGCCGAGGGTGAAAACCCACTTGCTGGCGACCCGGCCATCGGGGTCGCGGTAGGTCATCCCGTTGCCGGCAATCTCCACCGTGTAACGGATGTTCGCGGCGGGCTGGCCCTCGCGCACCCAGGAGACGATCTCCCAGGTGCCCTGCATGTGCTTCAGGTCTTCCTTGACGGGCTCGGGCTTGGGCAGCGGGGCCGGCGCGAAGGCCAGCGAAAGGGCGGGCAGGACCAACAACGCATTCTTGCGCATGACGCACCTCCCTGTGCGGAAAGAGATAGGCGATATTACCCAATGTCGAGGCTTTGGAAAAAGAGGAAGTGTGCGCCAGGCGTCCCACACTTCGTTCCGAGAAATCGTGTGTGGGCTCGCGCGGGCGCGGTATGCTGAAACTTCCCGGCCGGGGCCCCCCGGATCGAGCAACCCTCTGGCAACCACTCGTCCCGTGAGCCCCTGGGGGCGAGCGCCTCCGAGGGGGACACGGTCCTGCGTGGTCCTCCCTTCTCTTTCTTCGTTGCCTTTTGTTCAAACGTCTTGTCGCGGGCCCCCATGAAAATCGACTCTCACCACCACTTCTGGCAGCTCGGCCGCTTCGACTACGCGTGGCTCGACGCTCCCGCCCTGGCGCCGATCCGCCGCGACTTCCTGCCCACCGACCTCCTTCCTCATCTCCAACAAACCGGCGTGCAGAAGTCCCTCTTCGTGCAGACGCAGCACAACCTTGCCGAAACGCGTTGGGTGCTCGGCCTGGCGGAGCAGCACGACTTCCTCGCCGGCGTCGTCGGCTGGGTCGATCTCGCCAGCCCCGCTTGCGAGGAGCAACTTCTCGAACTGAAGGCCCACCCCAAGCTCGTCGGCGTGCGCCACGTCACCCAGGACGAGCCCGACGAAAACTTCATCGTGCGCGAGGACGTGCTGCGCGGCCTCGCCGTGCTGGAGAAGCATGGCGTGCCGTTCGACCTGCTGTTCTACGTCCAGCACCTGCGACACGTTCCGGCCCTGGCCCGGCGCTTGCCGAACCTGTCGATGGTCCTCGATCACCTGGCGAAGCCGAAGATCGAGGACCGGTTGATCGACGAGTGGCGCCGCGACCTGCAAGCGGCGGCGCGCTACCCGAACGTCTTCTGCAAGCTCTCGGGCCTCGTCACCGAGGCGGACTGGCGCACCTGGAAGGCGGCCGACTTGAGGCCGTACGTGCAGACGGCGCTGGATTGCTTCGGGCCGGAACGCTGCATGTTCGGCTCCGACTGGCCGGTGTGCCTGCTGGCGGCCCCTTACGCCGAGGTCGTCGGGGCGCTGGAGGAGGCGCTCGGGCCGATCGGCGATGCGGAGCGCGAGAAGATATTCGGCGGCACGGCGGCGCGGTTCTACGGGTTGCGAGGTTGAAACGGTCGAGAGGGGCGCTTTCCCGAACCAACGAAAAGGGAGCAGACAAACGGGCATCGGCGCGCCTTCCCGCGATCCCGCCGGCCCGTTGCGTGTCCGTGTAATGTCCTCCCCGCGAGGGCGGCCGGATTCCCTATAATCCACGGGACTGCCTGCGAGAGCGGGAGACGATTCACGACACGAGGGAAGGGACAAGGACATGGCGGACTGGCAGCGGACACACACCTGCGGCGAGTTGCGGGAGGACCACGTCGGGCAGACCGTCGTCCTCAACGGCTGGGTCAACACCTACCGCTCCTACAACGATCAGGTCTTCGTGGACCTCCGCGACCGCTACGGCCTGACGCAGGTCGTCTTCGAGGCCGAGGGCGACAACGAGGCCTTCGCCGCCGCCCGAGAGCTGCGCGGGGAGTGGGTGCTGGCCGTGCGCGGGAAGGTGCGCGCCCGGTTGCCCGGGGCGACCAATCTCAAGCTCGCCACGGGCGCCGTCGAGATCGAGGCGCAGGCGCTGCACGTCCTCAACCGCTGCCCCAACCCGCCCTTCGAGGTCTTCGAGCACCCCAACCAGAAGCTGGCCAACGAGGACCTGCGCCTCCAGTACCGCTACCTCGACCTGCGCAGGCCCAGCATCCAGCGCACGCTGAGCATGCGCCACCGCCTGAACAAGGTCATCCGCGACCATCTCGACGCCTTGGGCTTCCTCGAATTGGAGACCCCCCTTCTCGGCCGCAGCACGCCCGAAGGCGCCCGCGACTATCTGGTGCCTAGCCGGGTTAATCAGGACGAAAAGGGTTGTCCCCACTGGTACGCCCTGCCCCAGTCGCCGCAGCTCTACAAGCAGCTCCTCATGGTGGCCGGCTACGACAAGTATTTCCAGATCGCCCGCTGCCTGCGCGACGAGGACCTGCGCGCCGACCGCCAGCCGGAGTTCACGCAGCTCGACCTCGAAATGTCGTTCGTCGAGATGGACGACGTTCTGGGCGTCGCCGAAGGCCTGATGGCCGAGGTCTTCCAGAAGTGCCTCGGCGTGACCGTGCCGCTCCCGCTGCCGCGCCTGCGCTACGCGGACGCGATGCTCCGCTACGGCAGCGACAAGCCGGACCTCCGCTATGGCATGGAGATCGTCGAGCTGACCGACCTCGCCGGGCAAATGAAACTGGTGCCGTTCGACGAATCGCTCGCGGCGGGGGGACGAGTACGCGGCCTCAACGCCAGGGGCGCGGCCGACAAGTTCTCGCGCAAGAACCTCGATGAACTGGACAAGACGGCGCGCCAGCTCAAGGCCAGGCTCCTCGCCTGGGTCAAGGTCGAGCCCGACAAGGTCACGTCGTCGATCAGCAAGTTCCTCGAGCCGGTGCAGCCGGCCCTCCTCGAACGGCTCGGCGCTGCGCCCGGCGACCTGCTGATCCTGGTGGCCGCCGACACGGAAGACGCCGTCTGTCAGGCGCTGGGAACGCTGCGGCAGCAACTGGCGACGACGCTGAAGTTGTACCGCAACTGGTGGGAGGAAAAGGCCGAGCACGATGCCGCCGAGGAGGAGCGCTTGAAGAAGGAGAAGCGCCCCCCCCGGCCGTTCGCGATGCGGACCGACCACTTTCGCATCGCCTGGGTGTTCGACTTCCCGTCGTTCGTGCGGGACGAGGAAGAAAAGCGCTGGGCCGCCAACCACCACCCCTTCACGGCGCCGAAGGATGAAGACCTCGACAAGCTCGAGAGCGATCCCCGCAACGTGAAGGCGAAGGCCTATGACCTGGTCATCAACGGCTACGAGTGCGGGGGGGGAAGCATTCGTATCCACAACCCCGAGGTGCAGTCGCGCCTGTTCGCGGTGCTGGGCATGAGCGAGGAGCAGGCGCAGCAGCGTTTCGGCTTCCTGCTCGACGCGCTGAAGTACGGGGCGCCGCCGCACGGCGGCATCGCGCTGGGGCTGGACCGCCTGGCGATGATGCTCGCGGGCACGACGAACATTCGCGACGTGATCGCCTTCCCCAAGAACCAGCAGGCGCGCGACCTGATGACGGGGGCGCCGGCACCGGTGGACGCGAAGCAGCTCAAGGAGCTGGGCCTGTGAGCGCGGTCAGGCCCCGTTGGCCTGGCCGTTGGCGGGAAGGAGGGCGCGCAGCTCATCGAGACTGCCTACTCCTTCGATGGCGTTGAACACGCGCTCGAGCACGGGCAGTTCCTTGCCCTGCAACTCCGGCAGGAAGCTGGCGCTCGTCGGCCCGAACCTCACTTTTAAGACCAAGGCAATGGCTTCCAGAAGGGTTTCGCAGCGTCCCTCCTCGCGCCCCTTCTTGAGGAAGTACTTCTCCCCATAGGAAACGAATGGCATGCGTCCCTCCTGTTTATCTTGCATGACCTGCGACCAGACGGCTTTTGCATGCTCTTCGGGCAGCGGCATCAGCCAGTCGAACCAACGATACCAGCGCGCCTGCTCCCCCTCATCCAGTTTGCGCGTCGCGAGCAAGCGCAGCAAGCGGAGTTTCGCCGCGGCGCACTCCTCGGGCTTCTTGCGCGTGGCCTGGCCGAGCAGGTGCGCCAGCACGAAGAGGGCGACTGGGTTGGCGTGCCGCTCCAGTTCCTCCTGGCGATTCGCCCAGTCCAGCACCTTGACCGAGGGGAACGCCAACCGCTTGACCGTGCCCCAGACCTCCTCGCGGTAGGAGCGCGGCCGCCAGTTCGGGTTGGCGTCGATTCGCAGGGCCAGGCTGGCGGCGGGCTGGCCGTAGTGGTCGCTGGCCCGCGTGTTGTACGCCCACGTGCGCCGGCGGAAGGCCCGGTCCTTGCGGCCCTGGACCTCGACGCGCAAATACCGCCGGTCGCCATTCTTCAGCGTCAACTTGGCCAGGTGATCGACCACGCGCCGCCCCGTCTGTCCCTCCGGGGCGAGCTTGCGAAGCTCCTGTTCGAGCGATTCGTGGTCGTGTTCCCAGTCCGTCTGGGCGTGGGCGACCGGCGCGAAGAAGGCCAGCGCGTCGGGCAGGCGCTGTTCCAACAGCTCCTTCCAGGGGCTATCCAGATCGTGCATGAGGCCCTCCTCCCGGACCATTTTGCCGAGCAAGGGCCCCGCTCACAAGGCCCCCGGCCTGGAAATCGTCGATCTACTTGCCTGGCACCAGCAGCGCGGTGCGGTTACAATCCTTTACATGGAAACAACTTCGTGCCGGCGGGACAGGCCCCGTTCGCACCGAGTTCACCCTCCCGACGCAGGTGAGCGATGATTACCATCCGCGGCAAGGCGCTGGGCAAGAAGAAGCCCCTGTTCGCCGACTGGTCCATTCCCTTTCCCCCCGACCTCGGGAGCGATGGCGGCGAAGTCACCTTGCGCGACCTCATCGCGCGCGTCGTCCGCGCCGAGGTCGATGCCTTCAAGACGGGCCAGCAAGAGCAACGGTTGGTGCGTGCCCTCACCGCTTCCGACGTCGAAAAGGGCGTCGTCCAAGGCAAGATCGACTCGGGCGGGCGCAACTCCCGGCAGAAGGTCGATAGCGACGAGGCCATCGGGACGGCCCTGCAAGCCTTTGAAGATGGGCTCTATCTCGTCGTCGTCGATGGGGAGGAGCAGCGCGAGCTGGGTCGGCAGGTGTTCCTCAAAGCAGACAGCGAGGTCGCCTTCGTTCGGCTGGCCATGCTGGCGGGAGGTTGATCGATGCTGCGCCGCGAAGACGCCGAGAAACGACTCAAGGCGTTTCAGATCAAGAATTGGCACGCGAAGGCCCTCACCGCCCTCGGCGCACTCTCCGCCAAGCAAGCCGAGCCAGGCCGTGCCCTCCTCGGCCGCGACGCCGGCGGCAAGCCCTTCAAGGATTGGTCGAAACGCCGCGATGCCTTCGCCAGCGCCATCGAGCGCCTCGAGAAGATGTCCGCCCGCGATCGGCAGAAGGTCTTCGCAGCGCTATTCCCCAAACTGGGGGCCACTTTGGAGGCCGCCTGGCAACTGTGCGCCCGCTTGCCCTACGAGACCGGCCACGACCGCAAGGCCTTCCGCGCCCCGTCCGACGCCACGGCCGTTCGCGAGGGGCGCCGCAACTGGCTCGAAAACCTCCTCGACGAACTGGAGAACTACGACCCGGACGTCCTCTGGTGCGCCACCTGGGCGGCCTACCTCGGCGGTTACGGCGGCGCTGACGCGCTCGGCATCCTGCTCGCCGCTACCATCGACACGGGCGGCGACGAAGGCGAGGCCGTCTTCGAGGTCTTGCGCGAGTCGGCGACCAACGCGCATGAGATCGGCAGCATGGGCCGGCACGTCACCCGCGCCCTGATGGTGGCGTCGCGGCCGGACGGCTGGGAGTTTGTCGAGAAGCTGCTGCTGGCCGCCCAGCGCCAGGAGGGGCTGCGCCAGACCATCCTCGAAAGCATCGACGAGGCCCACCCCGAGGCGTTCCGGCGCATGGTGCGCCTCCTTCTCGACCGCGACCTCGTGCGCTTCAGCGCTACCGTGAGGGCCGTGGACGTCTGGTTCGGCCTGGCCTGGGGATCCGTCAGCGCCGGTGTCGTCAAGAAGGCGCTCGAGCAGGCGCTGCGCTTTTTGGAAGAGCCGCAGGCCCGCGCCGACGCCCTCGCCCGCGCGACGGGCGAAACGCTCTACCTGGCCCTTTGGGCCACCGCCTTCGAGGACGCCCCCGCCGCCGTCAAGCCCGCGGCGCCGCTGCTCGCCGATCCCAACGTCGAGCGCCGCTTCATCGCCGTCCACTTCCTCGACCACCTCGGGCTCGCCGCCGCGCGTAAGGAAGTTGCCCGCTGTCTCGAAGACGACGACCTGCGCATCGCCCTTCGCGCCCTGGAAAGTCTCGAGGATCGCGACGAGAAGGGCGAGTTGTTCGACAGCCTTGTGAAGTTGTTCGAGCGCATGCCGGAGAAGCCTGCCGACTTGCCCGCCCTGGTTTGGCCCTGGGCCACGACTCGCGCCCAGCGCCAGGACGTGGCCGACAAGCTCCTCCAGCACCTGGGCAAGCGGCCGCCCACCGTCCTCCTCCCTTATCTATCCGCCATGTCGTCGTATGCGCGCGGCCGGGTGGTGATGGAGCTCGCCGAGCAGAAGAAGTGGGACGCGGCCACGCGCGACACCTTCTTCGCGCTCCTGGGGGACAGGGATGGCTGGGTGCGGGAGCGCGCCCTCGAGGCCGTCAAGAAGTGCGAGGTAACCGATGCCGACGCCCAGCGCATCGAAGAACTGCTGACGCGCAAGAACAGCCAGACGCGCCAGGCCGTGCTCGCCCTGCTGAAAAAGCAGAAGGGCCCGCAAGCCCTCGCCAGCGTCGATCGGCTGCTCGCCTCGTCCAAGGCGCCACAGCGGTTGAGTGGGCTGGAGTTGGCCCGCTTGCTGGTCGAATCGAAGCGCTCCGCGGCAGAGTGTCGGGAGCGGGCCGTAGCGTACCAAGAACAGCGCAAGAACGTCGCAGAGGAGGAGCAAGTGCATCTCGACGCCATTCTCGATGCCCGGCGCGCGGTGCCGACGCTCGACGACGCCCTGGGCCTCTTGAATCCAGCCGAGCGGAGCAAGCCCGTGGCGCCCGTGGCCCGCAAGGTGGTGCTGCTCACGCCCGCCGCCGTGGCCTGCATCAAGGCGCTGGAACAACTCGTCGAGGACAACGCCGAAACGCCCGTCTCGCTGGGCGGCTACCGCGGGGAGGGTGAGGCGTTGCTCGGCAACGTGAGCGGCTACGACTTGCCCGATCCCGACGGGACCGTGCCGGCGGAGAAGGACGCGGAGAGGTTGCCGCTCCGCCGCCTTTGGGAAGAGTGGTACGCCAACCGCCCGCCGAAACTGCGCGACAAGGACGGCCTCGAACTGCTGCGCGCCGCCGTCTGGTGCGACACGAGCCCCGACTCGTGGAAAGACTCGAACAAGCGCTTCGGCGCCAAATGGGGCCCGTATCTCAAGCTATTGGCCAACGGCCAGCCGCCGGTCCGAGTCGAGCACGACGACCTGATCCAGGCCGTGCTCCAATGGCTGCTGCGCCTCCACCCGCCGGAGAAGGCGCCCGACTTCCTCCTCGACGTGCTGGAGACGTCGTTCGCGATGGTGCCCGAGGACGTGCGCAAGCGCGTGGTGGACCTTCAAGACTGGAGCAAGCGCGACCGGGACTGGCGCATCGATTCGCCCATCGAAAAGTGGCAGGGCGAGGTGGAGGAGTATCGCGACCTGGTCCCGGGCGCCTGGACGCAGGCGCACAGCGCCCGCACGTGGGAACTGCTGCACTGGCGCGACGAGCCGGTGCCGGGCGTGGCGCGCCAGCGCCCCAACCTGCCGGACCTGCTCGCCGCCCTCGAAGCGGGACGCGTGAAAGAGGCGGACCTTTACGACCACCTTCTGGGGCCCGGCGAGGACCAAGACGACCTGGGCATCCTGACGGAACCTGTCCCCGACGAAGCACTCGACAGGTTCCCGCTGTTGAAAGGCGTCGTCGAGCGCTGCCGCGAGCGCATCCTGGAGGTCGAGCTGACGCGCGGCGAGACGCCGACGGCTGCATCCGGGCCTGCCTCGAAACTGAGTTCGGTGTGGGGCACCGACCTGCTGGTGCGGCTGCTGGGCGGGTTGGGCAAGAAACCGTTCTCGCGCCGCACCGAAGGCACCGGGCGCACCGAGGTCTTCACGCACCTGGTCCGCTGCTGCTACCCACTTCCCGGGGACACCGCCGAGGCGTTTGCCGAGAAGATGAAGAAGGTCGGGGCGAAGCGCGAGCGCCTGCTGGAGCTGGCCTTCCTGGCCCCGCAGTGGTTGCCGTTTGTCGAACACGCGGTCGGCTGGGCGGGGCTGAGCGAGGGCACGTGGTGGTTCCTCGCCCACACCCCCGGCGGTCACAAGGGCGTGCCCCGCTACGGCCCTCAGCCCAAACCGGAAGGCGCACGCTCTCTCGATCCGTGGGAACGGACGATCCACGAGCGCACGCCCCTTACGGAGGACGAGCGCAACGAGGGGGCGACCGACCCGGCCTGGTTCCGCAAAGCGTTCGCGCCCCTGGAGGGGAAGCGCTGGGCAGCCCTGGCCGAGGCGAGCAAGTACGGTTGCGGCGACCTGGCCCACAAGAAGGCGGTGCTGCTGGGCGACGTGCTCCAGGGCAGGGCCAGCAAGCGCGACCTGATCGCGGGGGCGCGCCAGCGCATGCTCAAGGAGAACGTCCGGCTGCTGGGCCTGCTGCCGCTGGCGGAGGGGAAAGAACGGGACGCCGATTTGTTGGCGCGCTACACCGTGTTGATGGAGTACCGCCGCTATGCCCGCTCGCTCGGCCCGATGTCGCGCGAGGAGGCCGTGCGCGCCTTCGAGGTGGGCGTGCAGAACCTGGCGCGGACGGCAGGCTATCCCGACCCGATCCGGCTGGAGTGGGCGATGGAGGCCCGCTCGATCGCCGACCTCGCGGCAGGCCCGGTCTCGGTCACGCATCAGGGGGTGACGGTGACGCTGACGCTCAACGACAGCGCTGGCGCCGACGTCACGGTCAAGAAGGGCGACAAGGTGCTGAAGGCGATCCCGGCGGAGGTGCGCAAGCACCCCAAGGTCGCCGCCATGACCGAGCGGCGCGCGGAGTTGAAGCGGCAAGCCTCGCGCATGCGGCAGTCGCTCGAGACGGCGATGTGGCGGGGCGACAAGTTCAGCGGGGCGGAACTGGCGCAGCTCTTCGCCCACCCGTTGCTGGCCTCGCTCCTGGAGCGGCTCGTCCTGCTCGGCGAGGGGATCCGCGGCTACGCCGTTGCGGGCGGGCGCGGGCTGGCCGATTACAACGGCCGGGTGGAGCCGGTCAAGCCTGGCGAGCAGTTGCGGATCGCGCATCCGCACGACCTCCTCCGCGCGAGCGACTGGCACAAATGGCAGAGCGAGTGTTTCCAGAAGGAGCGCGTCCAGCCGTTCAAGCAGGTGTTCCGCGAGCTCTACGTCGCGGTGGACCAGGAGAAGAAGGGCGGCACGACGTCGGAGCGCTACGCCGGGCAGCAGGTCAACCCGAACCAGGCGATGGCGCTGTTCGGCAGCCGCGGCTGGGCCACGCGCGAGGGCGTCGAGCGCTCCTTTCACGAAGCCGGCCTCACCGCGAGCGTGACGTTTCGGAACCACGGCGGGACGCCGGCGGAGATGGAAGGGCTGACGGTCCACGGCGTCGAGTTCCGGCGCAGGGGCGAGTGGAAGCCGATGCCGCTGGCGGATGTGCCCCCGCGCATCTTCAGCGAGGTGATGCGCGACGTGGACCTGGTGGTGAGCGTGGCGCACCTGGGCGGGGTCGATCCCGAGGCCAGCGCCTCGACGGTCGAGATGCGCGCGGCGCTGGTGCGCGAGACGTGTGCGCTGTTGCAGATCTCAAATTTTGCCATCAAGAGCTCGCACGCGGTGATTGCGGGGAAGCTCGGGAAGTATACGGTCCACCTGGGGAGCGGGGTGGTGCATCGCCAGCCGGGCGGGCACGTGTGCATCGTGCCGGTCCACGCCCAGCACCGCGGCCGGCTGTTCTTGCCGTTCGCCGACGACGACCCGCGCACGGCGGAGTTGCTGTCCAAGGTGATCTTGCTGGCGCGCGATCACGAGATTCAGGACCCGACGATCCTGGACCAGTTGCGCTGACCCGGTTCGCAAGGCCGTGGCCGGACGAACGCGAAGAAAGGGAGTGACATGAGCACGACAGCGATCAAGGTGGGGCCGCAGGACCACGGCCGGCGCATGAGCCTGGCGGAGTTCGAGCACGCGGAGGTGGAGGCGGGACGCCTCTACGAGTTGGGACGAGGAGTCGTTGTCGTGTCCGACGTGCCAAACCCGCCCCATCTGGCCCAGGTGTCTGCGATCCGCGATCAGTTGTTCGGGTACAAGTTGGGCCGCGCGACGAAGATCTACACGATCGCGAGCGGCGGAGAGTGCAAGCTCCTGGTCAGCGCCCAGGAGTCCGAACGCCACCCCGACCTGGCCGTGTACATGACGCCGCCGACCGGCAGCGACTCCGAGACCTGGCACACCTGGGTGCCCGAGATTGTCGCCGAGGTCGTCTCCGCCGGTTCCGAGGAGCGCGACTACCAGGAAAAGCGCGAGGAGTACCTGGCCTTCGGCGTGAAGGAATACTGGATCTTCGACGCCGAGCGCCAGGAGATGCTCGTCCTGTGGCGGCGCAGCGGGCGCTGGGCGGAGCGCATCGTCCGCCCGCCCGAGGTGTATCGCACGCGCCTCCTGCCCGGCTTCGAGCTCTCCTGCGCCGCCGTCTTCGATGCAGCCCGCGACGTGGGCAACTGAAATCGCCACGAGAGAGGAACGACCCATGCCCGACCTGAACGACGGGGAGAAGGCCTACGTGAAGGGCTCCGGGGCCAAGCCCTGGGAGATCAAAAACGTCGGCGGCGTCTACTCGTGCAACTGCCCGGCCTGGCGCAACCAGTCCAGGCCGATCGAGCTGCGCACCTGCAAGCACATCATTTCCTACCGCGGCGAGGCAGAGGAGCAGGCCCGCCTCGGCGCCGCGATGGTGGCCCCAACGCGCAAGGCCTCGGGCGAGAAGAAGGAAGGCCCGCCGCTCCTGCTCGCGGAGGCATGGAGCCCGGAACTCGACGTGAGCGGGTGGTGGATGAGCGAGAAGCTCGACGGCGTGCGCGCCTACTGGGACGGCAAGCAATTCTGCTCGCGCCAGGGCAACGCGATCCACGCCCCCGACTGGTTTCTCGACGGCATGCCGCCGGAACCACTCGACGGCGAAATGTGGATGGGCCGCAAGCAGTTCCAGCGCACCTCCGGCTTCGTGCGCCGGCAGGACAAGCACGAATACTGGCGCGACGTCCGCTTCGTCGTGTTCGACGCGCCCGCGCTGGACCAACAGTTCGAGGCGCGGCTCCAGTTCCTCGGCGATCTGATGCGCAAGCACGCCCCGCCCTATGCCCGAGCACTGGAGCAGAAGCCCTGCAAGGGCCGCGACCACGTCTTCGCAGAGCTCGCCGAGGTGCAGCGCGTCGGGGGCGAGGGGCTGATGCTGCGCCAACCGGGCTCGCGCTACGCGGCCGGGCGATCTTCCACGCTGTTGAAGGTGAAGACGTTCCACGACGCCGAGGCGCGCGTGTTCGGCTACCAGGCGGGCAAGGGCCGGCACAAGGGGCGCATGGGGGCCCTCCGCTTGCAGCTGAGCGACGGGACCGAGTTCGAGGTCGGCACCGGCCTGTCCGACGCCGCGCGCGACAACCCGCCGGCGGTGGGGAGCATCATCACGTTCAAGTATCAGGAGTTGTCCGACGACCGGAAGCCGCGCTTCCCGGTCTTCGTACGCGAGCGCACCGACCTCGCCGCCCTGCCAACCTTTGTCCCCCCGGCCGCCCCCGTGCTGGAGGGCGAAGAAGAGGCGGTCACGGTGGCCGTTTCGGCGCCTTCTCCCGCCATCGCAGCAGCGTCAACGACTGAGCCGGCGCGGCGCCTGGAGTACGGCAAAGGCGCCGCGGCCAAGTTCTGGGAGGTGGCCCGCCAGGGCTGCACGGTGACAATCCGCTTTGGCGCCCTCGGCGGGGCCCGGCAGAGCAAGGTGGAGACGTTCGCCAGCGAGGCCGAGGCCCGTGCCGCGGTCGAGGAGATGATCGGCGAGAAGTTCGACGACGGGTTCACGGAGTTGGTGGGCCCGACAGGAGCGGCGCCTCCCGCCCCGCCCCCAGACGAGGAGAAGCCGGGCAAGCCCAACCCGCCGGCCGCGAAGAAAAAGGCACCGGTTCCCGCGCCAGCCCCAGCCCCGATGGCGATCGCTGCCAGCGCGGGCGGGAAGCGCTATTTCGAGTTCGTGGAGGGCACGTCGAGCAAGTTCTGGGAGGTGTGGGTGGACGGCGCGACGATGTTCACGCGCTACGGGCGCATCGGCAGCGCCGGGTCGGTCACGAAGAAAGACTGCCCCGACGAGGCCGCGGCGCGCAAGGGAGCAGACAAGCTAATCGCGGAGAAGACGGGTAAGGGGTACAAAGAGAAGGCGTAGCCGGAGGGCCAACCGTGCCGCTGCGCGATCATTTTCACCCGCCGCTCGACGAAGAGTTGTCGTGGGAGCCATTCCACAGCGCCTGGATCAACACCATCGTCCGCCACCTCAATGGGGGCCTGCTCCCGGAGCGCTACCGAGCACAGCCGCAGGCCCATCTCGGGGGACAGGTGGAGGTGGACGTCGGCACGTTCCAGAAGTCGCGCCCGGCGCCGGCCGCGGCGCCCGGGAACGGCACCGCGACTGCTGTCTGGGCGCCCGCCAAGCCGACGCGCACATTGGCAATCGAGTTTTCCGATCAGGACGTGTTCGAGGTGCGCGTGCAGGACCGCCGCCGGGCGTCGCGGTTGGTGGCGGCCATCGAGTTGGTCAGCCCGGCCAACAAGGATCGGCCCGCCAGCCGGCGCGCGTTCGCCATCAAGTGTGCCAGTTACCTCCAACAGAACGTCTCCGTCGTCATCGTGGACGTCGTCACCGAGCGGCACGATGACCTGTATGCGGAGCTTTTGGAGTTGTTGAGGCAAGAGAGTACTCCCGGGTGGGCGGGCGAACCGCCCTTGTATGCCGTCGCCTGCCGGACCTTCAAGGAAGGCGAGATTTGGCAGATGGATGCCTGGACCGAGCCGCTTCACCTGGGGGGCGTTCTGCCCACCTTGCCCCTTTGGCTCGCGAGTGACCTGGCCCTGCCGTTGGAGTTGGAGGCGAGCTACGAGGAAACGCTGGACGTGCTGCGCTTGCTCTAACGAGCGCCCCGAGGACAAAGTGAAATGCCGCTGCGCGATCATTTTCACCCTCCGCTGAGCGAGCGCCGCCCCTGGGAATCGTTCCACGCGACCTGGTGCGGCGCCCTGGCCGATCACCTCAACCGCGGGCTACTCCCGCCCGGGTACGTGGCCCTGGAGCAACTTCACGCAGGCGCGCCTGCCGAGATCGACGTCGCTACCTACGACGAGGGGCCTCGTCCCGCCCCCGCCGGCAACGGCGCCGCGCGCCTGGCGGTGGCCGCGCCGGTCTGGGTGCCGGCCTCCCCTCCGGTCGTCCTGCCCGCCGTGTTTCCCGAAGGATGTACGATCCAAATTCTCGCCAACGAAGGCGGGCGCACGCTGGTCGCCGCCATCGAGATGATAAGCCCCGGGAACAAGGGCCGCGCCGCCAAGCGCCGCCTGTTCGCCGCCAAGTGCGCCACCTACCTGGCGCGCGGCGTCGGGCTGGTGATCGTGGACGCCGTCACCAGCCGCTCCGGCAACTTGCACAACGAGCTGATCGACCTGCTCGGGCTGGACGCGACCTTCCGCATGCCGGCCGAGCACTCCCTCTACGTCGTGGCGTATCGCCCCCTGCGCCGCGACGCCGGCGAGCAAATCGACGCCTGGCCGATGCCCCTGCGCGTCGGTGCGGCCTTGCCCACGGTCCCGCTCTCCCTGGCGGCCGAGCTCTGCCTGCCCGTCGATCTGGAGGCGGCGTACACCGATGCCTGCCAGCGGCGCCGCGTGGACGAGGCGCTCGCCTGAGCGGTGCCCTCACGCCGCGCCTGGATCGGGCCAGCCGCAAAAAGCCGGGTCGTGCTCCTTGTCGTGCCGCCGGTCGTAGCGGCTGCTGTTGCACCACAGGATCAAGTTGTAGCGCTCGCCGCCCTTGATCGGGTGGGCCCCGTGGCGGTGCCGGCCCCGGTGGAGGATGGCGCGGCCGGGGACGTGGACGATCTCGAGTTCCTCGGCCGGCAGGGGCGGCGTCTGCTGGCACGCCCCACAGCGCACCCCGCGGAAATAGAGCTCCCCTCCCGTGAGCTCCTTGCCGAGGCACACGTTGAGCGTGACGTCGCTGGCATCGACGTGAAAGTCGAGCGCGACGTCCTTGCCCGGCTTGTACTCCACCACGAAACCGTGGTGGAGGTCGAGCGTCTCGCCGCCCACGTCGCGGTAGAACAGCGAGGCGAAGGGCACCACGTACTCCCGCATCAGCCCCTGCAACATCTCCTGAAAGCCGAACGTATCGAGGATCGCGCCGTAGTTGTTCATCGTGTTGGGGCGAATCAGTGGGAGGTCGTTCTCCGCGCACCACCCCTCGAAGAACGCGATCTCTTCCAGCAGGGCGGCGCGGAAGCAGGCCGGACCATGTCGAAGGCATAAACTCCACGATGGACCTCCGTGCAGAGCTCCCTCAGCGCGTCGGCTCGTTTGCCGCGAACCGCCCGCACCAGGGCCGGGACGAACATCTCGTCGCTCAGCGCGAACAGGTGAGGGTGCAAAGGGGCGTAACGATCCTGGATGAGGTCGCAGTATTCTCGATAGTCCACGTCGTGCCCCCTTTGCGTTGGAAGGGACCATCCGGCGATCATTTCTTCAAGTCGCGCGCCACCTTCTCCGCGTCGCGCAGCACGCGAAGCGCGTTGCCGCCCAGCACCTTGAGGACGTCGGCCTTCGAGTGCCCGCGGTTGAGCAGTTCCTGCGTGACGTAGGGGAAGCAGGAGACGTCCTCGAGCTGGTTCGGCACGCGGTCGATGCCGTCGAAGTCGGAGCCAAGCCCGACGTGGTCGATGCCGGCCACCTTAATGACGTGCTCGATGTGATCGACGACGTGATGGACGCTCCCGGCCGGGATGGGGTGATCGCGCCGCCACGCCCGGAAGGCGGCGCGCAGGTCTTCCTCCCGCGGATGTTTCTTTTTCAGGTCGCGGTACGCCTGCACCATGTCCTTGCTGGCCCGCACGCCCTCGGGCACCACGAAGCCCGAGTAGAAGTTGACCATCACCACGCCGTTGTTCTTCTTGACCAGCTTGAGTACGTCGTCGGGCACGTTGCGCGGGTGCTCGGCCAGGGCGTAGGCCGAGGAGTGCGAGGCGATGACGGGCGCCTTGGTGACGCGCAGGACGTGGCGCATGGTGTCGGCGGAGACGTGCGAAATGTCCACGAGCATGCCGAGCCTATTCATCTCCCAAACGACCTGCTCGCCGAACTTCGTCAGGCCGTTGTGGCGCGGCTTGTCGGTGGCGGAGTCGGCCCAGTCCAGCGTCTCACTGTGCGTCAGCGTCATGTAGCGCACGCCCAGGGCGTAGTAGGTGCGCAAGACGCCGAGCGAGTTGTCGATGGAGTGCCCGCCCTCGACGCCGATCAGCGAGGCGATCTTGCCCTTCTTGTGGATGCGCACAATGTCGTCCGCCGTGAACGCCATCTCGAAGACGTCGGGGTAGCCCGCGACCATGCGCTGGATCACGTCGATCTGCTCCAGCGTCTCGCGAACGGCGGTGCCCTTGCGGCCGGTGCTGGCGGGAACGTAGGCCGCCCAGAACTGAGCGCCGACCCCGCCCTTGCGCAGGCGCGGGACGTCGGTGTGGAGGTCTTTCTGGACTTTGCGGAGGTCGATCTTGCGGAAGGAGAGGTCTTTCTTCTCGCGGAACTGCCAGGGCAGGTCGTTGTGCCCGTCGATCAGGAGCGCCTCGCGGTGGATGGCGAGGGCGGCCTCGGTCAGCTTGACGGGGGCGCGGGACTTGGCCTTGGGGGCGTCGGCGGCGGAGCGCGTCGGGCCGAAGGCGCCGAGCGGCAAGGTCGAAACGCACAGTACGAAGCAGAGGGCGACCTGGCAGTTGTTCATCGAGTCATTCCTTGCCGTTCGGTAGTTCGAGTAGCATTGTCCGCGAGCTCAGGGCCGGCCCTTCTGGAGGGCGGCCCACTTTTTGACTGCGGCCGTGGCGGTTTCACGCACCTCCGCATCGTCGTCCGTTCGCACCAACCTGAGCAGGGCCTCCTCGACCTTCAGTTCCGCCAGCCGCGCGAGGAGCCTGGGCGAATCGAGGGGCCCCAGCACATTCGGGAGGCCCCGGTCGTCCTGCTTCCCCCCGCCGGGCGCCGGTCCCTCCGCCAAGTCGCCTGCCTCCCGCCGAGCCGTCAGCGCATCCTCGGCCAGGGAGCCCACGAAGGTCGCCGCGCCCCGGCGCATGACCGGCGTGCCGCCCCCTAAATAGTGGAGGGTCAACTTCGCCACCTTATCGGGCCGCTCCTCGGCCTGGCGCGCCAGGCCGTGTAGCGTGCCCCTTTGCATCAACTGCTTCATGCAGCGCTCAGCCTTGGCCCCCTCCGAACCGTCAGGGGGGAGAAGCGGCAGGTTGCTGTATTCCGCCTGAATACGCAGGCAGTATGGCACGAAATTGTCCAGGTCGCCGGTGAGTTGGAACCACTGGCAATGGGCGTTGTGGCGGACGCCGAAGTCCTTGTCGTCTCGGGCGGCCTCGATCGCGGCCCGAGCCGTCTCGTTCCGGCTCGCCACCTTGCCCAAGGCCAGGATCGCGTCGCTCCGCACGGAAGCGTCCTCGTGGGCCGTCGCCTCCAGAAGGGCGGGGACCACAGCGGGGGGAAACTCTTTGCAAAGGCCGGCCACGTTCCCAGCGGCCCCACGCACGTTCGCCTCCCGGTCGAGCAGGGCTCGTGCGACGCTCAACGGACACACTTTGTTCTCGTGTTCGTAGGCGATGAGCCCGCGGACCTCGACGGCCTTCTGGCGGACGTCGGCGTCCGGGTCCTCCTGGATCCAGCGTTCGAGGGTGGGGACGGCGTGGGTCACGGCCGGAGAGCGGCAGAGCTCGGACAGGCAGCGAAGCAGGCCAACCCTCTCTTCCACCGACGACGGCGGCCTGGAAGGCTGGGGCCGTTTCGCGAACGGCTTGAGCTTCCACGCCGCGGCGCCGAGCGCCAGCGACAGGATCGGGACGGCCAACAGGAAGGCTTTGCGAATCGACATGAGGTCGCCAATCTATGCCGGTGTTCGAGCGAGCCAATGTGCCAGCCTGCCACACACGCCCCAGTATGGGACAGCGAGCTCGGGGCGTCAACGCGCGAAGCCCTGGAAGGCTTGGGAGATCGCATCGGGGCCAGGGCGTCTCCTTGCCCCCACAGGCAAAGCAGGACTTCGTCGGGATGGCCGCCAAATCAGACGGTTCCGGGTGGGCCGCCGGGAGTGAATCGTGGCACCAGAACCTCGATCAGGGGTTGAAGATCGCGTCAAAGTCCCGAGCGCCGTGCAGCACGCGGATGACCTCGATGCCATCCGCGAGGGGCCGGTAGAAGATGACGTATCTCCCAGCCGTGCGGCGACGCAATCCAGCTTACCGTTCGTTTAAGACAAAGGGGGGTTTCCGGAAAGGGAAAGGAGCCTAAACAGAAGGGATGAGCACAGTAATACCGCAGGTGGTCCGCGTCGAGCGGGTGGACGACATCCCGGTCCTGTGGGCTTGCCTCCAGCGCCTGGGGATGGCGGAACGGCTGGACCGCCAGTTCCCCACTCACCACCTCTGGACGGGCCAACTCTCCTTCGGCGAGGTCGTCTCCGTCTGGCTCGTCTTCCTCCTCTCCCAGGGGGACCACCGCCTGTCCCGCCTCCAGCCCTGGGCTGAACTGCACCTCCTCACCCTCCAGGCCTTACTCGGCAAGACCGTCCGAGCCCTCGACTTCCACGACGACCGCCTCGCCGACCTCCTCAGTGCCCTGCCCCGCGCTGAGACCTGGCTGCCCTTCGAGAACGACCTCAACCAACACACCGTCCGCGTCTATGAACTGAACACCTCGCGGTTCCGCTTGGACAGCACCACCGCCAACTCCTACGCTGGCGTGGTTTCCGAACACGGCCTGCTACAGTTCGGCCACAGCAAGGACCGCGACGACCTGCCGCAGTTGAAAGTGGCCATCTCCGCCCTCGACCCCTTGGGCATGCCCGTCAGCACCCTGGTCGTGCCCGGCAACAGCACCGACGACCCCTTGTACTTGCCCCTGATCCAGCAGACGCAGCAGGCCTTCGGCAAAGGCGGCAAGACCTACGTGAGCGACTGCAAGGCCGCCGCCCTGGCCACGCGGGCTTACCTGGCCAGCACCGGGGACTTCTACCTCTGCCCGCTGCCGGAGAAGCAGGTCTCCAAGGAGCAGCGCCGCGAGCTGATCGGCCGCGTGCGCCAGGGGAAACAAGCCGTGCAATCGGTGTATCGCCCCAAGGAGGGCCCGGAGGACGAGGAGGAATTGGTCGCCGAGGGCTTCGCCGTCGAGAAGGCCTTGCGGGCCGAGGTAGCGGGCAAGACCGTCTGCTGGACGGAGCGGCGCTTTGTGGTGCGTTCCGTGGCCTTCGCCTTGGGGCAGCAGAAGCAGTTGGAGAGGCGCTTGCGGCAGGCGCGGGAGGAGTTGGAGCAACTGGGCGTGCGCAAGCAGGGCAAGCAGGTGCTGTCGGCCGAAGAGATAGGGCAGGCCGTGACGCCCATCCTCCAGGAGCAGCGGGTGGAAGGGCTGTTGGCGGCGGAGGTGCAGACGACGCGCCGGGAGCGGACGGTCCGGCGTTACAAGGATCGCCCTGAGCAGGTAGTGGTGGAAGAAGAGCACCGGGTGGTGGTGAGCCAACAGGAGGAGGCGCTGGCCGAGGCCAAGGCGGAGTTGGGCTGGCAGGTCTACGGGGTGAACGACTTGGGGCTGTCGCTGGAGGCCGTGGTGTGGGCGTATCGCGGGCAATACCAGATCGAGAAGGGCTGGTCGCGGTTGAAGGGGCAACCGCTGTCGCTGACGCCGATGTACCTGGCAGACGAGGGTCGGATGCTGGGGTTGGTGCTGTTGCTGAGCCTGGCGTTGCGCGTGTTGACGCTGTTGCAGTGGGAGGTGCGGCGCAAGTTGCACCAGAGTGGGGAGACCTTGCGCGACGTGTATCCCGGCCAGCCTGGGCGGAAGACAAGCAGCCCCAGCGCCGAGTTGTTGCTGGAGGCCTTCAAGGGCATCAGCCTCATCGTGGTCGAGTTCGCCGGGCGCTGCTCCACCCTGCTCACCCCCTTGACCGCTCTCCAGAATAAACTACTCGTGTTGTGGGAGTTCCCCTCCGAATTGTATCGGCGCCTCGCCTCTCTTCGCTTCTCTCAACCCCCACCTGTCTTTAGCGAACCGTAAGATCCAGGGGAGAGATTGTCGGAAATGGTGCCCATCAAGGGAAACCGCGCCAGAAGCTGACATTCCCGGTCGATCTCCGCGCTAACGCGAGCCACGGTGGAAGTGCTGTGTCGTGTGAGGTACGCCAAAATGTCCAGCAAGTCCTCCTCCTCCTCCGGCGTGCGAGTCACCTGGGACATCCGTTGGCCTCCGGCATCTGTTGCGCCCGCTGCCGCGCCTTGGCGAGGATGGTCTCCATGTCCAGGGGCGCACACTCGCCCCGGTCGGCCTGCTCGACGCCGACGGCGATGAGTTCGCGCAACTTGTCACGCTTGACCTTGTAGAGCTCGTACTGGTCCTCGAGCAGGATCAGGGCCGTCTCGATCACCTGTTCCGGAATCAGGAAGAGCTCCGCCTCGACCAACTCCTGGACGAACGCCGCTTGCTCTGCTCGCAGCTTGATCTCCATGCTTTGCTC
>JBBSEZ010000053.1:0-31551 GCA_038239195.1 Gemmatales bacterium
CCAGAGGCGTTCTCTGTGTTTTCCACCCAGCTTGCTTACGCCTTTTCGGGCTTCTTGTCTTCTTCCCCACCTGTTCTCCTTGCGGTCCTTGCTCCGACAAACTCGGAATGCGCCCTTCCTCTTCTCTCCGGGGTGTCTGTCATGGAACTGCGCCTCGACCGCCTGCTGGCCGACTTGCGGGAGCGCCCGGCCGACGTCCTCGGCGCCATCGACGCCGACCCGCTCCTGCTGAAGCGTACGAGCGGGGCCCTGGTGCTCGCCAACGCCAGCCAGCTCCTCTACACGCCCCAGCAGCAGCACCAGCTCTACGCCAAGGGCATCGTCTACCGGCGCGATCCGTATCGCCTCGTCTCGCTGCCGCTCATCAAGATCTACAACGTCGGCGAGCGCGACGTGACGGCGGCGAGCCTCGCCGAGCTCGCCGAGGGCCCCGACGTGCGCCTGCGCTTCCTGCGCAAGATCGACGGCTCGCTGGTCCAGGTCTTCCGCGCCGAGGGCCGGACGTGGTTCAGCACGCGCGGCATGCTGGAAGGGGCGCGCTGGCGCTTCGACGACGGCGACGAGGATCGCACCGCCGACTTCGACTTCCTCGCGGCCGCCCGGCAAATCGCCGAGCAGCGCTACCCACGCCTGCTGATCGACCCGGAGCTCCTGGAGGGCCGCACGCTGCTTTTCGAGCTCATCCACCCGGGCGCTCCCAAGGTGACGAGCTACGGCGGGCGCGCCGACCTGATCTTGCTGTCGGTGTTCGACCACGCGCGCCTGGCCTACCTGTCGTACCCGCACGTCGCCGAGCTGGGGGCGGCGCACGGGCTGGCGGTTGTGGATGCGATGTCCCCGGCCGGCACGACGCTGGCGGAGCAGATCGATTCGCTGCTCACGGCGCTGGCGGGGACGGACGAGGAGGGGAGCGTCGTCTGTTTCGAGAGGGGCGACGAGATCGTCTACCGGGTCAAGGTGAAGTCGCCGGACTACCTGCGCCTGATGCGGCTGATGACGAGCTGTACCTACGACGCGACGGTGGCGATGCTCGACGCTAGCCCAAACCTCCAGACCTGGGGCGAGTTGGCGACGCTCCTGAAGGAGCAAGGGCGCGAGCGCGTGCCGGAGGAGGTTTTGGCGTTCTACCGGCAGCACTACGAGCGATTCGTGGCCTACCTCGAAGACTTGAAGCGCCTGGGGGCCTGGGCGGCACAGGCGTGCGCCGAAATCGACGCGGCGCTGGGCGGGCGCGAGGGCAAGGACGTGGCCGCCTACCGCAAGGCGTTCGCGGCGCGGGCGATGGGCCATCGGCTCAAGGGCCTTCTCTTCGCCCACCTCGACGGGCGGCTGGACCTGGCCCGACTGCGCAACAGCGTTCGCTCGCCCGACGAAGCGCGCGAGGCGCTGGCGAAGGCGGAGCGCCCTTGTGCGGAGTGAGGTGCCCCCTGGCTGGAAACCGCATTGTGGGCACGGGGGCGCCAGCCTATAATTCATCACGTGGCCGACCTCTTTGGGCCGGCCCGGCGCCGCGCTGTCGGCGAGGCGGGGCCGCGGAGGGAGATCCAACAGAACTTGGATTGAAACTGATGACATGAGCGTCATTTACCTCCGACCTCCGGTGTCCGACCTCGTCTTCCAGCTCCACGGCCGACCGCTGCACCCCGAGTTCTTCGACATCTTCGCCGAACGCAAGCTCCGCCACGCCGACTTCGAGTTGACCGTCCGCATCACCCGCACCGGCCACGTCATCTCCTGGGAGAACAAGGACGTTTTCCTCACCGAGGTCACCGCCGCGGCCGGGCAGGAACTGCCCGAGCGCCGCCGGCTGCTGCACTACCGGCTCCGCAACGAACAGTGCGCCACCCTGCCCTGTGCTCACGGCGTGTCCTACCAGGTGAGCTTCCAGGTCGAGGTGCTCTCGCCGGAGATCTTTCTGCACGTCCACGAGGAGATCCAGGCCGACGGGCGCAAGCGCGGCCTGCTGCACCGCTTCCCCTCATCCAACCGCCTGAGCGTGGCCCCGCTGGGGCTGATCTGCGCGGAGCATCGACCGGGCTGCCTGTTTCTGTCGTCGTTCCACACCTTCCCGGCCGAGCGCACCGTCGTCAAAACGCAGTCGCTGATCGAGAAGAAGGCGTGAGGCGCCCATGACAGAGTTCGATTCTCCCTGGAAAGAAGCGCTGGACCACTACTTTCAACTGTTCCTCGCCTTCTTCTTCCCGGCCATCTTCAACGACGTGGATTGGGCCATCGATTACGAAACGCTGGACCAGGAACTACAGAAGCTCGCCCCGGAAGGAGAGGTGGGCCGGCGCCACGCCGACAAGCTGGTGAAGGTGACGACGAAGGAGGCGGGCGACCCGCTCTATCTGCACGTCGAGGTGCAGTGCTGGGTGGAAGGAGGCTTCGAGGCCCGCATCCACCGCTACAACTACCGGATAGAGGACCGTTACGGCCAATTTCCGCTCAGCCTGGTGGTGCTGGGCGACGATGATCCCGACTGGCGGCCCACCGAGTACGTCGCGGAGCGCTACGGGAGTCGCCGCTCGCTGACGTTCCTGCCGGTCAAGTTGCTGAACTGGGCCGGGCGCGAGGCGGAGCTGGAGGCGCACGCTAACCCATTTGCCCTGCTGGTGCTGGCCCATTTACAGGCGATGGCGACGCGGAACGACATGGAAACGCGCCGGGCGTGGAAGGTAAGATTGGTGAGGGGCCTGTACGAGCGGAAGCTGGAAGCCGACGACGTGCGTCAGTGGTTTCGCTTCCTGGACTGGTTGCTGAGCCTGCCGCCCGAACTGGAGAAGCAGGTGTGGGACGAGGTGTCCGCGATGGAAAAGGAGAAACGCATGCCGTTCATCACGAGCGTCGAGCGGATCGGGATCGAGAAGGGCATTGAGCAAGGCATCAAGCAAGGCATGGAGAAGGGCATCGAGAAGGGCATCGAGAAGGGCATCGAGAAGGGCATCGAGAAGGGGCAGCGCGAGGTACTCTTGGAGAGCATCGCGCTGTTCCTGAAGGTGAGGTTCGGCCAGCACGGCCTCGACGTCATGCCCGCCGTTCAGCAACAATCGGACGTGGGCGTGCTTCGCGCGGTGCTCCGGGCGATGGAAGCGGCCTCGCTCGACGACGTGCGCTCCATGCTAGGCAAGGCGAATGGGACATCGGCTCCTCCCGCCTGAGTGCTGATCGCCCGGCCCTACCCGCCTCGCTCCTCACTTCGCACAATGCTCCGTAGGCGCCCCCACCCCGCCCGCGAGCGTTCGTTCATGAGCAAAGAAACCCAGCTGCGCCACGTCCTCGACTGCGGCATCGTCGCCGTCGTGCGCTCCCCCGACAGCAAGCAGCTCGTCGAGGCCTGCCGCGCCCTCGCCGACGGCGGGGTCACGGTCGTCGAGATCACCATGACCGTGCCCGACGCCCTCGACGTGGTGCGGCAGGTCCGTCAGGCGCTGGGCGACCGCATCCTCCTCGGGGCCGGCACCATCCTCGACCCGGAAACGGCCCGCGCCGCCCTACTCGCCGGCGCCGAGTACCTGGTGGCGCCGACGGTCAACCTGGACGTCATCCGCCTCTGTCAGCGTTACGACAAGCTGGTCATGCCCGGCGCCTTCACCCCCACCGAGATATTGCACGCCTGGGAGGCGGGGGCCGACGTCGTCAAGGTGTTCCCCGCCGAGGTGGTTGGCCCGGCCTTTTTCAAGGCGCTGCGCGGCCCGCTGCCGCAGGTCCGGCTGATGCCGACGGGCGGCGTGGACCTCAACACGGCGGCCGAGTTTCTGAAGGCAGGGGCGTGCTGCCTGGGCATCGGGAGCCAGCTCGTCGAGCCCAAGGCCGTGGCCGAGCGCAACTTCGACCGCATCCGCGAGTTGGCGACGAAGTACGTAGCCATCGTGAAACAGGCTCGCCAGGGACAACACCATGCCTGAAGTCATAACCTTCGGCGAGGCAATGGTCCGCCTCAGCCCGCCCAACTTCCGCCGCCTCGAACAGGCGCGCAGCCTCGACGTGCAGGTCGGCGGGGCCGAGCTCAACACCGCCGTCGCCCTGGCTCGCCTCAGCCGCTCGACCGCCTGGGTGTCGCGGCTAACCGACAACCCCCTTGGCCGGCTCATCGCCAACCATGCCCGCGAGGCCGGCGTCTCCACCGAACACGTCGTCTGGACGTCGGAGGATCGCGTCGGCACCTACTACCTCGAGTTTGGCGCCGCCCCGCGCGCCAGCAGCGTCCTCTACGACCGCAAGGGCGCCGCCATCGCCAACGTCCGCCCCGGGATGGTCCCCTGGGAGAAGGTCTTCGCCGGCGCGCGCTGGTTCCACGTCACGGGCATCACGCCCGCTCTCAGCGCCACCGCTGCGGAGACGACGCGCGAGGCGATGCAGGCCGCCCGCGCCGCGGGCGTCTCGACCAGCATGGACCTCAATTACCGGGTCAAGCTGTGGTCGCAGGCCGAGGCGGGGCGCTGCCTCGGCGAGTTGATGCGGCTGTGCGACGTGCTCGTGACGACCGAGGAGGACGTCGAGCGTGTGTTCGGCATCAAGGGCAAGGACTACGAGGAGTCGGCCGCGCTGACCGCCAAGAAGTTTTCCCTTAAGGCCGTGGCGATCACGCTACGCGAGAACCCGCTGGTGTGGAAGAACACCTGGACGGCGATGGCATATCAGGACGGGCGCGTGCTCGAGACGCGAACGTATGAGGTCGAGATCGTAGACAGGCTGGGGGCGGGCGATTCGTTCGCGGCGGGGCTGATCCACGGGTTGCTCGACGGCGACCTCCAGAAGGGGCTGGACTGGGGCGTGGCCGCGAGCGCCATCAAGCACACCATCCCCGGCGATTTCGCGTGGATTGCGCGCGGCGAGGTGGAGGCGCTCCTCAAGGGATCGGGGCTGCGCATCAGCCGGTGAGCGGGGCGGAAAGAAGTTGGCCCGCGGACAGGGGCAAGCCCTCGGCCCGCGGGCCCTGAAAGAGCGCCTCTGGCGAGGGCCCTCTCCTTGTTCGGGTGGGTGAGAGAGGATCTTTTCCCTCATCCTTCTTTCGACGGGCCTCGTACCGGGTTTATTCGAGGCCGGTTCTCATTTCCAGGCGTGGACGACGGCCCGGTAGGACAGTCCACGCCCTCGCCGGAACCAGCGCGGTTTCGGGGCCGGGACGACCACCTCGACACGCCGAAAGCCCGCCGCCCGGCACGTGCCGACCAGCGCCTTTTCGTTCGGCACCCACCAGTTGGTGACGTCGTCGTTGAGCTCGTTGGTCTCGAAGAACTCGCACAGGGCGCGGTCGCCCTGGCCGGGGTAGACGCAGGCGTGCGTCTCGATCACCGCCAGTTCCTCGGTGACCGACGCCAGGCGCTCGAGGGCGAGCAACGGGTGCCGCACGTGGTAGAGTACGCCAAGAAAGAGCACCACGTCGAACGTGCCGAGTCGAGCCAGGCCCATTTCCATGAAGTCGTCCACGACGACCTCGACGTTGCTCCGCAGGGCCTCATGCGCGACGTCGAAACCGCGCTTGCCCGGCAAGGTGTCCGGGCGCCACAACCCGGGAACCTGAGGATGGGGAAGCGGCACGACGCCGTTCTGCTTGCACTCGTGGGAGTAGCGATGGGCTTGCGGCGTGTCGAACGACCACACGTAGTGGTCCAGGGCGACGACCCGGGCGGCCCCCCGGCGCTCGGCCTCGAAGGAATAGAAGCCGTCCCAGGCGCCAACGTCGAGGACGGTCTTTCCGCGGAGGTCGGGCAGTTGGAGAGAGCGCAACTCGCCGAGCAAGAGCTCGCGCCCTTGGCCCTTGGTCCCACGCGTGATGACGCCTCGGCCAAGGTCGATCGAGTGCCACCAGAAGGTCGAATCGGCGCGGGCTTGCAGCTCGGCGCGCGTCTGCTCGCTCATGCAGCGTCCCGCTTCCTTTCGGGGCCGTGGGACCGGCAACCAGGGCCGACAAGCGAGGCGCCAGGCGAGCTGCGAGACTTGGTTTGCTGGAGGACGGCTCAGGAGAGCCGTCCTCCAAGCAGGCCTGTTCCTGCCGGTCACGTCACCGCAGCCGGGCGCCAATGGCGTCGAGCACCCAGCGCTCGTCGGGGAACTTGCCGGTCTCCAGCTTCGAGTAGAGCAATTCGCCATCGGCGGTGAGCTCGAAACATCCGCCGCCGGACGGCACCAGTTTCAGGTCGGAGATCTGTTGCTTGTACGTGCTCAGCAGCTTGCCCGTCAGACTGACGGCTTGCGGCTCGTAGTTTCACATCGAGCAGTATTTCAGTTCCAGCTTCATCAGGTGGTCCCTTCTCGGAGGTTCGCGCGAGCCAGGCGACGTGTCCCGTCTCTGTTATAGTAGCCGTGGGCGCGCGCCCGATCAAGGCGCCCCCTTCCTCAGAGCACCGGCCATGCACCCACCGACCGTGATCGTCCGTCACTCCCACGAAAACCCGCGCAAGTGCTCCGTCCTGCCCCTGCGCGGGCGGCCCGACCTGGTCTTCGTCAACTATCCCGTGACGGAACGACTCGACCTCGACGGCTACGTGCGCCTGGCGGCCGACGGGCCGGCCCTCTCGCTCGAGGACGCCTCCGCGGGGCTCTTGCTGCTCGACGGAAGCTGGCGCTGGGCAGGCTCGATGACGCGCGACTTCCTCGATGTGTCGCCGCGCTCGCTGAGCGGCTACCGGACGGCGTACCCCCGCGTGTCGAAGCTGGGCACCGACCCCGACAACGGCCTGGCGTCGGTCGAAGCGCTCTATGCGGCGTATCGCGTCCTGGGCCGGCCGACCGACGGGCTCCTCGACCACTACCGCTGGGCGACGGAGTTCTTGCGCGTCAACGGATGGGAGGCCCCGATTTAGCCGCCCCGCTCGGCGGGGCGCGGCGAGCGTCGCGCCGAGTGGGGCTCGGCGGCTAAATGGGGCCCGGGCAGGACGTCATTGCCGGGGCCCTGCCCGGCGACGACGGCGCGCCCCGAACAGCAAGCCCAGGCCCCCGATGCTCAGCAGCGCCAGGCTGCCCGGTTCGGGCGTGACCGACGTGGTGAACACCGTCCCACCGGTGCCGGGCGGCCAGGTGACCGGGTCGTTGGGGGTGGTGGTGACGCTCACGTCGTCCAGGCGCAGGTAGCCCGGATCGTCGCGGAAACTGAAGCTCAACAGCGTGGTCGCCCCGCTGGCGACGGTGTCGAACGAGTAGAGCCGGTACGCCTGGGCGGTGATGTTGCCCATGTGCAGACTGAGGTTGCCCCCCAGCGAGACGTTGAGCTCGTTGGGCAATCCGCCGTCGCTGGCGAGCCAGAAGTTCAAATACAGGTGGGTGCCGGGCGTGGTGGTCAACGTCTGCGAGAGGGTGCCGAGCGATCCGACCGGGCCCAGCGCGGCGGCAAAGTTCCCGCTATGCGCCAGGCTTGCCCCGTTCTGGACGGCGGTGGCGCCGGTGTTGCCGCCCTGCGCCCAGCCGGTGAAGTCCCCCGTCTCGAACCCGCCGTTGACAAGAAGTTGATCGGCCCGGGCCCCGGAAGGGGCGAGGGCGATCGCCAGCAGGGCGATGCTGACACGAACTACTTTCATCCTTGAGGCCTCATGCGGAATGTGGGCGTTGGCCCCGCTCGGTCCCCCCAGCGGCGCCTGCTCTCGACGGAAGGTCTGTCCTGCCCACGTGACCACGGCACGGTAAATCGTTCGGCTTTCCGGGTCAACGCCAGTCTGGCGAGCCGCCGGCTTTGCGCCGGCGGCCCCCTTCTCGGGCACCTCTCAGGAGCGCACGATCTTCTTCACCACTTCCCCGCTCACGTCGGTCAGGCGGAAGTCGCGCCCGGCGTGGCGGTAGGTGAGTTTCTCGTGGTCGAGGCCCATCAGGTGCAGGATCGTCGCGTGCAGGTCGTGGACGTGGACCTTGTCCGTCACGGCGCGGAAGCCGAAGTCGTCGGTGGCGCCGTAGGTCATGCCGCCCTTGACGCCGCCGCCGGCCAGCCACGCGGTGAAGCCCCAGTGGTTGTGGTCGCGCCCATTCCCGCTCTCGGAGGTAGACGTTCGCCCGAACTCCCCGCCCCAGAGCACGAGCGTGTCGTCGAGCAGGCCTCGCGCCTTCAGATCGGTCAGCAGCGCCGCGATCGGCCGATCGACGTCGGCGCACAGCCGGCGCGTCGTCTCGTTGTGGTTGTTGTGGGTGTCCCACGGCTGGCCGTCGCCGTAGTAGACCTGCGTCACGCGCACCCCGCGCTCGGCGAGGCGCCGGGCCAGCAGGCAGGCGTTGGCGAAGTGTCCCCGGCCGTAGGCGTCGCGCACCCGGCCTGGCTCGCGGTTCACGTCGAAGGCGTCGGTGGCGGCAAACTGCATCCGGTAGGCCGTCTCCATCGCCCGGATGCGCGCCTCCAGAGCGTTATCGGGCCCGGACAGGGCGCGATGCTCCTCGTTGAGCCGGCGCAGCAGGTCGAGCTGCCGGCGCTGCTCCTCGGGGCGGAGAGAGGCGTTGCGGAGGTAGGGGACCATCTTCTCCGGCCGCAGGTCGGAGTGGTTGACGTACGTCCCCTGGTGCTCGCCCGGCAAAAAGGCGCTGCTCCACATCTCCGCGAAGCGCACCGGCCGACCCGGGCAGAGCACCACGTAGGCCGGCAGGTTGGCGGTCTCCGCGCCGAGCCCGTAGGAGAGCCAGGCGCCCATGCTCGGCCGGGTGGGGGTCATCGCCCCACTGTTCATCAGGAACAGGGCGGGCCCGTGGTTGGGGTTGTCGGTGTGCATGCTGCGCACGACGCAGACGTCGTCGATGCACTGGCCGAGGCGCGGCAGCAACTCGCTCACCTCGACCCCGCTCTTGCCGCAGCGGTGAAACTTGAACGGCACCGGCATCAGCCCGCCGGTCGCGTTCTCCGTGCGCAGCTCGACCGCCTTCGGGCGCTGGCCGGCGTGACGGTTGATCGCCGGCTTGGGGTCGAGCAGGTCGGGGCCGAACGGCCCGCCGTTCATGAAGAGCTGGATGATCCGCCTGGCGCGCGGCTTGAAATGAGGCGCCGGGCCTGCCGCGGAGGGCGAGGGCAGCACGCCGGCCAGGGCGACGGACCCGAGCCCGCCGCCGAGGGCCTGGATCATCTGCCGGCGCGAAAGAAGATGGTGCAGCATGCGCGGGCCCTCAGTCGATGAACAAGAACTCGTTGCTGGCGAGCAAGACCTGGGCGTACTGCTCCCACAGCGACTCGCTCGGCTCGCGCCCCGGCGCGCCCTCCGTCAGGAAGGCGACGGCCAGGCGCATCTGCCCCGCCGTGGGGTGGCGCTGGAAAAGCAGTTGATAGGCGCGGCGCACGCGGGCCTCGGTGCCGGCCGGCGCCTCTCTCTTGACGCGCCGGGCGAGGGCGGCCGACTGCTGTTTCACGAACGCGCTGTTCAGCACGAACAGTTGCTGGAGCGGCGTGATCGTCGGCGTGCGCCGGGGACTGTGCGTTGTGGGATCGGGGAAGTCGTGCAGGCGCAGGAGGTCGTGCAGTTCGCGCCGCTTCACGGTGCCGTAGAGAGTGCGCCGCAGGTTGCCGGCGCCCCCAAGGTCGCCCGGCGGCCCGCCCTGTTCGAGGCGGAGCGTGCCGGCGACGGCGAGCGCGGCGTCGCGCCACGCCTCGATCTCGAGCCGGCGGCGATTCATGCGCCCCAGCCAGCGGTTGTCCTCGCCGAGGGAACGATTCCCCGGGGCGCTGCTCTGCCGGTAGGCGGCCGAGAGCACGATCTCGCGGTGCAGCCACTTGAGCGACCAGCCGCGCTCGACGAAGCGCGCGGCGAGGTCGTCGAGGAGCTCGGGGTGTGTCGGGCGGTCGCCCTGGGCCCCGAAGTCGCTGGGCGTGCCGACCAGGCCGGCCCCGAAGTGATTTGTCCAGACTCGGTTGACGATGACGCGAGCCGCCAGCGGCCCGCCTTCGCGGAAGATCGCGCCGGCCAGTTCGCCGCGCCCGCTGCCCTGGCGGAATGGCGTGGGCGCGTCCCCCGCGAGGACGGGGAGGAACCGGCGCGGCACCACGCGGCCGGGGCTGCCGGCGTTGCCGCGCACGTGGATCGGCACGTCTTGCGCGGCCCCGACGCGATACTCAAGGCGGGTGCGATGAGGCCCGTCCGGCAACACGAGCAGGCTGGCATCTTCCACCGCGGGGGCCAGCGGCGCGGAGTAGCCCGGCGTCTTCTGGAACCGCTCGATCTGGGCCCGCAGTTCGCCCATTTGCTTCTGAGCGACGGCAGCGACGGGCTTGACCGCCTGGAGCTTGCGCACGGCAGTCTGAAGCTCCGCCACGCGCTCGCGCGCCTTTTGCGCGGGCGCCGCGAGGACGTCGGCCACGAGGGGCCGGTCGGCCTGGCGCGTGCTGGCGAAGACGCCGGCGAGGGCGTAGTAGTCGGCCTGCGCGATGGGGTCGAACTTGTGATCGTGGCAGCGAGCGCACGAGACCGTCAGACCGAGGAAGGTGCTGGTGACGGTATGGATGCGCTCTTCCCACTCCTCGGCGACGACGTTCTTGATGACGTCCTTGTCCAGTTTGAGCTCCTTCCAGTAAGTGGGGCTTAGCCCGAGCAGGCCGAGGGCGGCGCGGTCGGACGGGATTGGTCCGGGGAGGAGGTCGGCAGCGAGCTGGAACTGGCCAAACTGGTCGAAAGGCAGGTCGCGGTTGAGGGCCTGCACCACCCAATCGCGATAGAGATAGGGGGCGGACTTGCGCCCGGCCCACGGCTCCGCCACGTCGCAGTAGCGGGCGAGGTCGAGCCAGAAGCGACCCCAGCGCTCGCCGTGGGCGGGCGAGGCGAGCAAGCGGTCGATCAGGCGCTCGTAGGCGTCGGGCCGCTCGTCGCCCTCGAACGCCTCAACCTCCTCGGGCGCCGGCGGCAGGCCGATCAGGTCGAAGCTGGCGCGGCGAATGAGGACGCGGCGCGAGGCGAGCGGCGAGGGGGCGAGGTCGCGCTTCTCCAGTTCGGCGAGGAGGAAGAGGTCGATCGGCTTGCGCGCCCAACTCTGGAGGCGCGTGCCCGGGGGGACGTGCGAGCGCAGGGGCTGGAACGACCAGAACTTACGCCCCTGAGCGAAGTTGATCGGCCCGCGGGCCAGCGCCCCCTTCTCGGGGCCGGGGAACGGGGCGCCGCGGCGCGCCCATTCTTCGAGGATGGCGATCTCGGAAGCAGGCAATTTTCCGGCGGGGGGCATCTGGAGGCGGGGGCTGTCGTAGCGGACGGCCTCGACGAGGAGCCCCTTGCCCGGCTGGCCCGGCACGACGGCGGGGCCCGTTTCGCCCCCCCGGAGCAGGCCGGCGCGGCTGTCGAGCAGCAGCCCGCCGCGTTTCTTCCCGCCAACGGAGTGACAGTTCAGGCAGCGGTTGAACAGGAGGGGGCGGACCTTCTTCTCGAAGAAGGCGCGGTCCGCGGGCGCCAGTGCCGGCTCGGCCGGGGCCGCAGACGGCAACGCGAGCGCCAGGGTGAAAGACAAGAGGGCCGAGCGCATCCCGCGGGCCTCCGAGCAGGTGGGGGCGGCAAAGCAGATGCACTCATCTTCCGGGAAGGGACGGCCGAGAGCAAGGGTTTCCTGAAACACCGCGTGAACCTGGGGAAGGTTTGAGGGTAGCACCACTGGCGCGGCCTGACGGTGGTGGTGGGCGCCACCGGGCTCGGGTGTTGCTCTCACTTGGGCCGCCCGACGGCGTCGATAGAGACAATGCCTGCGACACATAATGGATGGTGACCGCAGGCGCCGTTCCCGGCTTCGCTGAGCCCAGGTTGTTAACACTACAGCGCTAGTACAGTAGTTTGTTCAGGTATTTTTGGCGATTGGTGGGCGCTGCTTGGGGGTCGGGGACGGCAGAACTACTGTACAAACCACTATACTAGCGCTGTAGTGTTAAGGAGAAAGTGCATGCGGCTCCGAATCGCGTTGATTGCGCTCGCCTCGCTGGTTGGCCTCTCGGCCGGCCAAAGTTACGCCCAGGCCCCCGGCGCCTGCGGCGCCCCGGGTTGCGGGGAGGGGTGTGGCCAGCAGGGCCAGATTTACCTGATCGTGTCGCCCCAGAACAAGTCGTGCGGGCACTCGACGGGGGGGCTCTTCGGTTGTTTCCGGTCGCGTAAGTGCGACGATACGTGCGGGACGTGCGCGCAGCCGGAGTGCGGCCAACCGCAGTGCGCCCCGACCCCATGCTGCACCGCGCCGAAGCCTCGTTGTATCCAGGCCCGCGTCGCCTCCTGTGCGCCCTCCTGTGCATCGGCTTGTGCGCCCTCCTGTGCGCCCGCTTGTGCGCCGCAGTGCGGTCAGACGCCCCGCTGCTTGAAGGTGCGTGCCCACATCGTTTCGTGTGTCCCGGCCGGCTCGGCTTGCGGCGGCTCGGCTTGCGGCGGCTCGGCTTGCGGCGGCTCGGCCTGCGGCGGCTCGGCCTGCGGCGGCTCGCCTTGTGGTGCGACCCCTTGCGGCGGCTCGCCTTGTGGTTCTACCCCTTGCGGTGGGACCTATAGCGCCCCGGCGGGCGCTCCGGGCGGGCGGCTCGTCCCCATGCCCGCCCCGGCCTCCTACCTGCCCGGCACGGCCTCCGCTGCCTCCGCGGGGAATGAGCCGCCGGCCATCGGCACCAACCCGTACCTGACCCTGGTGCAGCAGATCCAGGCCTCGCAGGAGAAAGACGGCAAGGCCCTCCGCGACATGATCGAGAACCGCCAGGCCACCCGCTCGGTCATCCAGGCCATCCAGAGCTCCGACGCCAACACCGTCTCCACCTTCGAGAAGGTCCTCCAGCAGCTGAAGACCAGCCCTGTCGTCAGCCCGGCCAGCGCTCCCGCCCCGGCCGCCGGCACAAGCGCCGCCCCCCAGACGAACACCAACGCCGCCACGACCGAACTGCGTGCGGCCATGCGGGAACTGAACGAGTTGTCGCTGAGCGTCCGCAACCTCTCGTCCCAGGTTGCCGCCCAGCCCACCAGCAAGTAATCGTGGAGAGGCTTCTTCAGCGAGGCAGGAGCCGTTAGGGCCCGGTGGGCCGTTGCCGAAAGGCGACGGCCTCACCGGGCCCTACTCGTTGGTGCCCTCCGGCGCTCCCCCGCCCTGTTCCTCCGTCCGGCGCCAAAGTCCGCGCATCTTGCCAGGGGAATCGCCCCGCTTGCTCCGTTTGGATGGATTCAACCGTTTCTGCCGGTCGATCCTACAACCAATCCCTGACGAGGAGGCGCGTGCCGACCGGGGGACGGGGGAGAAAAATTTCATGCGTAAGACGATCGTGATCTTCCTGGGTACGTGCCTGGCCGGCTGCCAGGGCGTTCGTGTGGAGCGCCCCAGTACGGGCGCGGGCCTGGTTCACCTGTTCGCCGTCCCGCAGAAGGACGGGGAGGCCTCTGCGGAGATGGCCGTCGTCGATGCGCAGGGCAACGTGGCGCTTGCCGGACAGGCGAGCCCGGCTGCCCCGGAGGCGCCGGCGCAGACCGTCCAGTTGCTCCTCGAGGGCCCGGATGGCCCGCGTCTGGTGTCGCTCCAGGTCGCGGTCGGCGATCTCGGCCTGCTCGGCGACTATGCGGGGAAGGGGCCGATGCGTGCTGCTCTCCAGCCCGCGCCCGCCCAGGCCACCGCCGCGATCTCTCCGCCCGCGGTGCCCGTGGCGGACCAAACGGTGCAGTTGATGCAGCACGAGTTGACGCGCCAGATCTGCCTTCAGATCAAAGAGCTCAAGGGCAAGGTCCAGGACCTGAGCACTCGGGTCAAGCTTCGCCCCGAATCGCCGAAGGAAGGGCCGACCGCGACCGTGAAGGCGGGGGCGCAGGACCTCAAGCAACAGGTCACGGACCTCAACAAGCGGATGGACACCCTCAAGACGACCGAGAAGATGCCCATCGCGGCGCCGCGGGCCTTCCCAGCCACGCCGATCGCGCCGTGCGCGCTGACCGTGCCAAGCACGCCCGCCCCGACCACGCCTGCCAAACTCGACGCCGCCTGTGGGAAGGAAGGCTGCCCCACCGTCTCGCAGCAGGAGGTCAATCGCCTGCTCACTCAGTGCATCTACGAGTTGAAGCGCGAGATCCAGGATCTGAATACGCGCCTGTCCCCCCCGGCTACGACGGCTCGGGCAGGAAGCTGAACTTTCACGAGGCCGCAACTCATCCTTCATGGGTTGGTTGCGGCCTCGTCGCGCTTGTCGGGCAGCCTCGAGCGGGCGGGCCCCTCGCGCTCAATTCTTCCGCGCCTTCCCCTCCAGATACCCCCCCAGCGCCTCCGCCAGCCACGTTAGCGCGCTCGGGTCGATCTTGAGCGGGCCCACCATCGCCCGGAACGACTTCCGCGCCAGCGCCTCGTACTTCGCCTCGCCCGTCTTCTCCCACAGCCGCACCAGGTTCCCCGCTGCCACGCTGTTGGCCGACGGCTGGGCCCCGTCGTACTGGTCCTTGGATCGCGCAAACAGCTTCTCGTGGTCGCGCGACGTGTAGTAGAACGCCCCGCGATCCTTGTCGCCGTGAAAGTCCACCATCGTGTCCGTCAGCTTCTTCGCCTCGTCCAGCCAGCGCTTCTCCCCCGTGGCGTCGTGAAGCGACAGCAGGCCGTGGACCAGGTAGGCGTAGTCGTCGAGGTAGCCGTTTAGCCGCGCCTTCGCCTTCTCCCCCGGCACGGCGGCGTAGGTCCGCAGTAAACGCCCCTCTTTGGTCCGGAGGTTCTTCAGCACGAAGTCGGCCGCCTTCTCCGCCAGGTCGAGCGCCTCGCGGTCGCGCAGCACGGAGCCCGCCTTCGCCAGCCCCGCGATCATCTGGCCGTTCCACGCCGTCAACACCTTCGTATCGAGGAACGGCCGGGCCCTCTTCGCCCGCGCCGCGAACAGCTTCCTCCGGGCCTTCGCCAGCCGCAACTCGAGCTGCGCCTCCGGCACCTTTAGCTCGACGGCCAGTTCGCTCAACGGGCGCGCCAACCGCAAAATGTGATACTTCCCCTCGAAGTTGACGCCTTGATCGACGGCATACGCTTTCTTGAACAGGCGCGCCTCTTCCTTGTCCGTCAAGACGGCGTCGAGCTCTTTCGTTGTCCAGACGTAGAAACGCCCCTCCTCGCCCTCGGTGTCGGCGTCGAGGGCGGAGTAGAAGCCGCCCTCGGGCGAGGTCAGCTCGCGCGCCACGAACGCGATCGTCTCGCGCAGCACGCGCCCGTCCTGGGGCCGGCGGGCTCGCGCGTAGGCGTTGGCGTAGACCTCGAGGAGCTGGGCGTTGTCGTAGAGCATCTTCTCGAAGTGCGGCACTGTCCAGGTGCGCTCGGTGCTGTAGCGGTGGAAGCCGCCGCCGAGTTGATCGTAGATCCCGCCGCGCGCCATCCGGTCGAGGGTCACGTCCACCATCTTCTCCAGCTCGCGAGCCCGCTCCAACCGCTCCGCGGCGAACGTCCGCGCCAGCACGCTCCGCTCGACGAGCGCGCCGGGGCCCTGCGGCGGGCTCAGCGGCAACAGCGCCGCCTGGAGCGCCTGCCGGCGGCTGCGCTCGGCCTCGCTCTGGAGGAACAGCAAGCGCGACGGCATGGGGAACTTGGTCCCCTGGAACTTGCGGCGCGGGATGCCGAAACCGCCGTGCGTGGGGTCGAAGCTCTCCTGAAGCGCCTCGACGGTGGCCGCGATGAGCTTGCGGTCGAGCTCCACCAGAGCAAGGCGCCCGACGCCGGCGAGGTTGGCCGCCGTCGCCTTGGCCACGCGGTCCGCGAGCTCCTGGACGTCCTTGGGCTTGTCGCGCTGCACCTCCATCAGGAGCTTCAGCCGCGACTTGAAGCCGAGATGCTTGTCGCCATCGACCTCGGTGTCCTCGCGCGGCCAGTAGGTCCCGCCGACGATCGGCTTGCCATCGGCGGTCAGGAACATGGAGAGCGGCCAACCGCCGTGGTTGCCCATCGTGTTGAGGGCGGTCATGTAGACGTGATCTATGTCTGGGCGCTCTTCGCGATCGACCTTGATGCAAATGAAGTGCTTGTTGAGGAGCTTGGCGACCTCGGCGTTGGCGAACGACTCCTTCTCCATGACGTGACACCAGTGGCACGAGCTGTAGCCGATGGAGAGGAAGACGAGCTTCTTTTCCTTCTTCGCCTTGGCGAACGCCTCGGGCCCCCACGGCCGCCACTCGACGGGGTTGTGCGCGTGCTGCAACAGGTAGGGGCTGCTCTCGCGCGCCAACAGGTTGACGTGCTTCGACTTCGCCGCGGGCGGGGCGGCGGCGGGCAGGGGAAGGGCCAGCAGAGCGGCCGACAAGAGGAGCGTGGCCAGAGCGAGGCGGGAGGGCCGGGGGAACATGGGAGCGGCTCCGTGGTGAGGGGGGCCAGCGGAAGGGTTGCCCCCTTCTGCCTGGTTCGCAGGGTGCATCTTAAGTTTCTTCGAGGACAACGGTAAGCCACCTGCCCGAGGACCGCCGGCTTTCCGCAGCCCGCGGAGAGCTTGTCTTGGCTGGCCCGAGGTCCAGCATACTCTCGAAGAGAGGCCCTGTCGGGAAGGAGAGCGCGGTGCTGGTATCCGTTCGGTGTCCATCCTGCGGTCACCACGACCGCGTCGAAAGCGCTCTTCCGGTCTTCGGGGGCCCCTGCCCACGGTGTGGCGGGCAACGGGAAGCGATCGATGCGACCTTTCCCCATCGCCCTGACCCGCCCACCCAGTCTTCCCACTCCCCTGCTCCCCGCTCGGGAGACGAGACCGAGGACGCCCCGCCTTCGCTCCTCGATGCCGTCCCGACCAGGGGCCTGGGGCCCCCCGGCGGTCCGGCCCGGCGGGGGGCATGCCCGCACCGCCCGGGTATGAGGCCCTGCGCGAGTTGGGGCGTGGCGGGATGGGCGTGGTGTATCGGGCCCGCGACCTGAAACTGAACCGGGTGGTGGCCCTGAAAATGGTCCTGGCCGGCAGTCAAGCCGGCCGCGACGAACTGGTTCGGTTCCTCCGCGAGCGCAGGCCGCGGCGGCCCTGTCGCAGCCCAACATCTGCGCCGTGTTCGCGGTCGGCCAGTGGGCGCCGCCCGGGGCGAGCTCTCCCCTGCCCTACTTCACGACGGAGCTTTACGAAGGCGGCAGCCTGGGGAGCATGGTTGCAGAGGGCCCCCTGGAAGGCCGGGCGGGGGGCCGAGGCCCTCCGGCAGGTGGCGCGGGGCGTCCACCACGCGCACTCCCGAGGCCTCATCCACCGCGACCTCAAGCCCGCCAACGTGTTGCTGGCGGCGGACGGGGCGCTGAAGGTCACCGACTTTGGGCTGGCGAAGCGCCTGGAGGCCGGGGACGAGGTGACGGCAAGCGGGGTGGCGATGGGCACGCCCTCCTACATGCCCCCCGAACAGGCCCTCGGCAAGACGCGGGAGGCCGACCGAGCGCCCCTGAAGGGCCACCGGCAGCGCGTCGCGGTCGCGTGGGTATCGGCGGACGGCAAAAAGGCCGTGTCCGGGTCGGACGACGGGACGCTGCGGGTGTGGGACGTCGAGAAGGGCCGGCAGCTGGCCCTCCTCTCGGGGCACGCGCGAGGGGTGACGGCCCTCTGGACGTCGGCGGACGGCAAGACGGCAGTCGCCGGCGCCAAGAGCGGGACGTTGCGCGTGTGGGACTTGCAAACATACCGCGCGCGAACCACGCTCGACACGCGGGGGGGCGGGGTGAACGCTCTAGCCGTGTCGGCCGACGGAAGAGAGGCGGTCTCGGCGGGGTGGGACCAGATGGTGCGAGTGTGGGACGTGCAAACCGGCCAGGAGCGCGCCGCCATTTGGAGCCCCATTGGGCCCGTCACGGCGGTGGGGGTGACGGCGACCGGGAACGGGATCGTGACGCGATCCGCGAATGGCGCCATCCGCATCTGGGACACGAGTCGCTCGCCCGGGCCTGGGATGGCCCCTGACGAGCAACACCGGCCCGAAGCGCGAGCGAGGGAAAAACCTGCTCTGCGAAGCGCCGTCAGGGAGGGGCGAGCAGGCGACGGGCCTCGTCACGGCTGACCGGGCGAGGGTGCTCGCTCCCGCGCAGCAGCTCCCAGGCGTTGTCTACCTCCGACCCCCCGACCAGCACCATCGGGGCCAGCGCCGACCGCGCCGTCTCCCGATCGATGCGGTGCTGACGACACAGACCATCGACCGCATCGACCTGCCGCAACTGGGCTTGCTGCTCCGGCTCGTAGGCAAACCACGTCCAACCAGCCGTGCGCGGGAACTGGGCGAGGGCCAGCAGCAAGGCCAACGAGAGCGGCAGCGCGCTCGGCCGGAGTGTCGCGATCCGGTCGCGCCAGTGGGGCAGCCCGCCGACCACGAAGAAGACCAGGCCGAGCTGGGCAAAGACCTGGTAGCGCGTCCAGCGGCACAGGGCCTCGTAAGGCCACAGCGCGCGGGCGCCGTAGATGAGGAAGTAACTGCCGAAGACGCAACCCAGCCCCAGCAAGAGGAGCCGGCAGTCTGGCGCCAGCCGCCACCAGGCCAGGCCCCCGACGAGGAGGCCGGCCAGCAGGGGCAGGGCCAGCCAGACGGGGCAAGGCCAGGCCGGCAGACCGAGCGAGCCGAGGAGGAGATTATCGACCAGGGACCGGCCGCTATTGAGCAAGCCCACCAGGGGGTCGAACGCCTGGAGTGCCGACTTGCCCCCGAGATGGCTCGGCTTCAGGATGGCCTCTCCGGCCTGCCGCAGGGAGACGGCCAGGAACGCCGCCGTGCCCAAAAGGGGCGCGAGCGCCCAGCCCAGGCGGTGTAGCAGGGCCGCCGATTGGCCTGTCTCTGCGCGCGGCCCCGGAACGAACAGATAGAGGACGCACAGCGGGCCCGCGAGGATGCCGCCGCCGAACCAGCCCGGGGCGAGCGCGGCCGCAACGGCGCAGCCGAGCAGGTGGCGGCGCTGCCCCGTCTGACGGAACCGTTGGGCAGCCAGCAAGGCCAGCAGGAAGGTGTCGAGTGCCAGCAGAGCAAAGCTGGCGGCGTACCACGCAACTGCCTCGAAATACTGGCTGCTGACGCCGAACAGGGCCATGCCTGCGAGCCCGTAACCCGGGTGCCCAAGCTCGCGGCGCAGGAAGAGGTAGAGCAGGCCCATGCCTACCCAGACGGCGATCGGGCCTTGGAGGCCCAGCACCCAGGGGAGGTTGGCGGCGTTGCCCGCTACGCGGACCAGCACCCAGGACGACAGCCGGGCCAGCGGCATGGCGTGCTCGTTGAAGGGCGACCAGAGATGGGCGTGGGCCCGCTCCCAGGTCCAGGAGTCGCGCAGGTAGCCGAAGTCATCGAGCCACAGCGTGGGGAATAGGAGGTGAGGCAGAAACAACAAAAACGACGCCAGATAGACGAGGACGAACAGCAGGGCCAGGCCCCGCCCCCACAGAGCGCTCGAGGCCACGTTCGGGGCGGGCATTGCCAAAGGGCCTCCTCGGTCGCGGTCCAGGCCGCCCACGTAAGCAGTAAGGCAATTCGCCCCTTTTCGGAGCAACGCGCTCGACGAAAGCCTGGAGCGCGTTGCTCCAAAATGCGGCGAAACGAAGCCGCGAGCGCCCTCAAGGCACCGTCACCTTGACCTTCGAGGGCTGAAGGCAAACGCTGCCGTTGCACGACATGAAGCTGACGGCGACGTCCAGAGGGCCCACGTCGCCGCGGGCGCGCTGGACAACGGCGCGGATGACGGCCTTGTCCTTGTACACCTTGTAGTCGCCGAGGACTTTGTCCTTGACCAGGATCGGGGCCGGGTACTCGACCTTGACGCTGGCGGGCTTGGCCTTGCCGGAGACGGTCACCAGCGTCGCGTTGTCGGCAAAGCCCGCGAGGCCGACGGGGTTGGCGTAGACGTACCACTTGCCGGTCATGGCCAGCGTGACCGTAATGGTCTGCTTGCCGTCGGCGCCGATCTTCCCGCCGGTCGCGCTGACCTTGACGACCGTCTCCGACTTCTTGGCCTGGGCGTTGGCCGCCGACGGCTCGGACAGCGCGACGGCGCCTGCCAGCATCAGGGCCATCAGGCGGAGGCCTCGTTGCAGCGTACGCGTGCTCATTTGCTTCGCTCCTGAGAATCTCCTGGGGCGCGGGCGCCGCCCCCCTTATAATCCAGGGAGATTTTACACCCCGGAGGAAGGACCAACCATGCGAACTTGCACGAGCGCGCTCCTGGTCGGACTGCTGCTCGGGCTGGCGCCCGCGGCGAGCCCCGCCCAGACGAGCGACGACACGGCGGCCACCGTCGCCGCGCAGAAGAAGGCCGGCGCCGCCAACTGGGACGCGGTCGTGGAAGCGCCCCACGCCTTCGCCGAGACCAAACACCTGCTAATCTACGCCCCCAAGACGATGGAGAAGCGCCTCGGCAAGGTCGGCGCCGTCCTCGAAAAGTACCACAGCCGCGCCCTCGACGCCCTGGCCTACGATCCCAAGGGCCGGGAAACCTACCCGGGCAAGATCGCCGTCTACCTGTTCGCCGATCTCGAGCAGGTGCCGACCTTCGCCCGCCGCGTCGAGAAGCGTCGCCCCCTCGCCGGGGAGACGGGGAGCTTCTCGGCGAAGAACGATCGCCTGCACGCCGTCGCGGCCGCGGGGGGCAAGGGCGGCAGCGTCGAATCGCGCGCCGGCGAACAGGTGGTGGCCCTGCTGCTGACGCGCAAAGCGGGGATCGCCACGCCTGTGCCCGACTGGGTGCTGAGCGGCTTCGGCCGGGCCACGTCTTACCGCGTGCTGCCGCGCGAGAAGTTCGTCCTCGACGACCGCAAGCAGGCGAAGGCGTTGGCGAGCAAGCGCAAGGCCAGCGACGTGTGGGGCGGCGCCATCGATGCCGACGAGGCAGGCGCTTTGAGCGGCAGCGTGATGGACTTCCTCGCCTACGGCCCCGGCTCCAGGCGCTTCCCCAAGTTCATCGAGGGCTTCCAGCCGGGCGAGGGCGCGACGAGCAAGACGGCGGCTCAGGCGATGGAGACGGCCGGCATCAAGGCGGGCACCGTCGAGAAAGTTTGGAAGACGTGGGTGGCGAGCCCGCGCTAGCCCATTTAGCCGCCGAGCTCCGCTCAACGCGACCGCGCCGAGCGGAGCGGAGCTCGGCGGCTAAATCGTCAGAGCGCGATCTCCGCCAGCGCCTGCACCAGCTTATCGACGTCGTCTTCGGTGGTGAACGGTCCCGGGCTGACGCGCACCGTGCCCTCGGGGTGCGTCCCTAGCGCCCGATGCACGTAGGGGGCACAGTGCAGCCCCGGGCGCACGGCGACGTCGAACGCCTCGTCGAGGATGCCGGCCAGTTCCGTCGCCGGGAGCGCATCGCTGCGGAAGCTCAGCGTGCCCACGCGCCGCGCGTGGTCGCGGTGGCCGAACACCTCGTAGCCGCCCAGTTCGTCCAGCCGCTGCCACAGTCGTTCCGTCAAAGCGACCTCGTGCGCGTGAATCGCCGACAGCCCGCGCTCCACCACGTAGCGCACGCCCGCCGACATTCCCGCAATCCCCAGCACGTTGGGCGTGCCGCCTTCGAGAAAGTAGGGGAGCTCGCGCGGCTGCGTCTCGCTCGACGAATCGCCGCCCGTGCCGCCCTCGCGCCACGCCCTCACCCGCGTGCGCGGGCCGACGTAGAGCGCCCCGGTGCCGGTCGGGCCCAGCAGCGACTTGTGGCCGGGGAAGGCGAGCAGGTCGATGTTCATCTCTTGCACGTCGATCGGCAACACGCCCGCCGTCTGCGCCGCGTCCACCAGAAACAGCAGGTCGCGCTCGCGCGCGATCCGGCCCACCTCGGCGACGGGCTGCACCGTCCCCAGCACGTTACTGGCGTGCGTCAGCGCGATCAGGCGCGTGCGAGGCGTGACGGCCTGGCGCACCGCGTCGGGGTCGATCGTCCCCCCCGTGTCGGCGGGCAGGCGCGTGAGGGAGATGCGCCCGGCCAGTTCCAGGGCCCGCAAAGGGCGGCTCACGCTGTTGTGTTCGAGGTTCGTGGTGATGGCGTGATCGCCGTCGGCCAGCACGCCTTTGAAAGCCATGTTGAGCGCGTCGGTGCCGTTGAGCGCGAAGACCCAGCGCTCCGGCTCTTTGCCGTGGAAGAGCTGGTTGAGCAGGTGGCGCCCGTCATCGAGGGCGCGCTCGGCGGCCAGGGCCATCTTGTGGCCGGCGCGGCCGGGGTTGGCCAGGCTCTGCCGCGCGAAGGCGTCGAGCGCCTGGTAGACGGCCTCAGGCTTGGGGAAGCTGGTGGCGGCGTTGTCGAGATAGATGGTCATGGCACAACCACGGTTAGCCGGGCAGTTGGAGGTCGCGGGCGGCGATCTGGGCGATCTCCTTGCCGTCGAGGATGAAGGGCACGGCCTCGTCGCCGCGGTAGATTCGCTGCTGCCGGTAGGTAGGCGAGCGGCCGGCGCGGGGCTGAGTGTAGACTTCGACCCGGGCGTCGGGGATGTTCACGATCCAGTAGACGGGGATGCGGGCGCGGGCATACACGCGGGCCTTCTGGCGGTCCTGGGCAAGGCTCGTATCGGCGACCTCGATGAGGAAGGCCACGTCCGCCGGCTGAGGGTGGGTGCCCCCGTAGCGCGTCCCGGGGCCGCGCGCCACCACGACGTCTGGCTCGGGCTCGCTGTCGCTCAGGGTGATCGCCGATTGCACGCGCAGGGCCCACTCTGGTGGAAGGCGCTGCAACAGCGACGTCTGCACCAACCAGAGCGTGCCATCGTGAGGTGGGTTGCGGGTCATCTTGCGAACGATCCACCCTTCCAGGAGCTCGACTCGATCCTTCTCCGTCAACACGCCCAGTTCGCCCATGCGGTGGTACTGCTCGACCGTGAACCGATAAAGATCGGCTAGCGCCGTCGGCTCCTGAACCGGCGGGACCGCGGCGACTGCAGCTGCGCTTGCCATCGTGGGGCCTCCTCAATGTCCGACGTATTTCGCGTACAGCGTCCGCGCCTTGTCGTCGAGATAGATGGTCATGGCACAATCGCGGTTAGCCGGGCGGAAGGAGGTCGCGAACGGCGAACTGGGCGACCTCCTTGCCGTCGAGGATGAGAGGCACGACCTCGTCGCCACGGTAGATGCGCTCCTGCCGATAGGCGGGCGAGCGGCCGGCGCGGGGCTGAGTGTAGACTTCGACCTGGGCATCCGGGATGTTCACGATCCAGTACGCGCTAATGCGCGCTCGGGCGTAAAGGCGACGCTTTTCGCCCCGGTCTCGGGCCAGCGTGCTGTCGGCGACCTCGATCAGGAGGGCGACGTCTTGCGGTGTCGGTTGACGCGTGAAGTAAACCTCCTCGGGGCCGCGGACGATGGCGAGGTCGGGCTCCGGCGCGCTGTCCGGCGTCGCAATGGCGCACTGCACGCGAACCCACCAGTCTTCGGAGAGCACCCTTGTCAGCCGACGGTTGATTCGCACGATGGTGCCATCATGGGGTGGGTTGTGTGGCATCTTGCAAACGATCCGTCCTTCCAGCAATTCGACCCGATCGTTCTCGGTCAAGATGCCCTTCTCGATCATGCCGTGGTACTGCTCGACGGTGAACCGATAAAGATCGGGCGCCGCGGTCGGGGCCTGAACGGGCTGGGCCGCCGCGGGTGGGGCTGCGCTTGCCATCGTGGGGCCTCCTCAATGTCCAACGTATTTCGCGTAGAGCGTCCGCGCCTTGTCCTCGTCGCTGGTGCCCTTGATGATGGCACGGCCGTCGGGGAACACCGTGAACTCGTAGCTCTCGACCTCGAACCTGAGCAGGAAGCGGTTGTAGCTCACCGCCCCGCCCATCAGCTCCAGGTGCTTCGCCATCTCCTCGAAGTTCAGCCGCGCCGGCACCCGGTGCGACACCTGCACCGCGTTCCGGCCGCACAGGCTCGTCGTCTGCGACCCATGCACGCCGTCGAGCCACTCGAAGTTGCGCCGCTGGCAGCACGGGCAATCGACCTTGCCCAGCAGCGGGGCGATCTTGATGCGCCGCTGCACGTTGTCCCACACGTCGAGGTAGATCAGCTCGCGGTTGATCTGATCTTTTCGCCCCGCCAATATCTTCAATGCCTCCGCCGCCTGGAAGCTCGCCACGATGTTCACGATCGGCCCCAGCACCCCCGCCGTCTCGCACGTCCCCGCCTCGCCCGGCGCCGGCGCCGCCTCGAACACGCAGCGCAGGCACGGCGTCTCGCCGGGCACGATCGTCATCGTCTGGCCGTGACTGCCGATGCACCCGCCGTAGATCCACGGCTTGCCCAGCTTCACCGCCGCGTCGTTGATGATGTAACGGACCTCGAAGTTGTCCGTCCCGTCGAGGATCAGGTCGGCGTCGCCCGCCAGCTCCAGAATGTTGGTGCGGTCGATGTCGGTGACGATCGGCTCCACGTGGACCGACGAATTAATGGCGCCCAGTTTGCGCGCCGCCGCCTCGGCCTTGGGCAGGTTCTCCGCGACGTCGTGCTCGTCGAACAGCACCTGGCGCTGGAGGTTGCTCGTCTCGATGAAGTCGCGGTCGATCAGCCGCAGATGGCCGACGCCGGCCCGCACCAGCGCGTTGGCCAGCACCGTGCCCAGCGCCCCGCAGCCGCACAGCGTCACCCGCGCCTGTTGCAGCCTGCGCTGCCCCTCCTCGCCGATGCCGTGAAAGCGCATCTGCCGGCTGTAGCGCTCCAGGGATGGTTCCGTTGTCACGCCTCTTCCCCTACCCCGAAGTCGCTCAGGAACGACTTCAACGTCTGCACCGATTGCTTCGACCACTTCTGCTGCTTCGCGTAGCCCACCAGGCAAGCCATGTCCTCGCGCACCCGCCGGAGCTGCTCTCCCTCCAGCCTGCCCAGGTAGCCGGCCAGGTAGCCGACCGCCTCGTCGGCGGCGGCCCCGTTGACGATTGCCTCCTCGGAGCCCGCCAGAAAGACGACGGCGTGGATTACCGCCAGCAAGAGTGGGCTCACGCCCAGTTCCTCGGGCACCTCGGGGAAGATGGCCGCGCCGTCGGGCACCTCCGCCCCATCGTCCTCTGCCCCTTCGCCCTCTACCTTGCTCTCGCTCATGTCAACCTCCCGCGACCGCGGGGATGATCGCCAGCTCGTCGCCGTCCTTGACGGCCGTGGCGAGGTTTTCGAGATAGCGAATGTCCTCGTTGTTCAGGTAGAGGTTGATGAACTGGCGCACCTGGCCGTTGTTGAACAGCCGGCCGGCGATGCCGGGAAATTTGGCGCCGAGCTCGTCGAGCACGCCCTTGACCGTCGTGCCGGCCACCTCGACGGTGGTCTTGCCCTCGGTGTACTGCCGCATCGGCGTCGGAATCTGCACCTTGATCGCCATGAACGTCTCTCCTCGTTGGTCTTACCAGCGGTCCTCGTCTTCGTCCCGGCGCCTTTCGCTGGCGCGGGCGGCACGCAGTTGGCGGGCCTTGTTGGCCGCCACGATTGCCTGCACCAGGGCGACGATGAACACGATCTTCAGAATGATCCCCTTGCCGATCTGCTCCGGGGCAAACGCCACGTCGAGCAAGACGAGGCCGACGTAGCAGATCAGCCCCACCACGCTCGCCGGCAGCGGCACGTACAGCGCCCAGGCGCCGAGCCCGGCGAAGACGGCCGTGATCGCCACGACGAACACGAACGCCCCAGCCAGTTCCGCCGGCCCCACCGGGCCCCCGCCCAGCATCCCGGGGGCGGCCAGCAGCACGATGGAGTTGCACACGAGCTGGAGCACGGCGATCGCGAAGAGGGTGCCCGAGGCGTTCTTCCGCGCCGCCTGCTCTGCCTGAGCGACCTCGTCGGCGCCCTTGCTGACGTCGAGGTCGTCGTGATACGACAGCCTTGGCGGGCGGCGCTCGTCGCGGTCCCGGTTGCGAAGGTCCGGGGCCTGGTAGCCCTCGTCGCCCGGCACGCGGACGCTGCTCGAGGACCGCTCGGGCGGGAGCTTCTTCCCGCAGCCCTCACAGTATCCTGCCGCGGCAAGAGGGTCGTTCTCCATTCCGCACTGCACGCACTGGACGCGAGCCATGATGGGCACCTTCCCTCGTCCGAATTCGTTCCGGCCGTCAACGCGAGCGCTGCGCCTCCCCTTGCAAACTGACAATCAACGGCCAAACCAGCAAGCCTACAACGATCAGACTGGCGGGCAACCACACCAGCGCCATGGCGACGCCGAACGCAAAGCCGATCGCCGTCCAGACCACCTGAAACGCCAGCGCCAGCCCGGAGGCGACCAGGGGCAGGTAGCGCGCCAGCATGCCCAGGGCGCCGAACACCATCACCGGCGGGACCGCGAGCGTCATCAGCCCAGGCAGGTAGTCGTTGGGCCGGTAGCTTTGGGGCAATTGCTCGAACAACATGGGCCCCAGCACGAGAAAAAGCCCGCCCGCCACGAGCTGCAAGGCGGCAATGATGAACAGCGCCTCGGAGGCGCGGTAGCGCTGGCCGGGCAACGACTCGCTCCCCGGCTTCTCGGCGACGTTCGTGCCACCCGGCCCGCGCCGAGAACGGAAAGACGCCGCGGGGGGCAGCCGCTTGCCGCAGGCATCGCAGTAACCGCCCGTCGCGAGGGGGTCGTTGTCCGCATCACAAGAGAGACATTTCACTGTGACCATGACGAGCGCCTCGAGGGAGTAGGGAGAAACGGTCCCACAGGGGCGCTCCCCACTCTACCACGCCAGGCCCCGTCCCGGAACCGGCCCGTGAAGAGAATGCCTCCGGCAATGTAGCCCACCGCTCCGCGGCGGGGGACCGCGACGGAGTCGCGGGCTACAATGTCGTCCGCCGCTCCGTGGCGGCCCCGCGACTCCGTCGCGGGCTACAATCTCGTCCGCCGCTCCGCGGCGGAGCGCGGGCGACATTGGCGCCTCCCAAAGCCGCTCACACCAGCGCCGGCTCTCCCGCCATCTCCATCAGCGGCAGGAAGTCCTCCAGCGCTGGGCCGATCAGCGCCGGCCGCTCCAGCAGGTCGGCGACGGCGTCCTGCGTCTTCAGCCCGTTGCCGGTGATGCACAGGACGATCTCCTCGTCCCGGCCAATGCGCCCCTGCGCGATCAGCTTGCGCGCCACCGCCACCGTCACCCCGCCGGCGGTCTCCGCGAAGATGCCCTCGGTGCGCGCCAGCAGCGCCATGCACTCGGCGATCTCCGGGTCGCTCGCGTCCTCGGCCCAGCCACCCGACTCGCGAATCATTTTGGCCGCGAAGTAGCCGTCGGCCGGGTCGCCGATCGCCAGCGACTTGGCGATGGTGTTCGGCTTGCGCACCGGACGATGCGTCTCCCAGCCGTTCTTGACCGCCGTGCTGATCGGCGAGCACCCCGTCGCCTGGGCCCCGTGAAACTTGCACGCGCCCGGCCGAACGAGGCCGATCTTCGCCAGCTCGCCGAACGCCTTGTGGATCTTGCCGATGAGGCTCCCCCCCGCCATCGGGCAGACGACGTGCTGCGGGATGCGCCAGCCGAGCTGCTCGGCGATCTCGTAGCCGAACGTCTTGGAGCCCTCGGCATAAAACGGTCGGAGGTTGATGTTCACGAAGCCCCAGCCGTACTTGAACGCCACCTGCGTACACAGGCGATTCACCTCGTCGTAGGTGCCGTGGACGCCGATCACCCGGGCGCCGTAGACGCTGGTGCCGAGCACCTTGGCGCGCTCCAGGTCACTGGGGACGAAGATGAAAGCGTCCAGCCCGGCGGCCGCGGCGTTGGCCGCCACGCTGTTCGCCAGGTTGCCGGTGGAGGCGCACCCGACAGTCGTGAAGCCGAGCTCGCGGGCCTTGCTCAGTGCGACGGCGACGACGCGGTCCTTGAACGACAGCGTGGGGAAGTTGACGGCATCGTTTTTGAGCCACACGCGGGCCACGCCCAGCGCCTGGGCCAGGCGGTCGGCCTTGACCAAAGGCGTCCCGCCGACGTGGAGGCCGACGGTCGGTTCGCCGTCGAGGGGAAGCAACTCTTGATAGCGCCACATGGTGTTGGGGCGCAGCTCGATCTTCTGGCGCGTCAGCGCCTCGGCGATGGCTTCGTAATCGTAATCGACTTCGAGGGGGCCGAAGTCCTCGTTGCAAAAGTTGCTGGCGCTGATCGGGTAGGCGGTGCCACAGAGCCGACACTTCAGGCCGCGAACGAAGGGGCTAGACACGAACGCGCTCCTCCAGTTGGTAGCAAGGACCGGCCCGCTTCAAAATCGAAACGCGGCCGGCGCCCCCATTGGGTTGAGGGGGCCTTTACCGGAGGTGTGTATCGTCCAGGGAAAGTTCCTCGCCGTCGGCTTGCGACGCACGAGGTAGAGAACAAGAGGCGTGCAGGGGCACACGATCTTATCTCTCCCGGGGCCTCGACACGGTTGTCGAGGGTAGGCCGGGCAGGAGGTAGCACCAGCATTGTCGAGGCGCCTCCGGGAGGAGGGGCCAGGACAACCGGTTGCTGTGGCTTCACAGGGCCTATTCCCTCAGCCACTCTGGATAAGATACTCACCAGGTTGTCAAAGAGATCGTAGGGCGAGACGGCGGCGAGGGCAATGCTCTTCGTGGAATTTTTTGCAAAATGAGCGCTTCGCCGTCGCGCGAAACGGCAAGCAGGAGGGTTGTTCAGCGTGGGCCCGGCACCGTCAGCGCCACCCGAAACCCGCTGCGCTCGTTGTGCCCTGTCTGGATCGACCGGCAGCGCTCGGCAGCGCGGCACGCCCAGCCGTAGCTGAACCACGACCCGCCGCGCTGCACCCGGTCGTGCCCCGTCGGCGGGCCCGGCGAGCCCCCCACCTGCCGAGCCGCGTAGGCCGAGGCATCGTAGAAGTCGGCGCACCACTCCCAGACGTTGCCGTGCATGTCGTACAGCCCGAACGCGTTGGGCGGATACGACCCGACCGGCACGGGGCGCTCTGGGTACGGCCCTTTGCGGGCCCCGCCGAAGGGGTAGTTGCCGTCGAAATTGGCGCGGGTGGACGAGAGCTGATCGCCGAAGTGCGTGGGGGAACGGAGCCCGCCGCGACAGGCATGCTCCCACTCCGCCTCCGTCGGCAAGCGATAGACGCGCCCCGCGGCTTTCTCCTCGGGGAGGCCCGACAACTTCGCGCAGAACGCGACCGCGTCGTCCCACGAGACGGACTCGACCGGGAACGAGCGCGCGTCGATCCCGTCCACTTTCTCCTCGCCGGGCGCCCCGGCGCGGAAGTAGCTCGGGTTGTGTCCCATCGCGCGCTGGAACTGTTCCTGGGTGACCTGACAGGTGCCGAGGTAGAAGGGTTGGGCGATCGTCACCTCGTGGCGCGGCCCTTCGTCCTCGGAGCCGTGCTTCTCCTTCTTGCCCGCGCCCATCCAGAACGTGCCGGCGGGGACGAGGGCGAGGCGCATGCCGAGCGCGTTGGTCAGCAACGGCACGCAAGGGAGAACGCCCGAGGCGAGCAGGCGGCGCAGGCGCTCCTCTCGCGCCGGGCGCTCCCGGGGGGCCTCGTCGGAGCGAAGGGCCCGCGTGAGGCGCACGACCTCGGCGCGGGCGTCGGCCTCGTCCTCGAGCCAGTCGGCCAGCACGAGCCAGTTGGCCTCCTCGGCCGGCTCGTGGTGAATGGCCTCCAACAGTGCCTGTTCCATGTTCATGAGCGGTCACCTCCCCAACCACCATACCAGCAGCCCCCCCACGGCCGCGAGGGCGCCCAGGGCGCTGACGCTGCCGACCAGCGCCAGCACCACCCACAAGGGCACGCCCTTGCGGAGCCGAACTTCCTCCTCTTCCGCGGGCAGGAGCGTGACGATCTCCTCCGAGGGACTGGGGCTGGCCTCCTGCAAGGCGGCGACCGAGGCCGCGTAGCTCGAGTCGGTGGGCGCGTCGAGCGGCAGCACGGGGCCGCCCGCCCAGGCGCGCAGCTCCTCCTCGGCCGCGGCGGCGGTGGGGGGGCGCAGGCCCGGCTCCTTGGCCATCAGGCGCTCGACGAGGGCCACGAACGCGGGCGGCAGGCCGGGGCGGAGCGAGGCCAGCGAGGGCGGCTGGTCCTGGCGGTGGTGCATGATCTTGTCGCGGCTGGTCCCGCCGGGGAACGGAGGCTGACCGGACAGGGCGTAATAAAGGGTACAGCCCAGGGAGTAGAGGTCGGAGCGGCGATCGACCGCGGCGGCGTCGGTCGTCTGTTCCGGGGCGATGTAGTCCATCGTGCCGAGGATGTAGCCCTGCCCGCCGACGATCCGGCTGTCTCCCGTTTCGCCGTCGAGGAGGGCGAGGCCCAGGTCGAGGACCTTGGCGTGGTCGCGCGGGGTGACGAGGATGTTGGACGGCTTGAGGTCGCGGTGGATCAGCCCCTGATCGTGGGCGTGGTGCAGCCCGGAGGCGACCTCGGCCATGAGGCGCGCCGCCCGCGGCACCTCGAGCGGGCCCTGGTCGGCGACGACGCGCGACAGCGTCTTGCCGGGGATGTACTCCATCGCGATGTAGTGGACCCCGCGATAGGCGCCGACCTCGCAGGTCCAGGCGACGTGCGGGTGGCCGACGAGCTGGCTCATCTTCATCTCGCGCTGGAAGCGCACCAGCATGCGATTCTCCAGGCGCGCCTTGCGCGGCGGCAGGACCTTGAGCGCCAGCAGCTGCTGCGTGCGCTCGTCGCGGCACAGGTAGACGGTGCTCATGCCACCCTTGCCGATGGGGGCGAGCACCTGATAGGGGCCGAGGACCAGGCCCAGGGCGGTGCCCTTGAGCAGCTTCGCCGCCTGGAAGCGCGACAGCTTGCCCGCGTGGATGAGGTGCTCGGCCAGGCAGGACGGGTCCTCGCGCTGGCCGCGCGGCACGTCGCGCAGCGCGGCCTGTAGCTCGGCACGGCCCAGCAGCCCGCTGCGCAACACCGTCCGAAGGAAGTCGTCCACCGTCGGCGTCGCGTCGCTCGAGGATGGCGGGGTGCTTGACATGCTCGCGTGGTCCGTAGTCCGTGGCCCGCGGTCCGCTGACGGGCCGATTGCTATTGTGCCACGAACCACGGGCCCGCCGCTACGGGCGGCTTGCGGGACGGGAGTTGTTTTACGAGATTGTACGCAGGAGAGCACGGCCGGATCGCGGCGGGGCCGAGGGCCGTCGAGGTCCCGGAGGCGCCCTGGCGCTGTCCGAAGCGCCCGGTCCGACCGGGGCGTTGCCGCGGAGTGCGTGTCCGGTGGGGGCACATTTCCCCCAGGCTTGCGCCCAAACACAGCCCTCGCTCAGCCTGCGGGGACCATGCGGATCACCTTGCCCTCGACCTGAAGGTTGACGCCCTGCAAGGCGGCGATGGACGCCAGCAGCGCCGGCTGGCGGGCGCGGGCGAGCTGGGCGTGGTCGTAGCCGTTGCGGCCGTCGGCGTCCCAGCTCAGCACGAGCAGGCCGTTCCAGAAGGTGGGGTAACCGTTGCCCGGCGTGGGCAGGTCGAACAGCAGGCGGGCCTCGGGGCGGGCCGCGAGGAAATCGAAGGTGGCCTGGCGCACGGCGGGCCAGTTGGCGTCATCGACCACGAGCAGGGCGCGGCGGGCCAGCAGGGGGGCGGCGAGGAGCAGGCCAAGCAACTGCGAGCGGTAGTCGTGCGCGCCGTCGTAGAAGAAGGCGCCGAGGCGCGGGGCCCGGGCGCGGAGGCCGAGGAGGAACGCCTCGAAGTCCTGGTCGTGGAAGCGAACCTGGCCGGACAGGCCGGCGGCGTCGAGGTTGCGGCGGAGGGCGTCGCGGTTGTGACCGTGGGGATCGAACTGGCTGAAGTTGTCGGCGGCGTGGGCGACGCGGTCGGGGTGGCCGAGGAGAGCGCCGAGGAGGGTGGCGCCCTGGAAGCAGCCGACCTCGGCGTAGGCCTCGTC